>JANXLQ010000091.1 GCA_025355085.1 Rhodopila sp.
AATGTCGAAGGCGGCATGACGAAGCACCTGCCGGACGGCGCGGAAATGCCGATTTACGACGCGGCCATGAAGTATAAGGCCGAAGGCGTGCCGTTGGTCATCTTCGGCGGCAAGGAATACGGCACTGGTTCGTCTCGCGACTGGGCGGCGAAGGGCACGATGCTGCTGGGCGTGAAGGCGGTGATCGTCGAGAGCTTCGAGCGTATCCATCGGTCGAATCTGGTCGGCATGGGCGTGCTGCCGCTGGTGTTCAAAGACGGGGTTGACCGCAAGTCGCTGAACATCGTCGGTGACGAACTGATCGACATCACCGGGCTGAAAGGCGAGATCACGCCGCGGATGGAGTTGTCGCTGGTGATCCACCGCTCCAACGGGACGGTCGATACCGTACCTTTAATCTGCCGGATCGATACGGTCGATGAGGTCGCGTACTACAAGCACGGCGGCATTCTACAGTACGTGCTGCGCGAGATGGCAGCGGCCTGATTGGTCACCCGGCGTCGGACGAGGCGCTGGTCATGAAGGATATGGTGCGGGAGTTGTGAAATCGGATCGCGGCGGGGGGTTAATCCCCCGCCGCTACCGCGTCTTAGATTAAACCGGATCCCAGCCGAACACCTCTCCCGAACGGTCCAGCGGCATGAACGCCGCCTTCATCGCCGGGATGCAATGGTCGGCGATCGTCTCCGGCGTCCAGCCCTCGGCACGATGCACAATCCGGGTCGGGCGGGGGGAGCTGAACAGGATCATCTCATTCATCCGGCAGCCGAACACCTGCCCGGTCACGTCCTTGGCCTTATCCGACGACAGATACACGGCCATCGGCGCGTTCTTATCCGGCGTCATCTGCTGGATTTTGGCCACGCGAGCCTGTTGTTCCGGGGTGGTGGCGGGGATGGAGCTGGTCATACGGCTCCAGGCGAACGGCGCGATGCAGTTCGAGCGCACGCCATAGCGCTGCATGTCCAGAGCGATCGACTTCGACAGCGCGGTCATGCCAAGCTTGGCCGCCGAGTAGTTCGCCTGCCCAAAGTTACCGATCAGCCCGGATGTGCTGCTCATATGGACGAACGTGCCGCTTTCTTGCTTACGGTAATGTTCGGCGGCGGCGCGGGACACAAAGAACGACCCGTTCAGATGGACCGAGATGACGGACATCCAGTCGTCTTCGGTCATTTTGTGGAAGATCACGTCGCGCAAAATGCCGGCGTTGTTCACCACGGCGTCGATGCGTCCGTAATGGTCCAGCGCGGCCTGAACGATCTTCTGCGCAGAGCCCCAGGCGGCAACGGATTCGATGCAGACCTCCGCAGCGCCGCCTTTTTGCTCGATCAACTGCTTGGTTTGTTCCGCCGGGCTGGCGGAGCCACCCTCACCGGTCAGCGATGCGCCGATGTCTGCTACAATCACCTTGGCGCCCGCAGCCGCCATCATAAGGGCGATTTCCCGCCCAATTCCGCCGCCCGCCCCGGTTACCACCGCGACTTTACCGTCCATCATACCTGGCATCATTTCCTCCTGGATGCGAAGCGGCCGAAACTAGGGTGGTTCGGCGGGCTTGGGAACCCGGGAACGCCTGATGGGGAAACGGTGAGGGGGCAACGGTGACGGGGGCGCGCTTCCTGACGATGTGTTGGCGGCTATCACAAGGGAAAGCGATGAAATGGCATTCCGAGCACGCGAACCCCTTGACGCTGCCCCTCGGATACGCCATTTGCCGTCCAATCAGGACTACCCCAGTCCGGATAATCGCAACGCTTAGAAAGCAAAGGTTCGCACGCCATGCTCAGGCTGTCGAAGCTGACGGACTATGCCGTCGTGGTACTCGTGCGCCTGTCCGGAATGGAGGGCGTGCAGACTTCTCCCGGCATAGCGGCCGCGACCGGAATTCCCGAACCCACTGTCGCGAAGGTGTTGAAAACGCTAGCCGCCAGTGATCTGGTTTCGTCCCAGCGCGGGGCCAAAGGTGGCTATCGCCTGAACCGGAAATTGTCGGCCATTCCGATCGCCGACGTGATCGCGGCGGTCGATGGACCCATCGCGCTGACAGCCTGCGTCGAAGGCTCAACCTCTGAATGTGAATCTCAGGGGCTTTGTCCGATGCGCGGGCGGTGGGACCCGGTGAACGATGCGATCCACTCCGCATTGTCCAGCATCACGCTCGCTGACATGCAGGCGGCGCCGTTGCCGGCTTTCCGCATACATTCGTCCAGCATGACACGCCCTCAGGCCGTCCTTCAAACGGCCGCTGAATAGGATTTTTTCATGGCCGCTGTTACCGAAACACTCGACACGGTTCAGTCCGTCACGCAGTCCGGCTACAAGTGGGGCTTCGAGACGACAATTGAGATGGACTTCGCGCCCAAGGGGCTGAACGAAGACATCATTCGCCTGATTTCTTCCCGCAAGGAAGAACCCGAATGGATGCTGGAATGGCGGTTGAAAGCCTACGCCGCGTGGTTGAAGATGGAAGAGCCCCAGTGGGCCCGCGTCGATCATCCGCCGATCGATTACCAGGACCTGCATTATTATGCGGCCCCTAAGAAAAAGGCCGGCCCGAAAAGCCTGGAAGAAGTCGATCCCGAGTTGCTGAAGATGTTTGAAAAGCTTGGGATACCGCTGAAGGAACGCGCACTCCTGGCCGGCGTCGATCCGGATACGGTTGAAAACACGCAGATCGCAGTCGATGCCGTGTTCGACAGCGTGTCCGTCGCCACAACTTTCCAGGCGACGCTGCGCAAGTCTGGCGTGATCTTCTGCCCGATCAGCGAAGCGATCCGCGAGCATCCCGATCTGGTCAAGCAATATATCGGCAGCGTCGTGCCGGTTGCGGATAATTTTTTCGCCGCCCTGAACAGTGCCGTTTTCACCGATGGCAGCTTTGTGTACATTCCGAAGGGCGTCCGTTGCCCGATGGAATTGTCCACCTACTTCCGTATCAACGCCCGTAATACGGGACAGTTCGAACGCACCTTGATCATCGCCGAGGCCGGCAGTCAGGTCAGCTACCTGGAAGGCTGCACCGCGCCGCAGCGCGATGAAAACCAACTCCATGCCGCCGTCGTCGAACTCGTTGCGATGGACGATGCTCGGATTAAGTACTCGACAGTACAAAACTGGTATCCGGGCGATGCGAACGGCAAAGGCGGCATCTACAACTTTGTCACCAAGCGCGGCGCCTGCCGTGGCGACAGGTCGAAGATTTCCTGGACCCAGGTGGAAACCGGATCGGCGATCACCTGGAAATATCCATCCTGCGTTCTGCTGGGTGAAGACAGCGTGGGTGAGTTCTACTCGGTCGCGGTGACCAACAATCATCAGCAGGCCGACACCGGAACGAAGATGATCCACGTCGGCAAGGGATCGCGCAGCACGATCATCTCCAAGGGGATCAGTGCGGGGCACTCTAACAACACGTATCGCGGTTTGGTGCGGATGCTGCCGAGCGCCACGAATGCGCGGAATTTTACGCAGTGCGATAGTTTGCTGATTGGTGATCAGTGCGGGGCGCATACAGTGCCGTACATCGAAAGCCGGAACCCGACGGCGAAGGTCGAACATGAGGCGACCACGTCGAAAATCGCCGACGACCAGTTATTCTATTGCCGGCAGCGCGGGTTGTCGGAAGAAGACGCGGTTGGCCTGATCGTCAACGGCTTCTGTAAGGATGTGTTGAAGGAATTGCCGATGGAGTTCGCCGTCGAGGCGCAAAAACTCCTGGCGGTTTCCCTAGAAGGATCGGTGGGATAATTCGAATGCTTGAGATTAAGGGACTGACGGCCTCTATCGGCGATAAGCCAATCCTGAACGGGGTCGATCTAACGGTGCCTCCCGGTGAGGTGCATGCCATAATGGGTCCGAACGGGGCCGGTAAATCGACCCTTGGCTACGTCCTGTCGGGGCGCGAGGATTATACGGTTACCGGTGGAACGGTCACGTTCAACGGCATCGATCTGTTGGACATGGAACCGGAACAACGCGCTGCCGCCGGGTTGTTCCTGGCATTTCAGGCGCCTGTCGAATTGCCGGGCGTGAACAATGCGAACTTCTTACGCACCGCCCTGAACGCAATCCGTCGCGCGCATGGCGAGTCCGAGCTGGACGCGGTGCAGTTCCTGAAGCTGGCGCGGGCGGAATCGAAGCGGTTGCACATGCCGGACGACATGCTGAAGCGCAACGTCAACGTCGGGTTCTCCGGTGGCGAGAAAAAACGTAACGAAGTTCTCCAGATGGCAATCCTACGCCCAAAATTGGCGATCCTCGATGAAACCGACAGCGGTCTGGATATCGACGCGTTGAAGATCGTCGCCGACGGCGTGAACGCGCTGCGTGGCCCGGAATTTTCAGCTCTCGTCATCACCCATCACCAGCGATTGCTGGATTATCTCGTGCCCCATCGCGTTCATGTTCTGGCGAATGGCCGCATTCTGCGTTCGGGAGGACCCGAATTGGCCAAGGAACTGGAAAAGAGCGGCTATGCCGGCATGATCGCGGAGGCCGCGTGAACACCGGAGCAACAGGCTTCCTGCAGCGCTACGAGGGTTTGGCCGGCCGTCTTCCCGGCGACTCCGCCCTGCGTTCGGCTGCTGCCGCTGCGTTCAAGACGTCCGGCTTGCCCGGCGGGACGCAGCAGCGCCGGATCGAGGCATGGAAATACACCAGCCTTCGGCCGGTCGCGGAAGCCGACTTCCAGCCCGACAGCGCGCCTCGCCACGAAGCTGAGACGGTCCTGGCCGAACTGCTGCTGTTGGACGCACCGAGGGTTGTGTTCGCCGATGGCACGCTGCGCACCGATTTGTCGGTCATGCCGCCGGCCGGGTTCGCCTGTTTCGCCGATCAGCCGGATTTTGGCACCCTAAGCTGGCCGGATCGGGAGCCGATGGTGGCGTTGAACACCATGCTCGCCCGGGATGGCGCGGCCCTGCATGTGCCGGCCGGATTCGATGCCGGTGTGGTGCAACTGGTCAGCATCGCAACTGGCGACGGCGACTTTCATCCGCGCCACAGCATTCGTCTGGCTAAGGGCGCCACGTTGACGATCGTGGAAATCTCCGCCGGCAAAGGCCGCTATCTGTTGAACACGGTCGCCGAAATTCATGTCGCGGAGGGGGCGTATCTGACGCATATCCGATTGCAGGACGAAGCGGCGACGGCGTTCCACGTCTCCACGACCTATGCCGATGTCGCAACCGGGGGCACCTATGACAGCTTCACCCTGAACCTGGGTGCCCGGTTGTCGAGGACCGAGGTGCGCGTTCAACTCAGCGGCTCCGGCGCCATGGTGCATCTGAACGCGGCGCAAATCCTGGCCGGTTCGCAACATGCCGATTTCACAACTGTTGTTGGGCATGCCGCGCCGGGGTGTTCGTCCCGCCAGACTGTGAAGAACGTTCTCGCCGGCCGTTCCCGCGGCGTCTTCCAAGGAAAGATCGAGGTCGCTCGGATTGCGCAGAAAACCGACGGCTATCAAATGAATCAGGCTCTGCTGCTGTCACCGTACGCGGAAATCGATTGCAAGCCGGAACTGGAGATTTTCGCCGACGACGTGAAGTGCAGCCACGGCGCCACCGTGGGCGAACTTGACGCCGAGCAAATGTTTTACCTGCGTAGCCGTGGCATTCCGGACACTGAGGCACGCTCCATCCTGGTGCGGGCCTTCCTGGCCGAGGCCCTGGATGCGGTTGCCGATGAGACGATCCGCAACCGGCTTGAAACTGCGGTGGAACAGTGGTGGGAAAGGCAAAAAGCATGAACGTGATGACCAATCCCGTCGCGTTCGATGTCGTCAGAATTCGGGAAGATTTTCCAATTCTGAAGCAGACCATTCGCGGCAAACCGCTGGTGTTCCTTGACAGTGCGGCCTCTGCTCAAAAGCCCCGGATAGTCATCGATGCCATGGTTCATGCCATGGAGACACAATACGCCAACATTCATCGCGGCCTGCATTGGATGAGCGAGCGGACAACAGAAGCCTACGAAGCCACACGCGATGCCGCCGCCGCCCTGATGAATGCCAATGACCGGTCAGAGATCGTGTTCACCGGCAACAGCACCGGCGCGATCAATTTGTTGGCCCACAGCTACGGGCGCGGCGTCCTGAAGCCCGGTCAGGCGGTGGTGATCTCCGGCATGGAACATCATTCCAACATCGTTCCATGGCAGATGTTGCGGGACGCGCACGGGATCGAACTACGCATCGCGCCGGTTACCGATGCCGGGGAATTGGATATGGATGCGTTCGAGGCGCTGCTGGAAGACGGCAAGGTCGGATTAGTGGCGATCACCCACATGTCTAACGTGCTGGGCACCATCACACCGGCCGAACGGATCGTAAAGATCGCGCACGCCCACGGTGCGAAGGTCATGTTCGACGGATCGCAGGCGATTGTGCATCGCAAGATCGACGTTCAGGCACTCGGTTGCGATTTTTACGTTTGGACGGGGCACAAGCTATACGGCCCGACCGGTATAGGTGTGCTGTGGGGCAGGAAAGAACTGTTGGAGCGGATGCCGCCATTTATGGGCGGCGGCGACATGATTTCCTCGGTGACCTACGAAACATCGACGTGGGCTGCCGTTCCGCACAAGTTTGAGGCCGGCACTCCGGCGATCCTGGAAGGCATCGGTCTGAAGGCCGCGATCGATTACGTGCAAACCATCGGCTACGACGCCATGGCGGCGCATGAGGCATCATTGACCGAACACGCGCTCGCTCGGTTGGCTACCGTGGACGGTGTGCGCGTCCTGGGTCAGGCGCAGGATCGGGGCGGCGTGATTTCCTTCACGCTGGACAAGGCCCATTCGCACGACGTGGCGACACTGCTGGACCGTCAGGGTATCGCGGTGCGCGCCGGTCATCATTGTGCCGAACCGCTGATGCGTCGCTTTGATTTGGACAGCACCGCCAGGGCCAGTTTCGGTGTCTATACAACTCACGATGAAATCGATGCGTTGGTGGACGGGATCATCCGGGTGCGGGAGTTCTTCCAGTGAGCGCGTCCGATAGTTTCGACGATCTGCGCGACCTTTATCAGGAAGTCATCCTGGATCACGGCCGCAAACCCCGGCACGGCATCCGGCTGGACGATTTCGACACGACCGCCAAGGGCGACAACCCGATGTGCGGCGATCGGGTGCAGGTCTGGGTAAAGTTCGCCGATGACAGCATTGGCCGCGTCGGGTTTGAGGCTCGGGGCTGCGCGATCAGTGTGGCTTCGGCCGATCTGATGGCGGAAACGGTCCAGGGCCGCTCGAAAACTAATACGCGCGCTTTGTTTGCTGCCTTTCGGGAAATGGCCCGCACCGGCATCTGCCCGGTCTGCGATCCGTCGCTGGCCGAACCGATCGAGCGTTTGGCGCCGCTGGCGGGCGTCCACGAATATCCGTCCAGGGTGAAATGCGCGACACTACCCTGGCACGCCCTGATCGCCGCGCTGGATGGCGCGAAGGAGGCAAGCAGTGAATAATGTGACCCCGGCCAACACTGTCTGGACCCCGGATGGCGAAACGCCTGTCGTTACGTCTGGATTGCCCAGCGAAGACACGCTGATCGAGGCGATCGCAACGGTGTACGATCCGGAAATCCCGGTGAACATCTACGAGCTTGGCTTGATCTACGCCGTGGAGATCAACGACGATGGCGGCGTGAAGGTGGAAATGACCTTGACCGCGCCCGCATGCCCCAGCGCCCAGGAACTGCCGGAGATGGTGCAAAACGCCGTTTTGATGGTGCCTGGCGTGACATCGTGCCACGTCGAGACTGTTTGGGAGCCGCCCTGGGATACCTCCCGCATGACCGAGGAAGCTCGGCTGCAATTGAATATGTTCTGATTGATCGCGATATCGCTTGGCACGACATAGGTTGGACCATGAGCACAACAACGACTGCCCCACGTAAAATCCGAGCCTTGCCGCCCCTGATGACCTTGACGGTCGCTGCTGCCGAACGGTTGCGTGGTCTGTACGAGAAGGGCGAGCAGGGCAAACTGCTGCGTATCGACGTCAAGACGAAGGGATGTTCCGGCATGTCCTACGACATGTCGTGGACGGACGAGCCGGCTTCGACCGATGAGGTCGTGAAGGATAAGGACCTGACTGTTCTTGTGGACCGCAAGGCTTCCTTGTTCCTGATTGGCACGGTCATGGATTATGAGATCAAGAACCTGACGTCGGGCTTCACGTTTACCAATCCCAATGAAAAGGGCCGCTGCGGCTGCGGGGAAAGCTTTCACGTTTGAACTGAAGTAGCACTGACTGTGCAGCGGGACTGGAAACGGTCCAATGCCATTGCGAGTTCCACACCGGCCGCCCTTAACACTGCGCGCCCGTTGCTCTCGCATCGTCAGGCTGCGCGAAGGCGCCCCCTCCACGTCTTTGTTGAGACTAACAAAAGACGTGTATGCCGCCCTTTAGTCCACCTGACGAGGTAAGACTGTGGTAAGTCAATAGTCACGGCGGTTGGTATTTACACCACCGGATCAATACTTTGACTGTTCGGCCTCTTCTTGTCATAGCAGGCGACGTCCCGCCATCCACATCTTTGTCCGAACCAAGGATCGCTAGAGCATGTTCACGCTGACTGGAAACAGTTGATCCCCGTTTCGACGTCATGGCCCGGCTCGTCCGAGCCACTACTCCAGCACATGCCGCGATAGGTGGCCCGAACGAGCCGGGCCATGCAGAGAGGAGGACGTCGGCGGGATTCCAGTCGCCGTGAAAACGCTCTAGCCCATCTTATTCACGGTATCGGACGGTGCGGTTATATTGCGGTATAGATACTAATATAACCGCACCTCCACCTTCGCTGGCTGGAC
>JANXLQ010000110.1 GCA_025355085.1 Rhodopila sp.
CCAGCGCGATGTTGCGGCGCGCCGCGACAATCAGGGCGACGGTCAGTTCGGCCGGAGCGATGGGGGAATTACTGGCACCGGTGGAAACCAGGACGCCGTGTTCCTGACACGCCGCGTAGTCGATCGTGGTCGCCGCGCGTCCGACCAGGGCAATCAGTTTCAGGTTGGGCAAACGCTCTATCAGCGCTCGGGAAAAGCTTACCCGTTCGCGGATCGCGACGATAACCTCCGCGCCATGCAGCCGTTCGACAAGTTGGTCGAGGCTGGCCGCCGGTTCGCGGTAGCGGACCACCTCATGACCTGCCAACAGAGAGAAACACGACAGGCGATCGACCATGTCCTGATAGTCGTCGGGGATTGCTATTTTCATGGCGTGACCGGAACGGTGCTTTGCATCGTTTCACAGTGTTGTCCAGAACGGAACGGGTTCCCGGGCATCGGCCTAAGATAACCGGCGGGCGCGATCCGGTTAAATTCCGGATCATGCGTGGTGTTGGAGGACGGCAGCAGCAATCCGATCCGAAGCTGGTCTTGGCGTGCCGGCATGACCGTTCATTTCCTCCTGTTATGCCGCCGGTTGTCCCAAACACCCAACTCGGTGTCAAACCGGCCTTCCCATCCGCTGCCGTTCCGTTAGCATCCCCGGCAATGACGGAATCGCCGGACAACAACACAGGCCAGGACTATCCGAAGGTGCGGCCCGGCGATACGGGCTGGCAACGCACCCTGTGGGCGATGGTCGGCATCCAGTTCGTCATGACGGCCGCCATCAATTTTCTCAGCCCGATCATTCCGCTGTTGTTACCGAGCCTCGGGGTCGAGACGGTGGAGGGTGTGGAGATTTGGGCCGGCATCATCACCGGTACCACCTCATTTGTCGCCGCGTTCGCATCCCCTGTATGGGGCCGCGTGGCAGACAGGCAGGGACGCAAACTGGCGCTGCTGCGGTCAAGCTTCGCCATCGCGCTGTTCACGGCGTTGATGGGGCTTTCAACCAACGTCTGGCAGTTCTTTGGTGCCCGCGCGGTGATGGGGCTGTTCGCCGGATTTTCCTCCGCCGCCATCGCTTTGGTTGCCAGCCAGGTACCCGAGCGCCGGTTGGGCTATGCGCTGGGTTGGCTGGCATCGGGCCAAATGATCGGATCACTGGTCGGGCCGGTTATCGGCGGTATCCTGGCCGACATCACCGGCAGCTACCGCGCCCCATTCTTCTGGTGCGCCGGTATCACTTGCGCTGGACTGGCACTTGTATGGGCCGCGGTGCATGAGGATTTTACCCCGGTCGGCACGTCCGGCAAACCGAAGTCGCTGTTTGCAGGCATCGGGCTGATGACCGGAACCGCCGGGTTGAGCGCGCTGTTTCTGGTGTTGCTCATGGCGCAACTCAGCACGCGGACCATCGCGCCGGTTGTAACGATCTTCGTGCAGGAATTGATCGGGTCGCCGCCGCACATCGCCACGCTGGCGGGGGTCGCATTTTCGATCACCGGACTGGCGAATTTGCTCTCGGCACCGTTCCTGGGCAATCGCAGCGATATCATCGGTTACCGCAAGGTGCTGCTGATTTGCCTGCTGGGGGCCACGCTGACCAGTGCACCGCAGATTTTCGTCGACAGCTACTGGGCCTTTGTCGCGGAGCGGTTCGCCGTCGGGTTGTTTATCGGCGGCATCCTTCCGACCGCCAACGCATTGATCGGCCGTAGCGTCTCGCGGGAGAACCGAGGCACGATCTACGGAATGACCGCCTCGGCCACGTTCCTCGGTAATTCCCTGGGTCCATTGCTGGGCGGCGGCATCGCAGCCGGGTTCGGCATCCGCTGGGTATTCGTGGCGACGACGCTGCTGTTGGGCGCCAATCTCGCATGGGTGTGGTTTACCGTGCCCGAACTGAAAGAAGGACCGGCGGTGGAGTAAACATCATGCGCCGCGACGGTGTCCATCGCGGCGCATGATTTTGTTACACAACCCGGAAGTTACCGAACTGCCAGGGGCAGGATGCATCGATATCCTCAGGAAACAACCGGCCGCGATCCAGTAGTGGCGTCCAATCGCTGTATTCCCCAATCATATCGCCGAGATAAGGTTCCGCGACCTGTATTACACGAATATGATCGAGGTGATCGGCTTCCAGGATTCCAGCGCGAGGGTTCTCCATTGCCCAAACCATCCCACCCAATACCGCAGCCGTTACCTGCAAACTGGTCGCATTGTTATGCGGCGCAAGCGCCCGCGCCTGATCGATCGACAATCGCGAGCCATACCAGTAAGCGCCTCGTTCGTGGCCCATCAGCAGCACACCGAGTTCGTCCAAGCCGCCGGTGATTTCGTCCATCATCAGCCGCTGCTTCGATTGCTGCCGCCAGTTGCATCCAGCCATCTCATGCACCGACAGCACTGCGTCGTCGCAGGGGTGATACGCGTAATGAACCGTTGGCCGATACGTAACGGCACCGTCCTGCACGACCGAGTAGAAATCGGCAATGGAGATCGATTCGTTATGGGTGATCAGGAATCCGTGCAGCGGCCCGGCCAATGGCGTCCATGTCCGCACGCGGGTCGAAGCACCCGGACGCATCAGATAGATCGCCGCATCGCTGCCGAAACCATGCCGCCGCCCATCTGGCGGCATGGTTTTTTCATGCGACCCCCAACCGAGTTCGGCCGGCTGGCAACCTTCCCCGGCAAAGCCGTCGATTGACCATGTATTGACGAACTCCCCGGGTTGCTTGGCGTAAAACGCGGTTTGGGTATCCCGTTCCGCAATGTGAATCACCGTCACGCCTAGCGTCTGCGCCAGGGAAGCCCAACCCTGCCGGTCTGTCGGAATAGCCTCACCGGCACCGGTATCCCGGGCGAGATTGAGCAGTGCCTGCTTGACGAAGTGCGAAACCAGCCCCGGGTTGGCGCCGTGGGTCAGCACTGCCGTCGGCCCCTTTTGGCCTGCCAGCGCCAGGGCGCTTTCACGCAATGCGTAGTTGGACCGTTGCGAGGGCGATAGCGACGAATCGGTGTAGCCGCCGGCCCACGGCTCGATACAGGTGTCCAAATACAGCGCGCCGCGCTGTTGGCAGAACGCAATCAGTGCTACGGATGACACCTCGACACTCAGGTTCAGCAGAAAGTCGCCGGTCTGGATCAGCGGCTTCAACACATCCTGGTAATTGTCGCGGGTCAGCGTCGTCAGGTTGAATTGCACGCCGCATTCCGCGGCCACGTCGCGGCCGCACTGGTCGGCAGTGACGATCGTGATCCGGTCAAGCGGGATGTCGATGTGACGCAGGATCAGGGGCAGAACGCCTTGGCCAATGCTGCCAAATCCAAGCATGACCAAACGTCCGCCGAATGCCACATGTTTCATCGATCGATTTCTTGTCTTAACAGAATTCAGGCGGCGAGACGAAGCAGTTCGGTTTGCCGCACGTCGTCGGTCACCTCGACGATACGTGCGTGATCGAAACCATTGAACGCAGTCCGCAGACAGGCGCCATAAGCCCCGAGTTGGCCGATTTCGATCCAGTCCCCCTCGGCCACGTCGTCCGGCAGTACGAACGGGCCGTGCATGACGTCGGCGCTATCGCATGTCGGGCCGAACAGCGAGAACTCAATCCGATTCGCCGACGCATCGCGATCCGGGCGGATAAGGCGCACCGGATACCGAAACGCCAACGTGCCGGCATCGGCCAGACTGCCATATACGCCGTCATTCACATAGAGCATCCCACCACGCCGAGCCTGGACCTGCACGACGACAGACGTACCGGCAGCGACAAGAGCGCGGCCGGGTTCAGCCCAAAGCCGCGCGCCGGGCAAACCGAGTTGCTCGAACCCGTTCTTGATCTCGGCGAAGAAAGCAGCCATCGGGGGTGGCTCCTGATCCGGGTATGCAACAGGAAAACCGCCGCCAACGTCGATGACGTCGATCTTCGCACCGGCTGCCTGGATAATCTGGCCGGTCAGTTCGAGGGCGGAACGCCATGCCAGCGGGTCGAGGCACTGGGAACCAACATGGAAGCTGACGCCCAACGTCTCGGCGCAGTCCCGTGCAGCCCGCAGCAAGGCCACCGCCGCGTCGAAATCGGCACCGAACTTGCCGGACAGGTCCAGCTTCGCGGCCCCTTTCGGTAGCGCGAGACGCACGATCAGACCCAGGGCGCCGGATACGCCGGTAGCGTCGATCTCGGAACGGATTTTGGCCAGTTCGTCGGCGGAATCCAGAACGAAATCGCGCACGCCAAGCAGTTCCCAGGATTCGCGGATCGCGCCGCGCGCCTTGATCGGGTGCATGAAGTGGATGCCGGCATTTGGAAACATGCCGCGGACCAAGCGAACCTCGGACAGAGATGCGCAGTCAAAATGACGGACGCCACCGTCCCACAACGCGCGCAACACGACCGGGTCGGGATTGCACTTCACGGCGTACAGTACATCGCCGGGAAACGACTGCACAAAATCACGCGCGGTGTTGGCGACCGCAGCGGGACGCAGGCAGTGAATGGGTTCTTGCGGACGGTCGGCGGCTACCACCTCGTCCACCGTCGGGCGTCGAACCGGATAAGTAACAAATTGACGGCGCAGCGGGAACACCGGGGAACCGGGGCGGGCAACAACAGACATCGCGGTAATCCTCGCGGACAAATGGGCGCGGGTAAACGCGCCGCATTGAACATACACGCATGCAGAAGCGTGCGTAATAAAACGGGGAATTGATCCAATACCGCGCGACGACGCTGCGGTAACGGGGTCAGACGATGCTGGTGGTACTTCGCATCGCGATGCTGCGTTCGAACATAGGCGTGTTCCTAAACGACCCTAACCCACTATTGGCCAGGTCCATCGAAAAGGACGCGTTTACGTCGTTGCTGTGCCCTTGTTGGGCTCGCGGCACGTACGATGCGTCACCGCTTTCGTCGATCAAAAGCGAGAAAAGCACTATAGGGCCGACTTTCAGAAATAGTTATGCGTTTTAAGAATTCCGGCAGTCTGTTAACGCATAGCGGAGGATCCAAGCAGCGCAAGGTACTCCCATACCATTGTCGCGGCGGCGAGAGCGGTGATCTCTGCCACGTCGAACGCGGGGGAGACCTCAACGACATCCATGCCAACGAAACGTATATTTTTCAGTTGCCGTATGATGGCTTGTGCCTGCCAGGACGCAAGGCCGCCGATTTCCGGCGTACCTGTGCCGGGGGCAAAAGCTGGGTCCAGCGCGTCTATATCGAAGGTGAGATAGGCCGGCGCATCACCCACGACGTCGCGTATGCGTGCCGCGACGGCTGCGGGGCTGGATGTATGGACATCCTGTGCCGACAGGATTGTGACACCCTTTGAAAGCGTCCAGTCCATCACATCTTTCTGCACCGGCGACCGGATTCCGATTTGGATCATCTTGCTCGGATCGACGAGGCCCTCATTGATCGCGTGGTAGAAAGGAGATCCGTGCGCAAATGTCTGGCCAAAATTGTCTGCCCATGTATCGACATGGGCGTCGAAGTGAACCAGCGCAACGGGGCTGCCCAGCCGTTCGGTCAGCGCACGTAACAAGGGCAGCGTGATGCCGTGTTCGCCGCCGAGCCCGATCAGGTGGCCAATCGGCTCCGCCTGTGCCCGAATCGCCGTCAGGCTGCCTTTGATGTCACCCAGGGCGAGTCCGAAATCGCCGATGTCAGAGACTGACATGCTTGCCGGTTCGATCCAATGTTCGGGATGCTCGCCGTCGGTCAGCATGCGGCTGGCACGCCGGATCGCGGCCGGACCATCGCGGGTGCCGGAACGGTTGGTAGTACCAATGTCCATGGGAATGCCGGCAATGACGTAATCCGCATTGCGGTCGTTCCGAGATACGCCGAGGAAGGTTGGGGGAACGGCGTATGTGGGGGTGCCGGCCATGTCTGTTTGATACTTCCCTGTTGGCGCTGGGCCGCTGCGCATCTCGCCGTAGCGTGCGATCATCGTGGAATATGTCTAACATAGAGGATAGCGAAGAACCACTAACCGCTCCGGCAGTTCTCATTTTGGCGTTCACGACCGCAATCGACCTTCCGCATCATGGTGGGCGAAGGCCACCTTCCGCAACATGGTGGGCGAAGACGCATTTTTACTGGTTTCATACGCCAAAAAAAGGTGAATGGCGTTCCTGCGCGCACCATGACGACCGGAGACACCATCGCCGCTTTGCCAAAATGAGAACCGCTATAACCGCTCAGGGCCACGTTGCATTGAAAATCACGACTCGGTCTGTCGTTTCGCAAGACGGCGCCTGAAGGCTATATCTTCTGGCGCAATCCGAGTCGTTCCAGGCGCGGCAGGACCTCTTGCACAAAAAACGGAATCTCTTTCAGGTAATCCACGAAAGCGACCGTGCAGCCGGCTAACCCGGTTGCACTCATCTGCGCCATCTCTCCGGCGATGTCGTCGGGGGAACCGACGAACGGGTATGCCCCCGGGTAGCCGCCGGCGTAACGTCCAACACCGGTTCGGGTGAAACGGTTTTCTAACGGGCGTAAGATCGGCGCGATCGCCCCGGGCACCGTCACGCCGCGCATGCGCCGATAGTAATCCTGCCCGTCTGTGTCGGCCATTTCCTCGGCAAAGTAATAAAAATAGTCCTCGGCCTCCCGTCGCGTCGGCCGGCACACGACATGGGCCATCGTAAACACGCTGATCGTCCGCTGATATCTGGCCATTTGTTCGGTCACGTCCGCCAGCATGGTGGGAACCTGATCCAGTTCCGTCACGTTCAGGAACAACACATCCGCCGCCCGCGCCGCGAAATCCCGCCCGGCAGGTGAGAATCCCGCCGACATCACCGGTGGCCGCGGACGCTGGACCGACACCGGATCGGTTTGCAAATTTTTCAGCTTAAAGAAACGCCCGTCCCAATCGAACTCCGGACCGCCTTCCAACAACTTCGACCAAATCTGAAACCATTCCAGGCCGTGCGCGTAGCGCGTTTCCGGATCGATCGTGACGCCATGCAGATCGAACTCCGCCTGGTTCCAGCCGCAGACGATGTTCAGTCCCGCCCGTCCATGCGTCACATGATCGATTGTGGCGATCGCCTTGGCCCCGAAAGCAGGGGTCACCAGCGGCACATGCACAGTGGAGAAAATAGCGATCCGCTTGGTCACCGCGCCCAGGGCAGCGCCGTGCGTCAGCGTCTCGAAAGAGCGGCCATAGATGTTCGCCTTGCCCTGATAGCCACGCCATTTCGCCACCGGCAGGATGAACTCCAACCCGGCATCGTCAGCGATCCGGGTCATGGCGACGATGTCGTCCCAGTTCGCTTTCCAGCGCTCCGGGGCAAGGCTCATCGTCAGGCCGCCATCGCAATTCGCGCTGAAAATACCCAATTTGAACCGATTGGGGCCGAACAAGGGGTTTCGTGCGTGGGTCATTGCGGGAGTATAGGAAGTCCCATTCGATCGCACCAGAACGCTGCCATGAAACTGCGGGCATCGTCATCGATCACCGGCTTACGATCATGCCGCTCGTTTAGTTTGGCTATGCCTGAGTGTCCCGTCCGAAAACATCCCATTGAAATTGCTTATTATTGTTTGTTAAACGTCGTAGGGAATTACAGCCAGATCGGCTGAATTGCGGCTATTGCTGCCGCCCTTCTTCGTAGCTTCGGCCGCTACGTTCATATACGCAGTTGAAATCTCTCTACTTGTTTTCGGGCGGACACTAAGGCAAGGTTTCTCCCTAGACTGTCGGCGGAAAGCGTCGCGATTGCCCGCGCGCAAAGCGTGATTGCAGTTCACGCGCGATGCTCCGGCCAGCGGGCCACCGGCGTGCTTTCAGCAACGAATAGAATGCTGCGGGTAACGGACAAACACATGCGACCAATCGGCCACACGGCATCTTGTTTACCGATGGTCAAGACTTGTCTGCTACAAGCATAGACTGAAAATTTGGTCGAGCAACATGATAACGATTGGAATAACGTATCTTGTCGCTGCGATGGTTGCTTCCGGCATTTGCGTTGTCGCGGGCCGGCGCAGCAAGCAGGTCCGGAGGCTGTCCCTGGTTCAAGCGTCCGATATATGCTCCTCGGACGCTCTTTAGCCAGAGCCTGAGATCGACCTGTCTGCATCTCTCCCAGAGACAGATGCCGGTGCTGCCATGCACCTTGCCCTGAAACGGCTGACCCCGGTTTTATGGAACCATTCGGTCCAGGCTGAAATCGCAGCTCCGTTCGGATTGATAGTCCAAATGCGGAGTTCAGCCCTCACCGATTTGCTGGAAGACCTGCTCGGTGCCGCCATCCAAAGCGCCCCGGTCAGCCGGCTGCTGTTGACTGCCACAAGGCAAGGCGACGATATCTATGTCGGCATTACCGATGATATGCTCTCCGCCGATATTACCGTTCGGATGGAAAGCGTGCGCATCCTGAAGCAACGCGTTGCAATGCGCGGCGGGGCGTTGCACGTCGATGTCCGCCCCAATGAAGGCGCGACATTGACCCTTCGGCTTCCGGCGCTGGTCGGACAGGACCAGCCGGGACCCGTTCCAGCCGAGCCCACGAAAGCCCCATCGATTGCGTTAGAGTGTGATCGTTTGAGATTGCTTCCACCTCAAACGTGAATCACGCGATCAAACCTAGAATTAGACCATGATCGGCACGAAAGAGGGTTCAACCTCAAACCGATAATGGTCTAATGGAG
>JANXLQ010000112.1 GCA_025355085.1 Rhodopila sp.
GAAACGCCGAGCCAGCGCCCCGTCCATTTAGACGTGCTTGCGGTATTCGTTCAGCGTCGTCGCACCGATGCAGTGCAGGGTGCCGCGCGCCAGTTCCGGCTTGATCAGATTGGACGCATCCATCGCCCCATCCGCCCGGCCGGCGCCGATCAGCGTGTGCATCTCATCGATGAACAGGATCACCTGACCCTGAGCGTCCTCGATCTCTTTTAGGACGGACTTCAGGCGCTCTTCGAATTCACCGCGATACTTCGACCCGGCGACCATTGCGCCCAGATCCAGCGACAGAAGCTGCTTGCCTTTCAGCGCCTCCGGCACGTCGCCGTTGACGATGCGCAGTGCCAGTCCTTCGACGATGGCGGTCTTACCAACGCCGGGCTCACCGATCAGCACGGGGTTGTTTTTGGTGCGCCGAGCGAGGACCTGGATGGTGCGGCGGATTTCCTCGTCGCGGCCGATGACGGGGTCCAGCTTGCCCTCGCGGGCAATGGCCGTCACATCGCGGGCATACTTCTTGAGCGCGTCAAAGTTGGATTCGGCGTTCGGGCTGGTGACCTTGCGGCCCTTGCGTACGTCGTTGACTGCCTTTTCCAGCGATTGAGGCGTCACGCCCCCGGTCTTCAACGCGCGCCCGGCCGGGGTGTTCGACTCCGCGAGGGACACCAGCAACCGGTCCTGCGCCACATACTCGTCGCCCGCCCGTGTCGATGTCTGCTGCGCGGCGTCCAGCACGCGCACCAGTTCCGGCGTAAGCTGCGGCTGTCCCGCGCCCCCGCCGCTGACCTTCGGTTGCCTGGCGACTTCGGCGTCGTTCGCGGCGGCGGCGGCCTTGGCATCGCCGCCAGCAGCGCGGATCAAACCGGCGGCTGCGCCTTCCTCATCATCCAGCAACGCCTTGAGCAGATGCTCTGGCGTAATCCGCTGATGGAACTCTCTTATTGCGATTGTGCTGGCGGCCTGGAGAAAACCCTGGCACCGTTCGGTGAACTTTTGCATATCCATGACATGTCCCTTTCGTCAGGCGACCGCCCCTTCATGCCCCTACAGTAGGCGACATGAACGGGCTTTCATGAGAGGATGGGGCCGTGCAGACTGCCGCTCAAGGGGGGATTGAACCATGCGAATCGAATATCTGTACCGCTATCCGGTCAAGGGTCTAACGGCCGAGGCGCTCGAACAGACCCGGGTCGAGGCCGGCGGAGCGATTCCCTGGGATCGTGCCTTCGCGCTGGCGCACGGCGATGCAGACTTCGACCCGGCCAACCCGAACTGGCTGCCGAAGTGGAACTTCATGTGCCAGATGAAGCACGCCAAGGCGGCGTTGCTGTTCAGCGTGTTCGACCCGGGCTCCAAGATTTTACGAATCCGTGCGCCCGATGGCTCCGACGTCGAGGCCAACGCGATGACGCGAGCCGGGCGAGAGAAGATAGCCACCTTCCTGACCGCCTATATGGGGGAGGAAGCGCGCGGCCAACCAATCTTCCACCACATCGCCGGCCATGTGTTTGGCGACCAGAAGACCCCGGTGGTGAGTTTGAACAATCTGGCCAGCCTGCGGGATTACGAATCGAAGGTTGGTGCCCGCCGTCACCGGCGGCGCTTTCGCGCAAATATATGGTTCACCGGCGCCTCCGCCTGGGCCGAACGCGCGTGGATCGGGCGAGAAATCCAAGTCGGCGGCGCGGTCTTGCGGGTCGTGAAAGGCACCATCCGTTGTCCCGCTACCGAAGTGAATCCGGAAACCGGAGAGCGTGACGCAAACCCGGTCGCGGAACTTCGTTCGTTGTACGGCCATGTTGAGCTGGGCGTTCATGCAGAGGTCGTTGACGGCGGCCGATTTGCAATCGGTGACGCAATGGAATTGCTGGAGATCTGATGGGAAACTGAGAAGATAGCGCCCCTCCGGCTATCGCCAGCACGCGATGGCCGGTCTGCGCTGGACCATGACGACTGGAGACACCATCGCAGTTTCGCCAAAATGAGACCTGCTGTGGAATCAGGTTCCGGATCGAACGCTGCCCGGGGGAACAGCGGTTCCCCCGGGCAGCGTCTGGCAGGCAGATCGAGCGGCCACACCGGCTATTTAAATCCGCCGTTTCACATGCAGCACGCCATTTTCGCGTAATGCGTCGATCTCGGATTCCGAGTAGCCGTGTTGCGTTAGAACCTCGGTGCCATGCTGGTTGAAAGACGGCGGCGGCCGGCGCGTGCCACCTTTGGTGCGGCTGAACTTGATTGGAGTGCCAATGCCTTTGTACCAGTCCAGTTCGGTCACCATCTCCCGATGCTCGGTATGCGGCGCGGCCGTCGCTTCATCCACCGCCAGCACCGGACCGGCTGGCACGCCGGCCCTTATCAACCGCAGCGACAATTCCTTGCCGTCCTGATCGGCGAACGCGGCCGCCAACGCCAACGTCAACGCGACACGGTTGACGTTACGCTCCCCATTGTTGGCGAATCGCGGATCGTCCGCGAGTTCGGGCCGCCCGATCAGCTCGCACAGCTTTCGGAATTGCCCGTTGTTGCCGCTGGCAATGAATATCTCGCAGTTTCGGGTTGGATATTTGTCGTAGGGCACGAGGTTTGGATGCGGATTGCCCGTGCCGGCCGGGCGCTTGCCGTTCAGGAAGAAATTGGCGGCCTGGGGGTGCAGCAACGACATTCCGCAGTCGTACAACGTCATGTCGAGATATTGGCCTAGCCCCGAGTGCCCTCGCTCATGCAGCGCCATCAGGATGCCGATGGCGGAATACAGGCCGGTGCCCATATCGACCATCGCCGTGCCCAATCGCATAGGGCCGGTGTTGGCATCGCCGTTGACGCTCATCAGGCCTGTCATTGCCTGTAGGATGGCGTCGTATCCCGGTAGTCCGCCCAACGGCCCGTCGCCGCCAAAGCCCGAGACTCGGCAGTGGATCAGGCCGGGGAAGCGTTGGGACAGGATTTCCTCGTACCCAAGACCCCATTTTTCCATCGAGCCGGGCTTGAAGTTCTCGATCAGCACGTCCGCGCCTTCCAGCAGTCGCAGCAGCACCGCCTTGCCGTCCGGTTTGCCCAGATCGATCGCGATCGCACGTTTGTTACGATTGACGCCAATAAAGTAGCTGGCGTCGCCTTCGTGGAACGGAGGGCCCCAGTCGCGGACCTCATCGCCCTGCGGCGGTTCGATTTTGATCACGTCGGCGCCATGGTCGGACAGGATCATCGTGCAATACGGGCCACCGAGCACGCGTGTCAGATCGATGATTTTGATCCCCGCCAAGGCCCCTGCGGTCTTCGCTAATCCCTTGCCGACGGGGGCCGGGATGTTTGAACCATCCATTAAATCGTATTCTCCACTACTGGCGTTTATTTAGAAAAATAGTATTTTGGAACCACAGATGCACACAGATAAAAATATCAGGTGCATTTTCTTCTTATCTGTGTGCATCTGTGGTTCCAACTCTTCTTTGCTACCTTACATACCCCATCCCGTCACGGTTCACCCAAGCGCTGCCACCAAAACTTCCGCGCTCCGCCCATTCGCGATCGTTGCCGAACGCCCATCCCAATGGATGCCGTCAACCCGGGCAAACGCATGATCCGCCCCCGGATACACATAGCTGACTACATGCCGATGCCCCTGAACCGCCGAGACCACCGCCGCGCGACCCTCCGCCGGGAAGAATGCATCCTTGTCAGCGATATGCACGACCAGGGGCTTCGTCACCTTGCCGAGGTCGCCCAGTAGCCCGTCAAGTCCGACACCGTAGTACGAAATGTTTGCGTCCGCGTCCGACTGTTGCGCCATCATGAATGCGAGCCGGCCGCCGAGGCAGTAGCCCATGGTCGCGACCTTGCCGTTGGAACCGTCCAGGGTGCGGCAGGCGGCGAGGGTGGCCTTCAGGTCCTCGATTCCCTTGACCTGATCGAACGCCTGGAACAATTCGAACGCCCGCTTCCACTCGGCGTCCGACTTGTCGGTGATGTCGATGCCGGGTTCGATCCGCCAGAACAGGTCCGGGCATACGGCGATGAAGCCGAGGCCGGCAACCCAGGCGGCGATGTCGCGCATGGCCTGGTTGACGCCGAAAATCTCCTGGATCAGCACGACGACACCGGCCGATGGGGCTTTCGGCGCCACCACATAGGCGGAGAACGTGCCGCTGCCGTCGGTCGCCTCGATTGAAATGCTTGTCATGGTCTGCCTCCCCTGATCGATTGGAACAGAGGATAGTTAGCGGCCTTTGCCACAGACTGGAAGCGCCGCCCGGACGGGACGAAGTAGCGGCGCGTGTCTGGCGGACAAAAAGCGCCGGGAGGTAGGCAGTGCCGATTGGCCAGGCAAGGGGTGATCGTGACTACCAATGCGAAACAGCGAAGCGGGTAAATATGTCTGTGCCAAGCTTACTTAGGTCAGCCTACCCCGGCTTCCGCATTACGATCGTCGTCCAGGCCCCCTGCGGCAGCATCCGCTCCAGGTGCAGCCCTTGGGCGCGATGCACCGATAGCACCCAGCGCGCCTGGTTCGCCAGCAGACCCGCCAGGATCGCGGTCCCGCCGGGGGCAAGGTTCAGCGCCAAATCCTTGGCCATCAGGCACAACGGCCGCGCCAGGATGTTTGCGAACACCAGATCATAAGGCCCGGACCCGCTCACGAACGGATCGCGCCACCCATCCGCCAACCTCGCGGTCACCAGATGCGCCACCCCGTTCAGTTCGGCATTCTCCTTCGCCACCCGCACCGACCAAGGATCGATATCCGTTGCCAGAACTTTCCGGTTAAGTAACTTAGCCGCCCCCATCGCGAGAATCCCCGATCCGGTGCCCATATCCAAAATCCGCCGGGGCCGCCGCCGCGCCACCGTTTCAAGTGCAACCAAACACCCGCGCGTGGAGCCATGCTCGCCCGTTCCAAACGCCAATCCCGCATCCAGCGTCAACGCAATCCGGTGCGGCGTCGCCGGCCCCGTCAAATGCGTCCCCCTCACCGCAAAATACTTCCCAATCAACTGCTCGGGAAACGAAGCATAGGTCCGCGCCAACCAACCACCCGCTTCTGTGGCGGAACGTTCAAGTGCGGGAGAAACCCCAGTCATCATCGCAGCAATCGCCAAAGACGATGCTAGTTCGGATTCATTGACGCCGATCTGCCTGACACCCTCAATCCGCCAGATGCCGGTGTCCTCGTCGAGGAAAAAGCCGACCGTTAGACAGGCATTTCCCAGCGCCGCCTCGAACGCCTCCAACGCATCTTCCGTGACGCTAACAGCAACCGTTTCAAGAGGGATTGGATGATTGGCCATCAGGCACGCTCCACGAAGCGATCAAGCACGCGCTTGTCGCCGGATGTTTCAAAATGCACGTCCAGCTTGTCGTCATCGACCGCCTTGACCGTGCCATAACCGAACTTGGGGTGAAAAACCCGAGACCCAACCGGGATCTTCTCCGCCTTGGCCGGACGCGCCACTTGCTCCCAGGCATCGATCACCCGGGGCGGACGCGCGATCAGCGGGAACTGACCGGAGAAACCCTGCACCTTGGGCCGCTGCGTCCCGCCAATTAATTTGACATGCTCGCCCGGAATTTCTTCCAGGAAACGACTAGGAACACTCACCTGCCAGTTGGCATAAATCCGCCGGTTTGCCGCATGACTGACCACCGCCAGCTTGCGTGCCCGAGTTAGGCCGACGTACGCCAACCGCCGCTCTTCCTCCAACCCCTTGTTGCCACTTTCATCCATGGAACGTTGGTTCGGAAAAACGCCTTCCTCCCACCCCGGCAGGAACACGGTGTCGAACTCCAAGCCCTTGGCACCGTGCAAGGTCATCAGGCTAACCTTGTCGGTATCGGAACGGTCCTCGTTCTCCACCACCAGCGCAACGTGTTCCAGGAATCCGGCCAGCGTCTCAAAATCCGCCAGCGCCCGCACCAATTCCTTCAGGTTTTCCAAACGGCCTGGCGCTTCGGGGGATTTGTCCTGCTTCCACATCTCCATATAGCCGCTTTCGTCCAGCATGGTGGCGACCGTAACGACGTGGCCATCGCCCTCCAGCATATCCCGCCAGTGGCCCATGTTGCGAAGAAGCGTGCCGATCGCTTCCTTGACCTTGCCCTTTAGGCCGCCGGTTTCCACCAGCTTTGCAGCCGCCGCAGCAAGGGGAACATCCCAGGCCCGCGCCGCTTCGTGCATGGTCCGCAAAGCCGACTCGCCCACCCCACGCCGAGGCACATTGACGATCCGCTCAAACGCCAGATCGTCGGCGGGCTGCACGGTCGCGCGCATATAGGCGATGGCGTCGCGGATTTCGGCCCGCTCATAGAACCGCAAACCGCCCACCACGCGATAAGGCACGCCGATCGTGATCAACCGCTCTTCAAACGCCCGGGTCTGAAATCCAGCCCGGACCAGAACGGCCATTTCGGCCAGCGACTCACCGCCGCGCCGCAGTTCCTCGATCTTCCCCGCCACCATCCGGGCTTCCTCATCGGAGTCCCATAACTCGACGATTTGGACTTTTTCTCCGCCCTGAGCATCCGCCCGGCCCGGCCTGAGGGTCTTGCCCAGCCGGCCTTCGTTGTGCGCGATCAGGCCGGATGCTGCCGCCAGAATCGACGCAGTCGAGCGGTAGTTGGATTCCAGCCGGACAATCCGGGCGCCCTCAAAATCCTTCTCGAACCGCAGGATGTTTTCCACTTCGGCGCCGCGCCAGGAGTAGATCGACTGGTCGTCGTCGCCGACGCAGCAGATGTTGCGGTGCCCCTGAGCCAGCAGCCGCAGCCACATGTACTGCACCAGGTTGGTATCCTGATACTCATCCACCAGAATGTAGCGGAACCGCCGGTGATAATCGGCCAGCACATCCGGCTGGGTCCGCAAAATTTCCGTCACATGCAGGATCAGATCGCCGAAATCCGCCGCGTTCAGCGTCCGCAACCGCGCCTGATAGGCTTCATACAGAAGCGACGCATTCCCGTTGGCGAAGTCGGAGTCCTCATTCGCCGTGATCCTGGCCGGGGTTAGCCCTCGGTCCTTCCACCGCTGGATCACGGCCATCAGCGCGGCCGGCACCCAGCGTTTGGTATCGACGCGTTCGGCCTCCATCACCTGCTTCAGCAGGCGCAACTGGTCGTCGGTGTCCAGGATGGTGAAGTTGGACGCCAGCCCGACATGGTCCGCATGCCGGCGCAGCATCCGCGCACACAGGGCGTGGAAGGTACCGAGCCAGAGGCCCTCGGCGGGTTCGCCTAGAAGGGTGGCGACGCGTTCGCGCATCTCCCGCGCTGCCTTGTTGGTGAAGGTGACGGCGAGGACCTGGTTGGGGAAGGCGCGTTTGGTCAGCAGGATGTGGGCGAACCGCGTGGTGAGCACACGGGTTTTGCCGGTTCCCGCACCGGCGAGCACCAACAGCGGGCCATCGACGGTTTCGACGGCGGCGCGTTGTTCGGCGTTCAGGCGGGTCAGGTAGCCGGTCACCTGGTCTGCCGGGGGAGGAGTCGGATGATGTTGCACGGGCTGGATATAGGGCAGTCTCGCCCGGCTGGAAACGGGCGGTTCGGAGGCACGTTTTCCCGTGTCGGCGCAATCGGTGGTATAGCGGGTTAGGTTCCTTCGGCCAGCCACGTCCCCGCATACAACGCGGCAACCGGAATACTGAAGCCGATGCTTTGGAGGTGCAGTTCGCCGGAATCGATTGCCAGCGGGACGTCTGGCCATGTGCCGTCGGGCGCACGCCGCAGGATTTGCACGCCGATCGATGCAGTGCGAATCACTAAAATCTCCCGGACACTCGGGATGGCCGTGTATGCCCAAACATTAGTCCAGGTTTGCTTTGCATTTCCTGGCGATAGAATTTCGATCAGCAGGATTGGTTCCGCGACTTCTATCGCGCCTCTGGGGATCGGGGTGCAGGTCACGCCCAAGTCGGGGATGCGGAAATTATCCTCGGAATCCGACAGTCGCGGGATGACGCCGGGATTGGCGAGCGCCTGGCAACCGGGCCGGTGTGTGGCAAGGTGGTTGCCAATCAATCGCCCGGCTTCATTCTGCATTACCGCATGGGTTCCGTTGGCAGGCGCCATTGCCTCCGGGACGCCATCGATCAATTGCCAGGACGGCCCGTCCGGCGCATCCCAGGCGAGGAATTCGGCGAGGGTCATCATTTCGCGGCGTTTGAGGACTGCGGTCATGGCATGACATAGCACAAGAGGCTTGTTCACGGCACGCGCAAATACCCGATACCAACGGATGATTGGCGCGACGCTGTTCGACGGCGTGTCCGGGTCAACGATCGCGGCGCGCGGTCAGTCGTCTTCCGGCACCAGCCCCTGGAGGCCTTCCAGCAACGGACCCAAATGCTTGCGATAGGGCCGCCAGCGTCCGATCGAGGTCGCATACAGCGGCTGCCGCACCTGCCAATGGCTGGCGGTCATCACCACCCGCTCGGTTTTGTGGAACGACAGGCAGGCCGGGTCCCAGGGCAGGCCGAGATAATCGATCAGGCGGCGGGCCTCGCCCTCCAGATTCTCGATCATGTCTTCGTAATAGACCTCGTGAAACCGGCCGGGCAGCACTTGGTTCCACAGGTCCATCAACTGCTCTGTCTCCCGCGCATAGTCCGCGCATTCTTGCAGTGTATCGGTCCAGGCCATGCCGTCTTCGGAGAAATTATGCGTGTAGCAAGACCACAGGATATCGCGTAGGTCCCGGCGGCATACGATGATCCGCGCATTCGGCAACAGGGTTGCGATATGTCCCAACCACCGAATATTGCTGGGCATCTTGTCGATGATCCGGCTGGCCGCCGGTCCCTCCGTCCGCAGCCGATCCACGAATCCCCGGGTGGCAGTGCGAATTTTCGCCTCGTCCCATTGGTCCATCGGACCGAGCAGCATTGGGGCGATGCCGGCGCCAAGGGCACCCATGAAATCGCCTTTCTCGCCCAGGCCGAGGACGTCCGGATGGCTGGCTGCGATTTGCTCGACCAGGCTGGTTCCGGATCGCGGCAGCCCGACGATGAACGTCGGGACATCGCTGTCGCTGCCGAACGTTGTCATCGCAGCAACAGCCTGGCGGGTGAAACAGGATCGAAGGATAGCGTCCAACGCGCGCAGTTCCCACCCATGCGTCCCGGGGTGGAAGCTGGAGCGAGACTCGCGATTGATCGTATTGGCGGTCCGGAACGCGTCGAACGCCGCATCGTAGTCGCCACGTTTCTCATAGGCGTTGGCGAGCAGAAACGCCGCCGCGGAGCGATCTGTCGCGGTCGCTGACGCGCTGTCACCGATCTTCGCCACCTCGGCCAGCATGTCGTCAGAGGCTTCGGCCTTCGCGACGTTGATCAGGGCCGTCAGGGCAGCCGCATTGCCTGGGTCCAGCGCGAGGGCCTTGGAATAATATCGCGCCGCATCTTCGTGGAGACCTTTCATCGCATGGCCATAGGCAAACAGCAGCCAGCCATCGACCATCGTATCGTCGCGATTGAGCGCCGCTTCCACTGCCGCCAGGGCTTGCTCCACATCGCGGGCGCGCATATGGATCGAAGCCAGCACCATCAGCAGTTTCGCGCTATTGGGATTACGGGTCAGCGCCTGCCGGCAAACCAGCAGGCTTTCGTCGTATCGTCCTTGTTCGACCAGGGCCTGGACAAGTCCCTCCTGAATGTCATCCTGGCAGGGATACAATTTGTCCGCCATACGCCACAGCGCCTCGGACTCCTGAAACTGCTTTTGGTGCGCCAAAATCAATGCCTTGCCGGTCAGGGGGGCCTTGCTATCAGGCGCCAGCGCGGATGCGCGATCCATCGCATCGCGGGCCCCCGGAACATCGGACAGTCCCAAAAGCGCATGTCCAAGCTGGCACCACCCATCGCTCCAAAGCGGGTCCTGTTCGGTCGCAATGCCGGCGGACGCGGCGGCTGCGGCGAAGTCGTTCGCGGCGACATGGGCGCGGGCGAGATCGGCCTGCAATTTCGCGTTTTCGGGGTGGAGGTCACGAGCGCTATGCAGGCTGGACAGCGCTTGCGGCACCTTGGCATGGTTCAGATACCAGATTCCCAGCAGATGATGCGCCGACGGGTTTTGCGGATTCCGGATCAGGATCGCGTCGTAAATTTGTTTGGCGGCGTCCATGCGGCCATCCCGGTGATGCGCCATCGCGACATCCAATGCCTGCGCGGGATCGGCCAAGAGTTGATCCCAGTCATCAGGCTCCGGCGGCGGGATAAGCCCCCACAGGCCGAAAATCAGTCCCGCGATGTGCTTGCGATAGTGCTTCCAGCGCCCGGCCGAGCTTGCATAAAGCGGCTGCCGGACCTGCCAGGTGCTGGCCGTCACGACCGGCCGGTCATTTTCATGGAACGCGAGGCACGCGGGATCCCATTCCAGCCCCAGAAAATCGATCAACCTCCGGCTTTGTCCTTCCAGGTCGGAAATTAGCGTTTCGTACTGGATGTCCAACATACGCAGCGGCAGCGTCTGGTGCCAATGCGCCACAATCCTGGCGGTTTCCTGAGCCAGAATAGCACAGTCGGCAAGGTCGTAGCACCAGGCCATGTCACCGCCAAAATGCTGAAAATAGTTGGACAGGCAGGTGTCCCGAGCATCCCGATTGCAGAAAATTATCCGCGCCTGCGGGAACAGAATGGCGATCTGCCCCAGGAAGAAAACGTTGTCAGGAAGCTTGTCGATAATCAGCCGGGCATCGCCTGCAAGGGCGCGGTACTGGCCGAGGCAAGCCTGCACCTCTTGGAACGCCTGATAAGGCGACCATGTCGCAGGCAATTGCTGTGCGGTGCCGCCATTCAGTCGCTCAATCAGGTTGCCGATGAAGAATTGCTCGCCGGCCCCGAACACGGCGGGATGACTGGCTGCGATTTGCTCGATCAGGCTGGTGCCGGAACGCGGCATGCCGACGATGAACACAAGGTCCTCGGAACGACTGTGATAAGTGTCCGGGCTTTTGAGCAAATCCGGACTGAATGTGGCCTTCAGCCAATCCACCATCTGGCGCCGAGCCGCTGGCTGGTTGAGTTGCCCTGTTGCAGCTTGCTGCGTGCGAACAAGTTGGTTGGCCAGTGCGAACGCATCGAACGCCTGATTGTATTCCCCGGCCCGGTCGAGAGCCGATCCCAGCCCAAACGCTGAAACGACGCGATCTTCCACGGGAACAGAATCGTCAGCAAGCGCCGCGCGCAGCCGGGCTGCATCCGCGCTGCCAGGGGTCAGGCGACCGATCGACGCGAGATCCCTGCGCGCCCGCACTGAGTCCGGATCGCGGGCCAGGGCTTCCCGGATTGCGGCTTCCGCCGCGTCGAACTGACCGAGGTATGCCAGGTTATTGCCCAGCAGCAGACGGAGATCGGTTCGGTCCGGGGCGAGTGTGACGGCTTGCCGGCACGCATCCAGCGAGTCGGCGGGACGCTGCTGACCCCGATAGGCGAACGCGAGGCCGGCGTGGGCAAGCGCCGAGGCAGGATCGATCATTGTCGCTTGCTGATAGGCTGCCACGGCGTCGCCGAAAATCCCGCTGCTCAACCACGCGTCGGCGACCCGCAGGATGGTTTCGACCCGCGCGCTATCGTGCTGAATGGCGGATGCATAGGCTTGGCGGGCTTCGTCGAGACGCTCCGACCCACACAATGCCGCACCCAGAAAGATAAAGGAATCAATGTCCGTTGGCTGCAAGCGCAGCGCGGCTCGCAGGGCGGCTTCGGCGTTGGCGTAGTCCTTCTGGTCCAGGCGGGCACGGCCCAGCAGCATGTGGGCTTGCGGCAGGTCGGGGTCGGCGGCGATAGCAAGTGTGGCTGAAGCGGCTGCGGCTGCGGTTTGGCCGGTGATCTGCTGGACCCTGGCAAGGTTGGTCAGGGCCTCGGCAAAGTCCGGAGTCTGGCTGACGGCCTGTTCCAGCAGCGCCTGCGATTGAACGTAGTGGCCGGAATCCTGCAACAGCAAGCCAAGGAAGTTCAATGCATCGGGATGATCGGGTTCGGCCAGCAAGACCCGCCGGTAACCAGCTTCGGCCCGCGGCAAATCTCCGGCCTGATGAAACCCGAATGCTGCGTCCAAAGCCTGCTCGGGATCGAAACACTCTGTCATGCGACACTGGCCTTAAAGGAACGCGATTGAATGATCGCGATGGCGGGCGGCCGTCAAGCGTTGCGTCTGTTGTGGATGGCGAAATAATCGCGGGCGGGGGCCGGTCAGCATAACCGTGGCACGTTGGTCCGCCCAAATGGAAAAAAAGCCGCGCCCTTCTCGTGGCGCGGCCTTTCCAATCCGATATCAGACGACGGCGTAAGGCGCGAGAATCAGACCTTCCGGCGGCGGCGGAGAACGCCCAGACCGGCGAGACCTGCACCGAGAATGGCCATTGAGGCAGGCTCCGGCGCTGGGGTGGTGTAGTTGTAGGTGATGGTGATGTACGGGTCGGCCGAGGTGACAAGAGTCGCGAAGAGGTTACCGCCGGAGGTGGCCTGCAAAGCGGTGGCGGTGCCATTTAGAAGCGCCTGGAACGTGCTGGTTCCGAGAAAACCTGCGAGTGCCCCGCTGCTGACGTTATAGCTTACGGCCGATACGATACCGCCAGTGTGGCTATAGGTCGCGGTAGCGCCCACGCCGAGCGAAAGCGCCTGGTTGGCTAAAAAGCCTGTCCCGTTCAGATCGTTCGGGGACGGAAAGATGCCGGGCTGCGGAAATCCGCTCGGCGCACCGGCGCCGGGCAACACGCTCAGTGACAACCCACCGGAATAGTGGCCGGTCAGTAGCGATGAGCCATTGTTGGTAATGCTACCGGTCTGCAAGAACGTCGCGCCTTCGGTAATCACGACCGATGTTAGATTTCGCCCGCCCGTCGTGTCGAACTGATCTAGGATCACAGGGAGACTGAAACCAGTCGTGTTCACCCCGAGGTCGAACGTTTCAGTGGCGATGCCGCTCACTGACCAATCCAGCCCGGCATGCGCGGTGCTGGGGATTGCGAGAGCGACGAATCCGCCCATGGCGAGAGTGCTGGCCGAGGCGAGAAGATTGAATTTCATGACACGATCCTAATCGAACTAACCATTCAGAAGCAATCAGCGTGCCAACTATAAATATTATTCTAAATCAGATAGTTAACATAAAACTATCCGAACCAGTGCTGCGAGCTGTAAAGTCTGCCTTACACCTGAGCCTCGCCGCCCCTTTTAGACTGTCAGCGACACCACCCCAGCCCGAACCCCCAGCACATGAGCGATCGCATAGGTCAGATCCGGCCGGTTCAGCGTGTAGAAGTGGAATTCGTCCACTCCATTCACCTGAAGAAGGCGAACCTGCTCCGCCGCCACAACCATACCGATCATCCGGCGCGTTTCCGGATCGCCTTCGGTGCCATCAAATAACCGCGCCATCCAGTCCGGCACGTTGGTACCGCACATGTCGGAAAACTTTACAGCCTGGGCGAAGTTCGAAACCGGCATGATCCCGGGCACGATCGGCGCCTTGATCCCCGCTGCGAGGCACAGGTCGAGGAACCGCAGATAGGTCGTGGTATCGAAAAAATACTGCGTAATCGCCCGCGTTGCGCCGGCATCCAGTTTGCGCTTCAAATTCTCAAGATCCGCCATCGGGCTGGATGCCGAGGGATGCACCTCGGGGTACGCCGCCACGGAAATCTCAAAATCCGCCACCTGACGCAGGCCGGCGACTAGGTCCGATGCGTATCGGTAGCCGCCCGGATGCGGTTCATAGGCGATGCCCGGCGGCGGATCGCCCCGCAGCGCCACGATGTGGCGAACGCCGGCATCCCA
>JANXLQ010000232.1 GCA_025355085.1 Rhodopila sp.
GGGCGGGCGGCTGCCTGTTCCGATGCCGAATATCTTGTTGAGCCACGCGTATTTCGGAAACGCCGTCTCGAACGTCACCGTGGTGCGGAAGTAGTATTCGGACGGATCGACGAATTGGCCGCTGTTCACTTTGTCCATCACGCCGGCGGGGCCGTGGCGGAGGCCTTTGTAGGTCAGGCCAATGGCCGCGCCGTCATCCGTTTGCAGGACGATGCGGACGTCGAGCGTGGTGACGCCGTCAGACCGGCCGATGATCCAGTCCGCGCCGCCGGGCAGGACAGTGCCCTTGAGTTTCGGGCCTTCGAACGTGCCGCCTGCGACGAGGCCGACGCGGCGGTTGCCGGACGGGGTTTCGCCGATCGGCTGCATGCCGTTGACGGCGAGTTTGAGGGTGAACAGGTGTTGGGTGCGTATCTCGGCCATGCGGTTTCCTCCGGCAGCTTGGGGCGGTTTAGAGCCGATCCCGGGTGGCTAGACAAGGGTGCGGCGGGGGCACTCACCGGCCGGGGCGCTATTATGGCCGGACAAGACGCCCCTGTCGGAGTTCGATCAGGCCGACCTCGATACCGTCGCGGACAGCTTGAACGCCCGGCCGCGCAAGACACAGGACTACGCAACCCCGGGGGAGTAATTCAGGAGCCTGTTAGCCGGATTGGCCAACGCGCAGAGGACGCCACCCGATGGTGTTCGCCGCGGAACTTGAATCCGCCGTGTTAAAAATCGCTTGCTTCAAACCGTGCGACCATTTGACATCGCCGATAGTTGCCCGCGTCCTTCGGCCACATACCCATCTGACGACCCAGCCCTGGCGATGGTCCCGGCGCGATATCGACCGGCCGGCTTATTTAGCTAAGGTGTAGCGGATCTGAACTGTGACCGTGATTTTGTCCTGCAACATGTCAGGCGGAAACGGCGGCAGAGTAGCATTGCGCAGAATGGCTTCCGCTGCGTCGTCTAAAACCGCAGCGCCAGCGCTGCGCACCAGTTCCACCGTCAGTACATGACCATTCCGGTCGGCAGTGAATCGTAAAGCCGCAATCCCCTCGATGCCTCTCCGGCGCGCGAGTTCCGGGTAGGTCTTGCGACCCGCGAGCCATGTCGTCAGAGACCGCTGCCAATCGCCAGAGATCGGATTCTCCGTCATTTGCCGGTTAGGCGGCGGGAACTCCGTTGGTAGGGCCGGATTCGTGGCAGGTGCCTCGGCCGGCCGTACTGCCGGCGTCGTCTTCGCCTGCGGGATGGCTTTGGGAATCCTCGCCGGCCGGGCCTCCGGCGGTGCGGCAACCAAGGGTTTTGGCGTTTCAACCGAAGGAATCGGCGAAGGTCCGGGCAGAGGGGGCGGCAACTGGACCTCGGCCGGTGTGTCCGGCGGTAGGGGGATGTCCTGCGATTTCGGTGTTTCCGCCTCGGCAGGTAAGGCGGCGGGTACTTCCAGTGCAGCCTGTGCAGGCGATTCCGGGGTTACAGCCGCTTGAGAAGCGAACACGACCTCTACCGTCTGACCATCGAGTGTAGCGGGTGGAACCTGTGGATGGACGATGGTCAAGATCGCCGCGCAGACCGCGACGTGCAGCAGGATTGCCGCGCCCGATGGGGCCGCGAGCGGGCGGCATCCCGGCCGGGACTTAGGCCAGCGGGCTGCAATCGTCACCCTAAGCGGCGGTTCCGTCGTTAAATCGACCTCGGACATAATGTTTATCAATAGGTTATGACGTTCTAAAATGTCTATCGCATCTTATCAGGCATATCGTCGGGCAGGAATGCGAATTGAGAATCATGCTGGTTCCGTAGTTAAGGGATTGAATAATGATATGTTATAACATATCAATCACTCGCAAGGCCAGGGCCGCGGGGAGAAAGTCAATATGCGTATTCGGCGATGCTGCCAGATTGTCGTGATCGTGGTATCGACTTTTCCGGCTACTGCGGAAGAGTCGCCCCCACAGGCTCCCCTCACGATCGATATCGATATCGTTGCCCAAAAGTTGGACGAAGCCCGGCAACAAATCCAACCCAGCCTTGGCGCGAGCGCGTATCGTTTTTCGCCTCGGTCGCTTGATGCGATCCCCCGGGGTGGAGCTTCGCCGTTGAATCAGGTGCTTCTACAGGCCCCAGGCGTAGCGCAGGATAGTTTCGGCCAGATCCACCTGCGAAGCGAGCATGCCAACGTGCAATACAGATTGGACGGGGTGGGATTGCCGGAGGGGTTGTCGATATTCGGTCAGGCGATCCAGTCGCGGTTTGCCAACAGCATGACATTGATTACCGGAGCGTTGCCGGCGCAGTACGGGTTCCAGACAGCCGGGATCGTCGATATTCAAACGAAGTCCGGCACCTCGAATCCCGGCGGCGAGATTTTCATGTATGGGGGTTCGTGGAATTGGTTGCAGCCCAGTTTCTCCTATGGCGGAAAGAGCGGTGCATTCGATTGGTTCGTGACCGGCGATTTCCTGCAGAACAACCGCGGAATCGAAAATCCGGCATCGCGCTTCGGTGCGATCCATGACACCACGAACCAGTTTCACGGGTTGACGCATCTCTCTTATATTATCGATCCAGATACGAGACTCAGCTTGATTGTGGGTGGTTTTTCCGGCGGATTCCAAATCCCCAACAACCCCGGTCAGGCGACGATCGGTTTTCCGGTTCTCGGTGCGGTGACCGCTAACAGCGCGAAGCTGAACGAAACCCAGCAAGAGGAAACGCAGTTTGGAATCCTCTCGCTGCAAAAGCATATCGATGCGGTGGATGTGCAGCTTTCTGCCTATACCCGCTTCAGCCGGCTGGCGTTTTCGCCTGACTGGATCGGCGATCTGCTGTTCAACGGACTTGCACAGCAGGCGACTCGCACCGATCAGGTCTATGGCGTGCAGGCCGATGCGAGTTGGGCGGTGTCAGATAAACATACGCTTCGCTTCGGAACGCTGGCGCAGATACAGACAACTGCGTCGAAAAGCTTCTCTCTGGTCTTACCGGTGGGGGTGTCTGGTGTTCCGGCCACCGATCAACCGTTTGGGATTGCCGATGCAAGCCGCAGGCAGGGCGGGCGATACGGTGTCTATGTCCAGGACGAATGGCGCATTCGGCCTTCGGTGACCATAAACGGCGGGCTACGATTCGATGGCGTGGATGAATACATCAGCGAAACTGCCCTGAGTCCGCGGCTGAACGTGGTGTGGACCGCGACCGAGACGACGACTCTGCACGCCGGCTATGCGCGATATTTCACGCCGCCGCCGTTTGAACTGGTTGGCGCTGGAACGCTGTCGAAATTCGTTGGCACGACGGCCGCGCCCCCCAACAAGCACAAATGGTCCGGTGCGGGCGGAGCGAGCCGACTATTACGACATCGGCATCAGTCAGGTGGTCGAACCGGGTCTGACAATCGGGGTGGACGTGTATTTCAAGCAGTCCCGTAACCTGGTCGATGAGGGGCAGTTCGGCGCACCGATCGTTCTGACCGCCTTCAACTATGCCAAGGGGATGCAGCAAGGTGTAGAACTGAACGGTAGTTACGACATCGGTTCCTGGTCGATGTATGGAAACGTGGCGGTGTCGCGGGCCCTGGGGAAGGACATCGTGTCGGCCCAATACAATTTCCGGGCTCCGGAATTGGCTTATATAGCCGGGAATTGGGTCCATTTGGATCATGACCAGCTTTGGACCGGTTCCGCTGGCGTTTCTTACACGGCAAACAGCGACAGCGAGCGTCCCACGCGCTTGTCGGCAAACGCAATCGTGCAAAGCGGCCTGCGGGCGAGCACCGCGACGGTGCCGAACGGAGTGGCACTGCCGGCTTATGCGGTGGTCAATCTGTCGGTCGTGCATAAGCTCGCGCCCCGGACGGAACTGCGACTGGATGTGCTGAACGCCGGCGACAACACGTATCAGATACGCGACGGGTCCGGCGTGGGCGTCGGCGCGCCGCAATACGGCATTCGGCGGACGATCCTGGCGGGCGTAACACAGCGGTTTTAACCGATGTTTCGATGCTGTGTGCGTGGCGAAATCCGGAACCTGCCGCTTGGCCGTATCATCGCCACTTCAGAGTCCCGCCCATGAATCCTGCGTGACGCTCCACAGCGTTATTGACAACGACCGGGCGGATACTGCCACACTCCATCCATCGAAGGAGGCGAACTTTAGCTGTTGCGCTTGACCCCGCTGGTGTGGCCGATCATGTCTCCCGCTCCCTGTGCCGGAACGGTTCGGCCGGGTTGCGCGGAGCCTTCCCAATGACTGAAACCAAACGCCTGCATGTCATCACCTGGGGTTGCCAGATGAACGTGTATGACAGCGGCCGGATGGCGGATGTCCTGGCGCCGCTGGGCTACGCGCCGGTGCCGGCGCCAGAGGACGCCGACATGGTGATCCTCAACACCTGCCACATCCGCGACAAGGCCGCCGCGAAGGTGTTCTCCGAACTTGGCCGCCTGCGGGCGATGAAGGAAGCGTCGGGCGGCCGCATGATCCTGGCCGTCGCCGGCTGTGTCGCACAGGCCGAGGGCGCCGAAATTCTCGCCCGCGCACCGTATGTCGATATTGTGTTGGGGCCACAGACCTACCATCGCCTGCCGGAGATGGTTGCGCGGGCATCCCGAGCGGGGAACCGGGTGATTGAGACGGATTTCCCGGCGGAGGATAAGTTCGATTTTCTGCCGGAAAGCCAGACCCCGCAGGGTATCGCCGCGTTCCTGACGATCCAGGAGGGCTGCGACAAATTCTGCAGTTTCTGCGTCGTCCCGTACACGCGCGGTGCCGAACAAAGCCGCTCCGCCGCCACGATCCTCCGAGAGGCTCGGCATCTCGTCTCCCAAGGCACCCGAGAGATCACCCTGCTCGGTCAAAACGTCAACGCGTGGCATGGCGACGGGACGGATGGCGGCACCTGGGGCCTCGGCCGTCTGCTGCGTGCGCTGGCTGAAATCCCCGATCTGCTGCGATTGCGCTACACCACGTCCCATCCGCGGGACATGGGCGACGACCTGATCCAGGCCCATCGTGATCTGCCCACCGTGATGCCCTACCTGCATTTGCCGGTGCAGTCGGGATCGGACCGTATGCTGGCGGCCATGAACCGCAGGCACACCGCTGACGACTTCCGCCGCATCATCGGCAGGCTGCGCGATGCGCGTCCGGATATGGCACTGTCATCAGACTTTATTGTTGGCCACCCGGGGGAAACCGAGGCCGATTTTGAGGCCACCATGGCGCTGGTTCGCGAAGTGAATTTCGCGATGGCCTACAGTTTCAAATACTCCCAACGCCCCGGCACACCGGCCGCCGGCGCACCGGCCCGGGTGCCGGAACCCGAGAAAGACCGCCGGTTACAGGCGTTGCAGGCGCTGCTGCGCGAACAGCAGGTCGGCTTCAACGAAAGCTGCGTCGGGTTGGACCTGCCGGTGCTGTTCACCGGCCTCGGCCGCCACCCCGGACAGATCGCCGGACGGTCGCCATTTCTGCAACCGGTACACCTTTCCGGTAGTGCGAACCTTATTGGCACCGAATTAATAGTGCGAATCGTCGAAAACTATCCAAACTCACTTGCGGGAACCCTTGTCCAGGAGAGACGAATAGCTTGACCCACATCGCCGCCCCACAGGCACCGCCCGCCGCTTCAAGCGGCAAGGCGATGACTGCCCCCGCCGCTTCAAGCGGCAAGGCCATCACCCTCCAGTTCAATAACAACAACCTGCTACCCCTTCTCCTAGGGGATCACGACCGGCATCTTGTCCGGATCGAGCAGGCCCTGGGGGTCCGCCTGTCGTGCAGAGGCAATCGGGTTGCCATCGCGGGGGACGCCTCCCGGGTCGATGTGGCGCAAGAGATGCTGCGGGGGCTGTGGCGACGATTGGAAAGGGGCGAAAGCGTGGGCCAGCCAGAAATCGAAGCGGCGATCCGCATGTCGGACGCGGAAAACGACCCCAGGCTGCCGCTGTCGGACACGCCGGCAATCCGCACCCGCCGCGGCGTTGTCGGCGCCCGCAGCCCGGGTCAGGTCAACTATATGGAAGCGTTGGCCAGCCATGAGATGGTCTTCGGAGTCGGCCCGGCCGGCACCGGCAAGACCTACCTCGCGGTCGCCCAGGCTGTCGCCATGCTACAGGCCGGCAAGGTGGAGCGTATCGTGTTGTCAAGGCCCGCGGTCGAGGCTGGCGAACGCCTCGGGTTCCTGCCCGGCGACCTGAAAGAGAAGATCGACCCGTATCTGCGGCCTCTTTACGACGCGCTGCACGACATGATGCCGGCCGATCAGGTCACCCGCCGTATGACGAATGGCGAGATCGAGGTTGCGCCGCTGGCGTTCATGCGTGGCCGGACGCTGGCGCATTGCTACGCCATCCTGGACGAAGCCCAGAACACCACCGCCATGCAGATGAAAATGTTTCTGACCCGGATGGGTGAGGGAACCCGCATGGTCATCACCGGCGATCTCAGTCAGGTCGATTTGCCCAACGGTGTTCGTTCCGGCCTGCGCGACGCGCTGGACACGGTCGAAGGCATCCAGGGCATCGGCGTGGTCCGGTTCGAGCAGCGCGACGTGGTGCGGCATCCCTTGGTGGCCCGCATCGTGGGTGCCTACGATCAACGCGAAGCCGCCCAGTCCGAGGCGCGACGGGAACGGGAACGACCACAAGCGAGTGAGTAAGGAGCGCAATCGCGGACGCGTGCTGCACATGCGAAAGACTGGCCTCCCCGGGGGCCAGCGTGTAACATGGCCGCTGAAATGAACAACCAGCAGCTTTACGATCAGGATTTTTACGCCTGGGCCAACGAACAGGCCGGGCTGCTGCGCGCCGGCCGGCTATCCGAGGCGGACATCGAGCACATCGCCGAGGAAATCGAGAGCATGGGCAAAAGCGAGAAGCGCGAACTGGTTAGCCGGTTGACCGTCGTTTTGCTCCATCTGCTCAAGTGGCAGTTCCAACCCGGACTGCGAAGCGCGAGCTGGGAGGCGAGTGTGCAGGTTCAGCGACTCAAACTCGTCGATCATTTAGCCGACAACCCAAGCCTGAAGTCGCAGATGCCTGACGCGATCACGGCCGCCTATCGCGTGGGACGTATTGAGGCCGTTGCTGAGACTGGCCTCGGCAAGGCCATTTTTCCGCAGACCTGCCCGTGGACCTGCGACCAAATCATGGATCAGGATTTCTGGCCGGAAGCGACAAATTGAGAACCAATGGAACCTCCTAGTACCCATCCGCCCGATCCCGATGGTCCGTCCATCGAGATTGTTGTGGCGGATCCGGCGTGGCACAGACTGATCCCCAATGTCGGGAAGATCGTTCGGCGGGCGGCGCATGCCGCTTGTATGGAAGGCACGATCGTCCTGTCCTCCGACCGCGTTGTCCGCGACCTGAACGGACGCCATCGCGGCAAGAACAAGCCCACCAATGTCCTGACCTACGAACATCCATCGCCGGAGATCATCCTGGCGTATGGCGTCGTGCGGGCCGAGGCTGCCGCCCAAGGCCGCCGTCCGGCGCATCATCTGGCGCATCTGGTGGTTCACGGCGCGCTGCATCTCAGCGGTGAAGACCACGAACATCCTGGCGATGCGCGCCGCATGGAAATGGCGGAATCCCGCATCCTGCACAGCATCGGCGTGCCCAACCCCTGGAAACGATCATGAGCGCCCACCGCGACACCCTCCTCAGCCGCCTGAGCTATCTGCTCGGGCGCAAGCAGGCGGAGCATTCGTTGCGCGATTCCATCGCGGAACTGGTGCAGGAAGCGGCGGACGCACAGCAGAATCCGGGGGAGGCTCCGGAACTCGACCGGCACGAACGGCTGCTGATCGCCAATGTGCTGCGACTGCGGGAGAAGACGGCCGACGATGTGATGGTGCCCCGCGCCGATATCGTTGCCATGCGCGCCGACGTGACCCTGGCTCAGGCAATCGAACTGATCCGCAACGACGGCCACTCCCGTCTGCCGGTTTACCGGGAACAGTTGGACGATGTGATCGGAATGATCCACATCAAGGATGTTTTCGCCTATGTCGGCCGGCCAGAGGCGTTCGCGCTGGAAGCTATCCTGCGCAAACCGCTGATGGTCGCGCCGCAAATGCCGGTGTTGGATCTGCTGTTGCAGATGCGGCTGCAACGGATTCACCTGGCGCTGGTGGTGGACGAATACGGCGGCATCGACGGCCTGGTAACGATTGAGGATCTGGTCGAAACGATCACCGGCGACATCGCGGACGAGCACGACGATGTCGAGGCACCCATGATCACCGAACGCCCCGACGGCGCGATGGACCTGAACGCACGCTTGCCGATCGAGGATTTCGAACTCAAGGTCGGTCCCATCCTGAGCGAGGACGAACGCGATGCCGACATCGACACGGTCGGTGGGCTGGTGTTCACCCTTGCTGGCCGGGTGCCGACACGGGGAGAAGTTATCAGCCATCCATCCGGCATGGAATTCCGTGTGCTTGACGCCGATGCCCGGCGCATCCGCCGATTGCGCGCGCGTCGGGCGGAGACTCCGGCGGCGGCATAGAAAAGGGATAACTCTGCTTCATACCCCTCGAATGACCCTAAATGAATGGGGATTGAACGAGCCGTCGCCCCTTGTGCGCGTGCGGGCACAGCCCCGGCCGAAACACTCAGAGAAAATGCTTTGCTCTCCCCAAAATTTATCCTGATGCCTATGGGGCAAAGCCCAGCCGTCCCCTCGCGGACCGCACGAAAGAAAACCGTTCGGCCGAAGCCGAACGGCGGAGCTTTCTTATGCCTGGGACAAGACGTGAATGACGCGGCTGGCGATCAGGTCCTTGGTCTTCGTGCCGTAAGCGGCCATGTGCGGCGATCCGGCGTGGGCCTTCAGGTGGTCCAGGCTTTCCCACTTCTCGATCACCAGGAACGTGTCGGAGCCAAATTTGGTCTGGAATGGTCCGACGCCGTCGGCGTCAACGGCGGGGCCGTATTCGATGCAGCCGGCTTCGGCATGCACCGCCGGCACATTGGCGCGGAACGCCTCCAGGATGGCTTCGCGATTGCCGGGTTTGGCGGTGATGATGGCGATAACGTGGATCATAGCGTCTCTGCTCCTTGGATCGCGCTGTTGGGCGCGGGTTGGTTGAGGCTGCGCGAAAGCGCGCCGGAGCCATGATGCCCCGGGTCGGTGCGCGCGCGAAGGCCGGGATAATGCACCGGCCGGTGTGTGAAGGATGATCGCGTAATTTAATGCCGTTACTTAAAACATAAAAACCCGCATCAGGCATCCGCCAGTGAAGCAGGCGCTTCCGCTGGGGCAAGAAGACTGAACAACACGCCGAACGGCTTCAGGCTGCCGTCGCTGGCGATACAGGCATCAAGGCCATGCCCCTCGATTGGAAATCCCCCTCCCATCAATCCCCCTCTCACCAATCCCGGCCCAACCGGTTGATCGGACAAATTGAAGGCCGCCAACACACGTTGCCCCGCATGTTCCCTGACAAATCCAACCAATGGGAAGGGCATGGCGACCGGCAGCAGCGTTCCATGCACCAGCGCCGGCACGCCGCGCCGCCAGTGCAGGAAACGCCGGAACGCATGCAGCAACGACGATCCATCTGCCTCCTGCACGTCCACTGCGAGCGGGCGATGGTCGGCAGGAACCGGCAACCATGGTACGCCGGCCGTCGTGAACCCGGCATTTTCGGCATCCTCGCACCAGGGCATCGGTGTCCGGCTGCCGTCGCGCCCGCGAAACTCCGGCCAGTAGGCGATGCCGAACGGATCGCGCAGATCGCTTTCGGACAGCGATGCTTCGGTCAGGCCCAATTCTTCGCCCTGATAAAGACAGACACTTCCGCGTAACGATAGCAGAAATGCCATCAGCATGCGGGCGAACGCTGGATCGGGGGGCGTTCCCGGCGCCGGATTCCACCGGCTGACAGCGCGTTCCACATCGTGGTTGCTGAACGACCAGCATATCCAGCCAGCGGTTCCGGTCTCCGCCAGTTCGCGCACCAGCTCTGTCACCGTTGCCCAATCAAATCCGCCGCGTAATGGCCGTAGAGTATAGGCCATATGCAGCCCGTCGATGCCGGCTGTACGGTCCACAACCCGGCCAAACGCGCCCGGCTGGCTGGAGATTTCTCCCAGCGTCACCGTTCCGGGATAGTCGTTCATCAACCCGCGAACGCGCGCCAGCAACCCCTTCGCCTCCGGTTGCAGCATGTCGTGGAGATGAATCTGCATCCCGAACAGCTTGGCCGGCACAATTCCGGGCGTTGGCGCGGCCAGGTTCGATCGCAACGATTTATCGTGCAACAGGAAGTCGATCGCATCCAGCCGAAACCCGTCCACCCCGCGATCCAGCCAAAAGCGGCCCGTTTCCAGCAACGCATCCATCACCGCCGGATTATGCAGGTTCAACGCCGGCTGGTGACTCAGGAAATGGTGCAGATAATACTGCCGCCGCCTCGGCTCCCACGCCCATGCCGCCCCGCCGAACACAGACAGCCAGTTATTCGGAGGCGTCCCGTCGGCAGAGGGTTCGGCCCAAACATACCAATCGGCTTTGTCCGCGATTCGGTCGCGGCGGCTGTCCAGGAACCAGGGGTGGCGGTCGGATGTATGGCTCCACACCTGATCGATCAGTACCTTCAATCCCAGCGCCCGAGCTCGGATTAACAAAGCGTCGAAATCCGCCATCGTGCCGAAAAGCGGATCGACCGCAGTGTAATCGGAAACATCGTAGCCGAAGTCGCGTTGTGGCGAGGGGAAAAACGGGCACAGCCAGATGGCATCCGCGCCCAGACGGGCGATATGGCCCAACCGGGCGGTGATGCCCGGAAGGTCGCCAACGCCGTCGCCGTTGGTATCGAGAAAACTTCGTGGATAGATCTGGTAGATAACCGCGCCGCGCCACCATTCGGGTGTTGTCATGAACCATTCTCCTCACGGCGGTGTGTAAGGAGAAGCGCCCGGTCGTTTCAATATCAATTTCACGAATGTGTGATATTCGGCGCCAAACCAGGGTGGTGACCGGTCCGCGCGGCGCGATCACGCGCGGGTGGACAGTGCCATGGCACCGACACGCTGCGATGCGGCTTTGCCCCGATGGTTACCGTACTCGGCTCGGGCCGGCGGCGGAGCAGCCGCGCGGGCAATGATCTGGACGATGCGGGTCTGCACCATGATCGCACGCTCCAGCAGACTTTGGTTTTCTGCCGCCAAACCGCTAAGGCGTTGTCCCAGGGCAATCAACGACGCCCGGACGGCCGGGCTGGGGCCACCAGCCACTGGCTGCTGATTCGTCAGATCGAGAAGGGCGGCTTCCTTGGCGGCCGACAAGGCGACGGCGGCGGCAAAATCCGATCGTGTCAGGGCGTCATTTTCCTGCGCCAGCACCTCGATCAGATGTTGGGCGGCTGCTCGGAGTTCGGTGGTCATTTCGGCTTGGCCTCCTGCATCCGTTGCATCGCGTCATAGACCGGCTTGGCCAGTCCCAGCCCGCCATGGGCGACGATTTGTTTGGCGAACTCCTGCACCAGCAACGGCTTCCAGGCTTCCTCGCCCGATCCGCCGCCGAACGTGCCTTGCGTCGTTTGAACCGTATCGAACATCGGCTGAAGAAGCTGACCGATCGCCATGGCTTCGAAATCTTTGGCAGCCTTGACTATCTTTGCCGGGCCGGCTGAAGCGGAGAGGCGAGAATCCGGGCGTGCCGGCCGGCTAATCATCGACTCGGGATTAAGTGCCCCGTGCGGCAGTTGCATGGACGGCGTCACAGACGAAGTTGACATCAGCGCACCTCCAGGTCCGCTTGCAGCGCACCGGCTGCCTTGATCGATTGCAGAATGCTGATCAGATCGCGCGGGCCAACGCCCAACGCGTTCAGGCTCGCCACCAGATCCTGCAGCGTCGCACCGGTTCGCAGGATTCCCAGCTTCCTGTCATGCTGGTCGTCGATCTCGATACTGGTCCTGGGCACCGTCACGGTCGTGCCGCCAGAAAACGGGCCGGGTTGGCTGACCTCGGGCGTCTCCGTCACCCGGATCGTCAGATTGCCCTGCGCGATCGCCACCGTGCTGATACGAACATTGGAGCCCATCACAATGGTCCCGCTGGCCTCATCGATCACCACGATCGCGGCGTTGTCGGGCTCAACCCGCAGATTCTCGATCAAGGCCAGTGTTTCGATCGGGTCGCGGTTGGTCATGTCGAGCCGCACCGTGCGCGGGTTGACCGCCTTCGCTATTTTGCCGGCCGTCTTATTGATGACGGTCGCGATGCGTTGGGCCGTCGTCAGGTCGGGATTCCGAAGACTGAGCCAAAGGCCGTTGCCCCGGCCGGCTTTCTCGGGGACTTCCTTCTCGACCGTGGCGCCGTTGACCATGCGGGCGGAGGTCGGCACGCCCCGGGTGACGGACGCAGCAGCGCCACGGGCGGCGATCGCGCCGGTCGATAAGGTGCCCTGGCCGACTGCATAGACCTCTCCATCCGCGGCAAGCAACGGCGTTACCAACAGGGTACCCCCCGTCAGGTTGGTGGCATCGCCAAGGGCGGAAATCGAAATGTCGATCCGGCTGCCGCTGCGCACGAACGCGGGCAGTTGGGCGGTCACCATCACGGCGGCGATGTTCTTGGTGGACAGCGCCGTGACTTGGTCGCGGGTGTTGACCCCGAGGCGTTCGAGCATGCCGATCAGCGACTCGCGGGTGAACACGTTGTTGTTCAATTTGTCGCCGGTCCCGTTCAACCCGACCACCAGGCCGTACCCGATCAACTGGTTCTCACGCACACCCTCGACGTCGGCGATGTCTTTGATTCGCACGTCCGCCCGGGCGGGTATCGCCTGGAAAATGCCCGGGCCAAACAGAAGGCCAATGATCATAAGCACTTTACGCAACGGTTCATCCTGAAACAGCCGAAGAGCCGAGGAGATGGCTCAGGATAGAAAAAGCAACTATCGTGCCAAGGTCACAATCAGGTATTTGACGGCAACGCGCTCCGTGCAAGCGCGGCAGAATTTGCCTATCGGTATAGGCTTCCGGCAGTCAATGCCGCTGCCACGCCCGGTTTTTCGCGCTTGGGAAGCACCCGTGACGGCTCAAATACGAATGCCCGGACCTGCCGGCGCTTCAACCTTCTATTTTCCAATCAAATCCGTTATCACGCGGGCGTACCAATCAAGTGCGAGCCCGATCTCAGATGACGAATACAACGTCCCTGCTTTTGATACCGTTTCTCGTGGCTTTTCTGCTGTTCATCTTCCGGTTCTATAACCGGGAAAGCGCGGCTTCGATCGCCAATTTCAGTTTCTTGATGGCGATCTTCTCGGTGTCGATGGCGGCCGCCTATCTGGTCCTGGGCGTCATCGACCTGCTGCCTCCCTACGGCACCATCGGCTTCACCTGCATCGGTCTGATCCTGCTCGGTACCGCGATCCTGCGCTTGTTCATAATCTGATCAAGCCGCAACATCGCCCCCCGGTCACTTTCGGAACAGCCGGGACCAGAACCCGGTCGTTGCACGCTGTCCATGCGAGACGTGCGGGGAGTGCGCCGGCGGCGGCAGAGCGCTGCTGATCAGATGCCGGCCGATATCGCGGGCGGCGATCTTCGCCTGCTGAAACGCAATGATCGCGCGGGCCAGCTCATCCTGTCCGCGTTCGCTCATCGTCGCGGCCCACGCGGCTGCTGCCTCGAACAACCCGGCGCGACGCAGTGCATCCAGCCGTCGCAGCCCCAGTTCAACGTCGGTTGTCCCATCCCACAGCGCGGCGACCTCGGTCCGCAGCTTCGCCGCTTCCGTCATCGCGGCGGCATCGTCGGCGGCCCACGCGGCTTGCAGCAACGCTTCGGCTTGCTGCAACCGATCCCCGGTCCGCTCGCAAATCAACGCCCAGCGGCGCAGCTCCAGTGTTTCCTCCAGCGCCGATGTGCCGAGGTCTCGGTATTCCTCCGATTCCGCAACGGCGCGGGCGCTGGACGGCAGGGCGCTGAGCTCTGGCGCCGCCGCCCCGCAGTTCGGACAAACCTGAACCCAATCGCGCAGTGTGGAGCGAGCCGGTTCGCCGGGCCGCATATCCAGATCGGGAGCGATTTCCGGTTGCGGCGCGCGAAAGGGGGGGCTCGCCTCGGCGCCGCATGCTCCGCAAACGCGTTCGGTCATGATCCCATCTCCGCCCTGATGCCGTCGCGCAGCCGCTGCATCGCCCGCTCCATGAGCGGGGCGGACTGGGCGAAACATACCCGCAGCCAGCCTTCCCCCGCCGATCCGAACGCCACGCCCGGTGCGACTGCAACGCCGTGGCGGGTAACCAGTTTCTTCGCCAGATCAAGACTGTCGGTCAGGCCGTCCACCGCCACGAATGCGTAGAACGCCCCGGCCGGCGGCCGGTAGCGCACGCCGTTCAACCCGGCCAACGCCTGCGTCGCCAGGTCTCGCCCCGTTGCGCAATGAGTGCGGAACCGCTCCATCGTCCCGATGTCGCCGACCGCGGCCACGCCGGCGCGTTGAATAAATGGCGCAACGCCGGAATGGATCGCCTCCACGATATCCACGACCTGTTCCTGTGTTCCTTCCGGCACCACCAGCCAGCCCAGCCGCCAGCCGGTCATGACCCAGGTTTTGGAGAAGCTGTTGCAGACGATGACCCGCTCATCCGGTTCGGCGATATCCAGCATCGACGGCGCCGCCGCACGCCCATCGTAAACCAGCCGTGAGTAAACCTCATCCGAGATCACCCACGCCCCATGCCGCCGGGCGATGCCGAGGATCGCACGCAGTTCCGCCTCGGTCGCGGTCCACCCGGTCGGGTTGCCGGGGGAGTTCAGCACCAGCGCGCGTGCGCCATCCATCATGGTATCGAGCCGGTCCAGGTCCAGCCGGAAGCCGCCATCGGGCAGCGTGTCGAGGTCCAGCATTTCGACCACCGCGCCGCGTAATCTGGCGGCGTTGGCGATGTTGGGCCAGAGCGGGCCAGGGATGACGACCCGGTGCCCGGCGCGCACCACCGCCGCCATCGCCACGGTGATCGCCGCCATACCCGACGCGGTTACCTGAATGCGGCTTCCCGCCACCGGCCTGGCATGCAGCCCGCTCAGGTAGCCGGACAACGTCTCTCGCAACACGGGCAGGCCGCGCACGTCGGGGTAACGGGTATCCCCATCGTTCAGCGCCTTCACCGCGGCATCGCGTGCCGCGGCGGGGCTGGGTTGGTCCGATTCTCCGAAACACAGAAAGTCCACATCGGGCGTCGCAAACGCCAATCGGGCGACTTCGACGATACGGGAGCCAGGGATAAGGGTCAGGTCCATGGCAGGTATATAGGTGTTCCCGCCCGGATTCGCATCAAAAGGCAGTAGAGGTACTTGCAAAATTCGAAAATCACCCAGAGATAACGCAGTATATACCCTGATCGGTGCATTTCGGCGCTATATGTGGGGTCCGGCGATACACATTCCGGATTTTTGCAAGTAGCTCAGCAGTTCTCATCTTGATGTTCGCAGCGGCCATACCCGCCTCGTCTTGGTGCGCGAACACCAAAATCAGAACTGTTGTCCGGCGGCATCGCGCCCTGACACGATTTTCGCTTACAGGCTGGCCTCGCCGCCTTCCAGAATTGGCGTCATATGCGCCAGTTGCCTCCATGTCCGCAGCCCTACCAGGGCGCAGACCGCGACGCCGATCAGCACCGGAACCCGCAGCCCCAGGAACTCCGACGCAATACCGTACGTCAGCGCCCCCATCGCCGGCGCTGCCCGGGTGATCATCCCCCAGGTGCTCAGCACCCGTCCGATCATCGCCGGCGCGGTGGAGTTCTGCAGCAATGTCTGGCAGGAAATGCCGTGCATCGTGGTCGCGGCACCTATGGCGCCGATGCAGACCACGCCGACCGCGAACACCGGCGTGGCGACAAAACCGGCGGTGGCGATGGCCAGGATCAGCCCGCAGCCGACTGCGATCCGGGTCAGGCCGCCGATCCGCCCGCGCATCGCCACGAACAACCCGCCGATCAGCGCGGCGCACCCCATCGTGCTGGCCAATGTCGCCAAACCCTCTGCACCGCGGCCGAACTGGTCCGCGACGTAAGGCGGCAGCATCTCGGGCACCGACCGCAAGGTCATGCCAACGACCGCTGCGAACAGCATCAGCGGCCCGATGCCCCGGTGTTTCGCGACATAGCGGATGCCGTCCAGGGCATCGTGCATGACGCTGAATCCGGTGGGTTTGCCCCGCCGCACGCCGGGGTCCAGCCGCAGCATGTACATCGTCAGGCTCGCGTACAGGAATGCCAGCGCGTTCACCACGATTGAGGGCACGACACCCCAAACCGCGATCATCGGGCCGGAAATCGCCGGTCCGACGAACCGGGCGGCATTGTAGGTCAGCGAATTCAGCGCCACCGCCCCCGCCAGATGCGACCGCGGCACCAGCCCGGGGATCAGGCATTGCCGAGCGGGCTGGGCGAAGGTTTCGGCGGCGCCGTTGCAGAGGGTCAGGATGGCCATGTACTCGACCCGGATCAGTCCGGTCAGGATCAGCACCACCAGGATCATCGCCTGGGCGACCGTGACGAACTGGCTCGCCATCGTCAGATGCACCCGGTCCATCCTGTCGGCCACCGCCCCGGCGATGGGAGACACAATGACCGACGGCGCCAGATTGCAAAACGCGATGATCGCGACCCACAGCGCCGAGTGCGTCAGCTCCCACGCCAGCCAGTCGGTGGCGATGCGCTGGATCCACGACCCGGTCCAGCAGACAATGCTGCCGGAGTAGAAGATGCGGGCGTTGCGCTGCGCCAGGACGCCGCCGATTGCCGAAAGTCCGGCCATGCCGGAACTAACGTGCGGGCGGAGGGGCGGCGCGGGGTCCAGCCGGGGGCGAAGCGGGGCTGCGCTCTGTGCCGGTGCCGGTGTTGCGAATGCAATCGTTGATCATGCGATCGTGTGCGAACAGGTCGGACAGACCGCGATCGGACGTGGCGGGCAGATAATTTGCCGTGTAAGGCGTGTTTACCGTCGGTGGCGGGCTATAGATTTCCGCCCGGTTTTGCTGGTCATAGGCCTGATTGGCGCGTTGCTGGCAGGCCGCCCGTGTCGCGGCATCGGCATGCCCCTGACCGCCGGATGGCGATCCCTGACATCCGTTTAGTGCGACCATGCAGGTCAAAAGCAATGGGAGGCGAATCATGAGCGGACTCCTGAAAGACGTTGGGCCGCGCGTGGAGCCTCCGGCTGGAAGCCGCTCACGAAGCGGGACAGCCGCGTCCGGAAAGCCGCCTCATCGAATCGGGCGTCCCGGGTCAGCGGCTGACTGGCAGCGGTTCTTAGCAGGGCCGGTTGTAATTCGGCACCATCCGGGGCGAGGTGGAACAACGACCGTATCCGGGGGGCGCTGGCGAGTAGCTCGATAAGGGCCAGCAGGCGCAGGCACAGTGACATCCCGGCCGGGTTGGCGATACCCGCCATGCGGTCGATGGCCCCGACCCAACAACAAGCGTCCGGGTCGGCGAGCGCCAGATCGGTGTGGCTGCCATCGGGCCGATTAAAGCGGAATCCCCGGACCGCCCCAGCGCGTTCGCCCAGCGCGGCTTCCCGCGCGGCGTGCCAGGCGCGTTCAAGATCGCGCCTGCACACACTGGGCAGGGCTTCGGGCGGCAGGTCGATCAGGTAGGTCAGCACCCCATTGGCATCGCCGCCAACGCGGATCGTGCCGCCGGATGCCTGCCGGTCCGAGGGATGCTGGTGAACGCTCATTGGCATCAGGATGGACCGGCGCTGGCCGGGACGCCAGTATTGGTTGGTGAGGTGTCAGGGCAATCGGGTGAAGGCCGCCGCCAACACCAAAATGAGAACTGCTGCTGGCCGGGTTCAGGGCGATACGATAATCGCAGGACGCCTCGTCCCGGCTTCCGCGACGCGGCTCTCGAACGACCATGTCGCTTGCATCCAGCCCCGCACCTGACGTTACATAATATCCGTCCGGAGTTCCCGCCGGACTTGGAAGCCGCCGGTAATCGTGCGATCCCTGGCGACCGATCATAGAATTCCGCAATAGGGGCCCTGCCGCCATGTCCACCGACCTGCTCAGCCTGACCGCCACCGCCGCGGTGCGCCTGATCCGCCAGGGAACCCTCCGGCCGGAGGCACTGATGGATGCCTACCTGGACCGGATCGCCAGCCGCGATCCCGGCGTCAGGGCGTTCGCGCATTTCGACCCGATGCAGGCGCGTGCCGGCGCTGCCGCGTCCAGGCCGGGGCCGTTGCAAGGCATTCCGATCGGCGTGAAGGATGTCCTCGATACTGCGGACATGCCCAGCCAATACGGGTCGCCGATCTGGACCGGCTGGCAGCCGAGGGCGGATTCCGCGCCGGCCGCCCGGGCGCGCGCGGCGGGCGGTGTCGTTCTCGGCAAGACCGTCACGACGGAGTTCGCCACGCGCAAACCCGGCCCCACCATGAACCCGGTCAACGCCGCCCACACCCCTGGCGGGTCATCATCAGGGTCGGCGGCAGGTGTCGGTGCGGGTCTGTTTCCCCTGGCCTACGGCACGCAGACCGCCGGCAGCATCATCCGGCCGGCGGCCTTTTGCGGCGTCGTCGGATACAAACCGACTTACGGCACGATCGGCCGAATCGGCATGAAGATCATGTCCGACACCCTGGACACCGTCGGCGTCCTCGCCCGCACCGTTGCCGACTGCGCATTGTTCGCGGGTGCGGTTTCCGGCCGCGACCTCGGCGATCCGGACGCGAACCCCGGGGCAGCGCCCCGCATCGGTATCTGCCGTTCCCCGGCGTGGCACATGGCCGCCCCGGAGACCGAGGCATTGCTGGAGCGTGTGACGAACGCCCTGAGCCGCGCCGGCGCGGCGGTCAGCGACCGCGAATTGCCGGCGCCGTTCAACGCCTTGCTGGACGCGCACCCCATCATCATGAACAACGAAAGCGCCAGGGCGCTCGGTTGGGAACTGATGCACCATTCCGAGCAGATCAGCGAAGGACTGCGGGAGCGGCTGGCGTTCGGGTTGGGGCAGACGCAGGCCGCGTTGGAGAACGCATACGCGGTGTTCGACAGCACGCAACGGGCGTTTCCCGGCGCGATGGACGGGTTGGACATACTGGTAACGCCATCGGCCCCCGGTGAGGCTCCAAAAGGGCTGGAATGGACGGGCGATCCGGCATTCAACTCCATCTGGACTTCGTTGCATGTCCCCTGTGTGACAGTTCCCGCCGGGACCGGTCCGAACGGCCTGCCGCTGGGTATTCAGATCGCCGGCCGCCGTGGCGACGACCGCGCGGTGCTCGCTTGGGCGCGCTGGGTGGAGGCGGCGATTGCCTAAGGGGATATCGCCTGAGGCGACGCCCAACAACAACTGCGTTGCTACAAGCGGCACGCCGGCCTGTCATCGTCATGGTGGGCGAAAGCCCACCATCCATGCCTTGCGGTGCCGGGTCCAAAAAGCCCGGGGAAGACGTGGATGGCGGGCCTTCTCCCACTATGACGGAATCGCCTGAAGTGGTCTCCCCAGCCGATGGTGCCCCGGCAGCCAGGCCGATCCTGTTCGCCGGCGATCCGCACCGGAACTTCACCCCGATTCTGCGCGCCTGCGCCGCGTCATCGCCGGGCACCCTGATCCTCGTCGGAGATTGCGACTGCCCCGCGCCGCTGGCGGAGATTTTCGCGACGGCAATCGCCCGGGGCTGGACGGTCCGCTGGATCATGGGCAACCACGACACGGAAACCGAGGCATCTTTCGACAATCTCGTTCAGTCCGGCGGCGACCTGGGTCTGCGTGTGACCTGCATAGCTGGCCTGCGAATCGCCGGTCTGCCCGGCGTATTCAAACCCAGAGTCTGGCAACCCGGCGGCGCCCCGTCATTCCTGACCAGGGCGGCGTTCCAGGCCGCCCTGCAGCCTCACGAGTCCTGGCGTGGCGGACTGCCGCTGTTTCACCGCGACACGATCTTCCCCGAGGATTTCGACCGCATCGCGTCGTTACGCGCCGACATATTGGTGTCGCACGAAGCCCCATCGACCCACCCGCACGGTCACACCGCCATCGACGCCCTGGCCCGGGCCTGCGGCGTTCGGCTGATCGTCCATGGCCACCACCATCGCTCGTATTCCGCCGTATTGCCGGACGGGATTGCCGTGCGTGGGCTGGGGTTAGCCGAACCGTGGCTGTTGGACTTTCCGAACCCGGCGCCGCACCCACCGTAACCCCGCCAGGCCCGAGGCCAGCACCGCCAGCGAGGCCGGTTCCGGCACAACGCCGTTGTAACCGATCGACTCCATCATCGCGAACTCGGGTGACGACGAATTGTAGGTCGCCAGGATGCCGCTGCTGCTGAACGCCGACTGGATGTTGGTGTGGGTGATGAAATCGCCAAAGTCGCCGCCGCTGCTCTGATTCCATCCGACGATGCTGGTGACGCCGCCATCCACCGAGAAGTACGACGTGATGCTGCTGGAGGTGGAGAAACTGGCGACGCCCGGCGACGAGTAACGGAACATATCGAGAGCACCGACCAGACCATTGAACGGCGAAGCACCGCTGGCAACGGCGTTCAGCATCGATCCCTGGCCACCGCCGCCCAGGATCTCGTTGATTTCGTGTTCGACTACATTGATCATGCTGTAGGCGCCGGCCACCGCGCTGGTGCCGTAGTTCAGCGAAAACCCGGGGTTGTTGGTCAAGGTGATCACGCCATACGCGGCCTGTCCGCCGCTGCCGATGTAAGCACCGATGGTGCTGAAGTACCCGAATTGGTTGGAAAACCCCAGCCCCAGTTTCAGTTCGGCGGTGGTGACGGCCACATTCTTGGCGCCGTTCGCATTATTCCCCGAGGACAGGTGGGCGATCGCGCTCGCCAGGATTGCGTTGGTGGGTTCCCGAACCGAAGCGGCTGTCAGGGCAGACCTGTACGTATCGTAACTGATAAAATTGTCGGTCGTAGAGCTTTGACCCAGGAAATTGCCGTTTGCCTGGGTGAACACGATACCGATCGTGCCGTTGTTGGAATACAGCCCGTTAATGGTGCCGATTGCGTCGTTGATCGCGCTTTGCACCGATGACTGGTTGGATGCGCCGATAATGGTGCTATCGAAATACGGAGTGATCGTCAGCGCGGCCGCCGGATGGCTCGCGACAACGGCGGCGGTCAGGACTGCGCCGCGGACCAGAAAACGCATCGGACGGGGGAGTATGGTCAAGACGTCAGCGTCCTTTAGAGCCGGTGGCGCCGGAATAGCGCCTACTCGCCGTTCGTTGATATCATAAGCAAATATCGTGCCGATTGTATACCCCGGCTCCCTCAGAATCCGAACACCCCCCTTGCCAATCAGCTCGGGCCGGGTTCGACTGGACTGCATGATCCGCGCTGGCTTCCTGGACCCTGAATCGCGCAAGGACCTGACCGAACTGGCTCGGGACGGGTTG
>JANXLQ010000279.1 GCA_025355085.1 Rhodopila sp.
AGAATCGCCGCATGGGCGCCTGTCACCGCCTCATGATACGCGATCGCACTGTCCGACATATCCGCATCCGGCCGTTGTTCCGGCTCAAAATGCCCATACGTATCCACGCCCCGCACCAGAGTTGCGTGGTCATGCGAGCCAACGACCTGCCGCACCGTCGTCGGGATGTAACGAATGGCGAACCCGACACGCCGCAGGCCGGAGGGATTCGGATCGGACCCGTGGATCAGCCGCACATGATGCAACGACATCTCCCCGGCGGCCAGTTCCAGCATCTTGGCGTCACGTTCATCGACATCGACCATGACTTCCTGCCCGCGACTCAGCATATTTTCCGGCCTGAACGTGTCGTGGTGCGGCACCTGATCCAATTTATGGGTGCCCGGCACGACCCGCATCGCCCCGTTCGCCGCCGTGCTGTCGGACAGGGCCACCCAGGCGGTCACCACGTCGGCAGGATCGAGGCCCCAGTACGTCGAATCCTGGTGCCAGGAAACAAACCCCGGATTACGCGGCTCTTTGATGAAGAACGTCGTTCCCCAGCACAGGATATTCGGGCCGATCACGTCCTCCACTGCATCCAGGATGCGAGGGTGCCGCACCAGATCGTTCAGCCAGGTGAACAGCAGATGCGATTTTTGGCGCAGCTTACCGGTCAGCAAGCCGGCGCCGGACTCGAATGTCTCCAGCTTGCCGCGCAGGGCGTCGGCTTCTTGCCGCGACATCACCGGGATGGGGGCGTAATAACCGTCTTGTTCGTATTGGCGAACCGCAGCCTCGGTCAAAATCTTCATCGTTTCCTCCACTGTGCCAACATGAAAAACCGTGCCCGCTGAAAGTCAACCCGCGGACGATCGGGCAGCAGGGCAAGAGGGTGAACCGAATGAATGCCAACCTGCCCACCTCGGCCAGCCCGGATGCCGTCATCATCGTCTTTGGCGCGGCGGTGCGGCCGGATGGCCGAGCAAGCCAGACATTGCGTCACCGGGTCGATGCGGCGGCACGGTTCGGCGCCGGGTTCAACCGCCCGCTGTTTATTCCCACCGGAGCGAAAGGCCGCTACGGCGACGCCGAAGCAACCGTGATGGCTCGGCAATTGATCGGCGCCGGCTTTTCACCGGTATCTATCCGTAGGGAGGAAACCGGCACCGACACGTTATCATCTGTTCTTGCCGTCGTGCGGATCATCCGTGGCGAAATTACAGGCGACGGCAATTCACCGGTCTATGCCTGCACCAGCGCATACCACCTGCCGCGCTGCCTGTTGCTGCTGCGGCTGGCCGGGCTGAGGGCGCGCGCATGCCCACCGCCGAAACTACCGGCGGCAACACGCCAATCGCGACGATGGTTCTGGAGGCTACGCGAAACCGCAGCCTTACCCTACGACGCGCTGCTCATGATTTGGCTGCGCGTCGTGGGCCGAGCGTGAACGGAGGGCCGGGGCACGCCAGTGCGCGCCCCGGCGAATGTCTTATTGTTCGTGCTCTTCGGTATCGCTGCTGACCTCGATATCGTCGCCGATCGCATCGGCGTCGTCTTCGAGATCGTCGGCCGACTCCAGGACGTCTTCTTCGGCATCCTCGGCGACTTCCACATCCGCGTCCTCGGTCGTTGCCGCGACCTTCTTCGGACGCTTGTCCTCAACGACGTTGCCGCCGGTGCGACGCAGACGCGGTTGATCCAGCGGCTGTTCCGTTCCGCATTTCGGGCAGACGGCGGGCACCTTGGTCAGGTCATAGAATCGCGTGCTACACGCAACGCAGACCCGCTTGGTGCCGAGTTCAGGCTTAGCCATGAGTATATAGGGCCCTTCGTGACACG
>JANXLQ010000291.1 GCA_025355085.1 Rhodopila sp.
TCGTCGCCAATCTTCTTCGAGCAGTGTGTGAGGAATGAAGTGAGGGCTTCGTCAGGCACAGGAAGGCGTTGCGTGTCACCGCCCGCCCATAGCAGACGCAGCCGCTCGAGAAGAATGTGCATCTCCTCCGGTGTCAGGCTCTGGAGCCGGATCACCGGTCCAGACAAGTCTACTAGCCCACCGCGGGCGAACGAGTTCTCAGCCAAGCGTGAGCGCAGCGCCTCGTACGAGAACAAGCCTCGGCGGGTATCCATCAAGAACTCAGGAGTGCCGCCGAAATAAAAACCCAGCCGCTCAGCCGTGCCTTGAAGCACGTCGTTCACGATGCGCAGGATCTGCTCGTAATTTGACGCGCGCGTCTGTGAGTTCACCAGCTTGTAAAGATTCACCATCTCATCGATTACGATGAGGGTTCCGTCATATCCTGCAAGCCGCACGAGGCGGGAGATGGCCCTAAGATGGTCGTAAACACCGGCGTCATCGACGATTGAACGCACCCCCAATGCCTCTCGGGCCTCTGTTTTCAGTGCATATTCCGCCCGAAGCCATCGCAATGCAGCAGACTTCAAGGCTTCGTTTCCCTCCTCGAAGCCCTGCCAATAGCGAACAACCACTTCGGCGAAGTCGAACCCGGCCACACCCTCGCGCACTGTCTCGAGGCGCTCTCGGATAACCTCGCCAGCGTCCCGCCCCTGCGCGGCGGCCAGTTTGCGGACATCGCCCAAAAATCGTTCCAACACGCTGGCGAGGGCGCCCCCGTCGGATTTCGTACGAGTCGCCATGCTGAGCACGAGTTCAGCGCACAGGGTTCGTGCCTGACCACCAGTCGCATGAAGGCGCCGCTCCGGTGAGAGGTCGGCATGCATGACGACCAGCTTCTTTTCGGCAGCGACGTTCCTTGCCAGCGTAAGGAAGAACGTCTTGCCCGAACCATACTCTCCTATGACGAACCGAACGGCTGATCCGCCGTCGGCGATGCGCGTCATGTCACGCACGGTTTCCATAACTTCGCGAGAACGTCCAACTTGCACATGGCGGATACCAAGGCGAGGCACAACGCCGGCGCGAAGGGCCTGGATTGAGGCGTCGCGTTCTTTAGCGGGTATGGTGACTGTCATAGATCAATCGGTTCCAGGAATAATGGCCTACCTCGGCCGGGCTTGAATGTCATTGGTCCACTGTGATTTCAGCAAGGTCTTCGGACAAAAGCGCAAGGTTCACCAGCAAAGGGTCCCCGTCTTCCACCAAGGCATCCCCATACCTGTCGAAAGCCCACTCGTTGATAGCCTCCATGGCGCCGTCGGGCATCAGCCCGATTTTGGTGGCGGCAACATTGAACTCTTGGCGTGTCCATCCGGTGGATGCGAGCAATTTCGTCAAAAGATTAGCATGCTCGGTGTTCAGCCCCGCAAGGGGGCCTTCACCTGCGTGCTCTGGCATTTCGGGTGCCGACTCGTTTTCGGCGAATATATCGGCAAGCATCGCGGAAACCCGTTCGGTGTCAGCGCGGATGCGGGCGAGGCGATCCATATCCGGACCGCTCGGTTCGGCTACCGGCGGCCGCGGGATTGGATGCAAAATCTCCGGTGCCTCGTGTGACACGGCGACAGGTTCATCGGCGCCGGCAGTGGCTGCGCCGATGCCAGCGTGCAGTCCGACGTAGAGCGCCGCGCGGGGCACACTTAAGGCATCGTGGATCGCCTCCAGAACCGCGATTTGTGGCTTGTCGATATTGCCGCTGACGCTAGCGGCGACTGTAGCAGACCACGCGCAAAACTCGCGCTCCTCCAATGTCGCCTCACCAAGCATTCGTTTGACCTTGGGTAGGCCGACACTATTCGTACGGTACCAGGTCAATCGGGCGCGCAGTCTGGTCATCTGATCAGTTGGCAATGAAAGTCGAGACGGCAGCTGAGACAACCAGAACTCTTCAAGCTTGTCGGCGGCTCCCTTGTTCGCCTTCACGACGCTAGCGACGAGCATGGCGGCTGCGCTTGCCACGATCATCGGGCGAGACTGGCTGTCGCTTGTGGATCGGAAGACCTGGACGACGGTTCCGTCTTCCAAGCGTTCGGTCGTGTCTTCTGACCCAGGTTCCATAGCGTAACCGACGACAGAAAGCGCCGCACTGATCTGTCTGCGATGGCGAACGGTCCACTTTGTGCTCTCCGCGCCGATTGTGTGCTTGGCAAGTTCTTCAAACGGTACCGATGCGGGCGACGGCAGGCCCTCAAGCCAGCGTCTGTCTTCCACCGCGATGCTGTCGCGCAACTCGGGTGGGCAATTAATCAGACCCGCAATCGAAGTTGCCCTGGTGGGATAATATGTGATTACTTTGATGTAGGGGGACAAGTCGTTGGCAACAGTGTCAGCGAGAACCAGCAGCTTTGTCCAGGTCAAATTCATCGGGTCAGGTAGATCTTTGAGACCTGTGCGTAACGTGAGATCGACATTGAGCCCGGCAGCAGCTCCGCGGTAGAAAAGTTGCATGCGGGAGTCCTTGCGATTCCGGACAACGAAGCCTGCCGGGAACGCGGCACTAAATCTTGGTCGAAGAACGGTCAGGAAGGGCAGCCGCCCTTTGTCGATTACATGGCGGTGGTTCGACCAAAATTCACGAAGACCGAACAATGCGGCGGCAGCAAGTTCGAAGCGGAGTGGTCGGCCTGCAACCACCTCTCGTGCAATAGCCGTCTTCAGAGATAAGGGCATATCCCCACTCGATATTCCAAGATCTGGAATAAAGAGCGACCCGTTTGCGCCGCCAGTATTTTCTAGGAATTTGACGGCTTCGAGGAGGTTGTGGCTGTAACGTTCAAAAGACCGGTTGGAGGCATAGAGAGACCGAAGTCTTTCCAGTTCTTGCACGAGCGTCCGAATTTCGGCAGGAGGCGCGGTATCGACTAATAGGCGCCTCTCCAGGCCGTAGAAGTAGAGAAAGACATAGCCGATATCGATGTCGACAGCTTGTTTACCTGAAGCCAGCCAATCAAGGTAGCGTTTACGGCATTCGGGGGAAATGTCCTTGTATGACGGCCAATATCCAAGAGGTCCGGCGGCCGCGGCCGATCCTACGGGAAGCTTAGGATCGATCAAGCAGCCATCCGGCGGTCCATATCGCCCGGTAAAGTGACCAACGTAGACCATTCCGCCCTCGATGACAGTCTTCCCGATCGTCACTTCCGTGCCGGGCGGATGCCACGTCCCCTCGGACTGCGTCGCAGCGGTTACCGTCGTTTCTGGCCCATGGGCCAGGGATTCGCTCCGAATGCGGAAGTCCACGCTGTCTATTGTCGTCCTTTTGTGGTTGCCGGTGGATGTCGGAGGGAACTGGTTTGGTCCGGTGGCTCCAACTGCGTCTGCGCGCTTCGGAATATCGGACAGCGATGACGGATCGATCCTGAAGTTCACACCGGATGCCGATTTCGTCGTATTTGTCTGGTTGTCAGGCTTCGCTGTGGTGCGGCCTTTGCTTTGCTTGCGCCCGCGGGAACTCACTGCCATTCCGAGAGCAACAAGGATACCGAAGACAGTCAGGATACCGCCCCAACCGTCGCCTCGCGATGACGAGGGCTGTGTGGGCAGCCGAGCGGGCTCAGCATCCGGCGCAATGACAATGGAAGCTGGAGGCGTGGGAGAAATCTTGGCGTCTGGAGCGACTTGGGCCACCGGCAGGAGCTTCTGGCTGGCTGGCGTTTCTGTTGGCTGAGCTTTTGATACGGCTGACGTCCTGGCTGTGGCCAGAGCCTCTGGTGCGACGTGGACTGCCAGCGCCGTCGTGGGAACCCAGAATGACCCAGATGGCCCGATAGCGCCGCGATGGCCAATATAGGTTAGCCCGTTATGGTCCTCGCTCAATGTCGCCCACTGTCCAACAGGCGAGAGTATTGTGCATTGGCCGTCCACGCTGGTGCGGGCGATCCATCGTGGATCAGAACGAGCAGGATTTAATGGGTCGTTGATTGGGGCCGAAACATTTGGGTCAACGCATCCCCAGACGGTGCGGGTGAGATTAGTCAGTGTTTCAGAAGCCGCTGTATGGCTTAGCAACCCTGAGCACAAGCACGCTAACAGGCAGGCTCGAAGCCAATTTTGAAGCGGGTACGCCAGCCTGATCCCCATGAAGCGGGCCTCCTGGTGCCCAAGTGGTACATAATACCGTCGAACCAAACGCGGCACAACTGAACGGTGCCGGAACGTGCTGCTCCGCACCGGATGCACCACGATTTGCCAGCGCATTGAGGGGCGAAGCGGTACAACGCCCCGCCTTCGTTCAAGCATGCAGCCCCGGCGCCTCATGCCCCGTCCGAGCGACATACTCCGTGTACCCACCCCCATACTGGTGAATCCCCTCCGGCGTCAGCTCCAACACCCGATTAGACAGCGCCGCCAGAAAATGCCGGTCATGCGACACAAACAGCATCGTGCCCTCGAACGACGACAGCGCCCCGATCAGCATCTCCTTCGTCGCGATATCCAAATGGTTCGTCGGCTCATCCAGCACCAAAAAATTCGGCGGATCGTACAGCATCAGCGCCATCACCAGCCGAGCCTTCTCGCCACCCGAAAGTACGCGGCACCGCTTCTCGACCTCATCGCCGGAGAACCCGAACGCCCCCGCCAGAGATCGCAACGACCCTTGCCCGGCACGCGGAAAAGCCCCCTCCAGCGTCTCAAAAACCGAGCTTTCGCCCTCCAGCAAATCCATGGCGTGCTGGGCGAAATAGCCCATCTTCACGCTCCCCCCCAGCGTAACGGACCCCGCATCCGGCTCCGTCGCACCGGCCACCAACCGAAGCAGCGTGGATTTCCCCGCGCCGTTCACACCCAGCACGCAGCAGCGTTCCCGCCGTCGCACCAACAGGTCCAGCCCCTCGTAGATCACCCGCCCACCATACCCCTTATGCACCCCCCGCAGGTTCACCACGTCCTCCCCAGACCTGGGCGCCGGGGCAAAATCGAACGCAACCGACTGGCGCCGCTTCGGCGGCTCTACCCGGTCGATCTTCTCCAGCTTCTTCACCCGGCCTTGTACCGGCGCCGTGTGGGACGCACGAGCCTTGAACGGTCGAAGGCTTCCGAGCTGCTGAGGGTCCCGTCTGTCATCGTGCCGGACGAATACAACGGGCTGATCAATCCGCTGCATCCGGACAGCAAAGCCATCAGCATCAGCAAAATCCGGAAATTTCTGTATGATCCGCGCCTGACGAAAACCGTCTGATCCAGGCAGGAGGTTGGTTATGGACAGTTCACGGAAGCGCGCACTCCAAAACGATCGCACGCGCCTTGGCGAGCAAGGCCTCGCTCGGTTTGACGTGCTTGGCCGTGAGGCTGACCGCGCCCTTATCCGTGCCCTCGCGCACCTGCTGATGTGGGAACAATCGGGCGGATGTGAATCGGCAGATCAGCCAAATTTTCCCGAACGGCCGAGGGAAGAGTTTTGCCTTTTTAGTTCCGGCTTGTCCGGCTTATTTTAGTAAAGATCTACTGATGGCAACAGTCGTTACTGATTCCGAATTCCAAACGGAATGTGGACACAGGGTGTATTCACGGAAGCAGGCTTCAGATGCCCAATCTGGTCATCAAAAAATATCTGCGGTTTCATAACATCAAGGATATTTTTCTTTTCTATTCCACCCGTAAGAAACAGTTCGTCAACTTCGATCCCCAAGGACTTCATCGTATTTATCAACCGCTCATGCGCAGGGGCGGTTCGAGCGGTAACGATAGAGACCCTTATTGCCTTTGAAGCGCTATTTACACGATTGGCGTTTTCCGCCTCAATTTTCTGGATGCCCGATATGCGTTGCATGAGTGGCATTAACGGACCGTTTTTAAGCGGCTTATCTTTGTTCTCGACCTCATGATAATGAAACAGCGGAAGGCCACCGTCGGCATATTTAGTTTCAGCTTCGTCATCTACAAGCACGCCATCGAAGTCAAATGCTATTCTCAACTGAGTGTCTTCTGTGTCATCAAATGAGGAGCACGGTAGTACATGTCCCGCAGGATACCCCCCCTTGATCGCATCCTTAACTTCATTTTTGTCCGTACTCAGGTAGAGACATGCCTTAACCGCAGCCATATATGGATACGGCGCTTGGCCTGAAAGAAAGAAGGCTCTCGTGATGTCAAGACCATAGGCCGGCATTGCGTCCATCATACGCAACCCTGCTTCCGGATCATTCCGCGAGAGAATAACTACTTCGACAGGCATATGATCGGGAAATATTTTGTTAAGATGAAGTAGTCTTTTAATGAAAGGAAAT
>JANXLQ010000310.1 GCA_025355085.1 Rhodopila sp.
TCAATCCTGGCGGCCGCCGGATCGCCACGCCGTCGGGGCCGAGGCAAATCCACCGTCACGTCCATTTCCACCCGGCCGGCATCCAGCAGCAGGATGCGATCGGCCAGCGCGACCGCCTCGGACACATCGTGGGTCACGACAATCGCGGTGAAGCCTTTGTCTTCCCAGACTTGCTCGATCAGCGCCTGCATTTCGATCCGCGTCAGCGCGTCCAGAGCACCGAGCGGTTCGTCGAACGCCAGGATCTGGGGGTGGCTGACCAGCGCCCGAGCCAAAGCGACGCGTTGCTTTTGGCCGCCGGACAAGATCGCCGGCCATTCCTGTTCGCGTCCGGACAGGCCAACTTGATTGAGTGCCTCCATCGCCAAACGGCGGCGAGCGTCTCCTGACGGTGCGTGCGACACGCCGACTTCCACGTTCGCGGCAACCCGCTGCCACGGTAGCAATCTGGGCTCCTGGAACATCAGCCGCACATGGTCACGCCAGACGCCGGACAGGCCGTCGATCTCGATCTGCCCGCTCGAAGGCTGGTCCAGCCCCGCCATCAACCGCAGCAGCGTGCTTTTGCCGCAGCCGCTCCGCCCAACGATCGCGACGAACTGACCGGCGGGAATATCCAGATCGATGCCGTGCAGCACCTTCTGGGCGCCGAACGATTTTGTGACGCCGCGCAGGCTGACGGTCGCTCCGGTCGAGCTGATCCGCGTTTCAGGCGCGCGTTGTTGGTCCAGGCTGCTGACATTCATAACTCAGAGCTCCGCATAGACGGGGTTCCACGACAGACAGGTCCGCTCCAGCAACCGTGCGACACTGTCGGCGAGTTTCCCAAGCGCGGCGTAAATCAAGATTGACACTACAACGACATCGACCATCATGAACTCCCGCGCGTTCATCGCCATGAAGCCGATGCCGGACGACGCCGAGATCGTCTCCGCGACAATCAAAGTCAGCCACATGATACCGAGCCCGTAGCGCAACCCAACGAAGATTGAGGGCAACGCACCCGGGAACACCACCCGCCAGAAGATCGCCCGTTCGGACATCCCATACGCTCGGCCCATCTCCAACAACTGGCGGTCCACCGATCGCACGCCATGCAAGGTGTTGACGTAGATCGGAAAGAACACGCCCAGCGCAACGAGGAACAACTTGGCTTCCTCGCCGATACCGAACCACAAGATGACCAGAGGAATAAGCGCGAGATGCGGGATATTTCGAACCATCTGCAACGTGCTGTCAGTCAACTTTTCGCTAACGCCCGACAGCCCGTTCAACATCCCCAACCCGAACCCGATGCCGCCGCCGATAGCGAACCCGGCAAAGGCTCGGCTGGCACTGACCCAAATGTCTCGCAACAACTCGCCGCTGCGCGTGACGCGCCACGCGGCTTCCACCACTGCGATCGGCGCCGGCATGACTTGGTCGGCGAGCACCCCGAACTGGGACGCCGTCTGCCAGGTCAACAAAATCACGCAGGGAACAATCCAGGGAAGCAGGCGATTCATCGGAGAGCTTCCGTCAGCCACAGGTCGGACGCCGGCGGCCAAGCGGTTTCGGCTAACAGCCGCAAGAACCATCGCTTCATTCGGCGGCCATGCGGGAGGGCGCGGCCCGGAAATCGCGACCCGGTTCGAACGCGCGTTGGCCAATACCGAGCACTGGGAACAGCAGTTCGGCGACTCGGAAGGCTTCCTCCAGATGCGGATAGCCAGACGCAATGATCGTTTGGACCCCAAGCGCCTGGTATTCGCGCAGCCTTGCGGCAACGGTTTCCGGGCTGCCCACCAGCGCGGTGCCCACACCATGGCGGACCAGACCAACGCCGGCCCACAGATTTGGACTGATCTCCAGCTTGTCACGGCGGCCTTGATGCAGGTCCAACTGCCTCAGTTGGCCAACGGAGTCGGTGTCCTCCCGCAGCCGTTTTTGGGCGGCTGCGATGGTTTCGTCGGAAAGGTGACTGATCAGCCGATTGGCCGCATCCCAAGCTTCTTCGTCCGTTTCGCGGACGATCAGGTGGACGCGCAAGCCATAGTTCAGGGTCCGGCCGCGAACCGCAGCACGGGCACGGGCAATGTTGAGTTTCTGCTTTACGGCTGCCGGAGGTTCGCCCCACGTCAGATAAGTATCTACGTGATCGGCCGCGACTTCGATCCCGGCGGGGGACGAGCCGCCGAACCACAACGGCGGATAAGGCTTCTGTAGGCTATCGAAGTAGCCGAGCTTCGCCTCTTTCGCGGCGAGGTACTTGCCGGTGAAGTCCACCGTCCCATCGGCGAGCAGGCGCCGCCATATATGCAGGAATTCGTGGGTCAGAACGTATCGCTCGTCGTGCTCCAGCAGCAGCCCGTCACCGGCCAGTTCCTTGGGTTGGCCGCCGGTGACGATGTTCAGCAGCAGGCGCCCGTTGCTGACCCGGTCCAGCGCCGCGGACTGCCGGGCGGCCAGTGCGGGGGTGATGAAGCCAGGGCGCAACGCAACCAGGAATTTCAGCCGCTCGGTCTGTGGCGCCAACGCCGAGGCAATCGTCCAGCCGTCCAGGCAGTTGATTCCCGTGGGCAACAGCACGCCGCCAAATCCCAGCCGGTCCACAGCACGGGCGATGTCGCTCAGGTAGCCGATGTCCGCTGGCCGATGGCCCTTTTCAGTGCCGAGATAGGAACCGTCCCCACTGGTGGGAAGGAACCAGAACATATCGAGCGGTTGCTGTGTCATGGCAGATAGACCTTTCACGCGTTCGGGTGCCAAACGCTGTCTGCAACGGTAATGTCGATGGGGAGCAAACCGAGAGCCCGGAAGCGGACAGCGACCTCTTGCTGGCTGCGAATGACGTCGTCGGTCATCGGCAACATCTCGGCTGGCACGCGGGCGATAACGCGACGCATCGCGTCCAGTGGCATCCCGGTGCTGGTGGACAACGCGTCGGAAACCTCGTCTCGATGACCGCGCACCCAGGCACAGGCGGTCGCGAATGCTTCCAGCGTCTTGGCGGTGATGCCCGGATTGGCTTGGACGAAAGCCTTGCGGGCCATGAAGAAGGAATGCTGCTCGCCAATTTCCGCGTTGGTCACCAGGGTGCGCACGCCGGGTCGCTTTTCGAACAACGCATAATACGGGTCCCAAATGGCCCACGCGTCGATTGCTCCACGCTGGAACGCAGCACCGGCATCGGCCGGACCGAGTGTGACGATCTCCATGTCGGTGTAGTGGAGGCCGCCCTTCTCCAGGGCCTTGATGGCGAAGTTGTGGGCCGAGGAAGCTCGGCCGAAAGCCAGCTTCTTGCCCTTCAGATCGGACAACGTTTGGATCGGAGACCCCGGTGGCAACAGGATCGCCTGGGATCCTGAGCGCAGGGCTGAGACATACAACAGACCCGCGTGCGCGGCCTGAGCGAATACCGGCGGCGTGTCGCCCACCGCGCCGAGGTCGATGCTACCGACTCGCATGGCCTCAAGCAAAGGTGGGCCGAACTGGAACTCGATCCATTGGACATCCCAACCGAGTGGGGTCAGCAGCTTTTCGATGTCCTGGTTCTGCTTCGCCGCCATTTGGGCCGGCTCGCCCTTTTGGAAGCCGACGCGCAAGACTTTGCTGTCGGCCGCGCGGACGCGGATCGCGGGAAGCACCAGCGCCGCCGCCAGCAATTTCCGCCGGTGTAACCTCATGCCCGGCCTACCTGCGAGCGGCCGCCGCTGTAGATACTGCGGGCCAGACGTTGGACGTCGGCCAGGGTCGGCCAGATCGAGCCGTCCAGATCGTCCAGCTTCATGTCGGTGGCGATAAAGCGATAGCCGGTGTCAAGACGAACGGCGGCGCCGACGAATGCGCCATCGACGTCGATAATGTGGGATTGCAGCATGGAAATGAACCTTTGGAAACAGTGCAGGAAAGCTAGTTGACCGCTTCAGGCGCAGCCCAGCCTCTGCTGGCAACGACACATCTCGCCGATGAGCCAGTGGGCTGCAGAGAGGGGGCGTGCGGGGCAAGACATCTGTCATTCTCCTGGCGTTGATCGGCAGGCAGCCGATCAACGCGACGTATAAGAGGATATTTTTCTAAATGAATGCAATGCTCAGGTTAAATAAAGATTATTTTTCCACAAAATACCATAATGAGGCGGCAATTTTATTGCCCACCGCATCGCACCGAAAATCAGAATGCTCCCCGCTTGCGGAATCTGTGGCTCGCTGCTCCTATCGGGCCAAATCGAAACGGGGGCGGACAGGTGAATCCGGATAGACGACATATCGTTATCGCCGGCGCGGGCCACGCCGGCGGGTCAGCAGCAGCCATGTTGCGACAACTCGGCTGGGCTGGTTCGATCACCCTTGTCGGAGAGGAACCCCTTCCTCCGTACCAGCGGCCACCGCTGTCGAAGGCGTGGCTGAAGGGCGAGGCGACCGCTGAAAGCCTGGCGCTGCGACCGGCTAAATTCTACCCGGACGCGACCATCGATCTGCGATTGAACACAAGCGTCACCAAGATCGACCGCGCGGCAAAGACAGTCTCCCTATCCGATGGCGGAACCCTGTCGTACGAAAGCTTGATCCTGGCGTTGGGCGCCCGGGCCCGCCGACTGCCCATTCCGGGCATGGAACTGGATGGTATCCTGGAACTCCGGTCAGCCGCCGACGCAGATCGTTTGAAGTCCGTGCTACATCCAGGGGCGAAGCTGGCCGTCATTGGTGGCGGATATATCGGGCTGGAAGCCTCCGCCTCCGCCCGTGCGCTGGGTGCCGAAGTCACTATCGTCGAACGCGAAAGCCGCGTTTTGGCCCGTGTCGCATGTCCCATCCTGTCGGACTTCTTCCAATCCTTCCATCGCGCCCAAGGCGTAAAGATCGAGGTCGATGCACAGGTCGCCGCGCTGGAAGGCACCGACGGACATGTAACCGGCGTGCGTTTGGGCGACGGGCGGCTGATCCCTTGTGACGCGGCCCTGGTCGGGGTCGGCGCGGTAGCCAACGATGAACTGGCTCGCGCGGCCGGACTGACCTGCCTGAACGGCATCGTGGTCGATCTCGCGGCAGCCACCGACGACCCGGCGATCTTCGCCATAGGCGATTGCACCAGCCGCCCATTGCCGCTGTATGACCGCATGGGTCGCCTGGAAAGCGTGCCGAATGCGCTGGAGCAGGCCAAGCAAGCTGTCTCGCTGATCTGCGGCAAGCCTCCGCCCACGCCTGAGGTCCCTTGGTTCTGGTCG
>JANXLQ010000316.1 GCA_025355085.1 Rhodopila sp.
TCCAGGAAGCCCGGGCGAAGGTGGTGCCGGGTGGCTTTCGCGTCACCGGCAAATGGGGTTTTGGCAGCGGCGGCCATCACGCAAGCTGGATGGGGGCGCATTGCCATGTCGAGCTGCCCGACGGCTCCCTGTTGCAGGACGCCAATGGCACGTTGATCGAGCGCACGATGCTGCTGCGCCAGGACCAGTTGAACTGGATCAGCAACTGGAATGTGGTCGGGCTGCGCGGCACCGGCAGCGACGGCTATACTGTCACCGGCCTGTTCGTGCCTCAGGCTTACAGCGTCCGGCGCGATGTCGATGCGGAACGGCGCATTGACGAGCCGTTCTTCCGCTTTACCACCACCAGCGCCTATTCGTCCGGCTTCGCATTCGTTTCCATGGGCATCGCACGCGGCATGCTGGACGGTCTGAAAGACCTCGCGCAGTCCAAGAAGCCATCCAACACGTCCCGCACGTTGCGCGACAGCCCGGTGATGCATCATTTGGTGGCCGAGAATGAGGCCAAGCTGCGATCGGCCCGCGCCTTCGTGCTGGAAACGATCCGCGATAGCGAGGACTGCATCCGGCGTACCGGCGCGTTGGACATGGAAAACAAAATCCTGATGCGGTTGGCGACCACCACCGCGATCCGCCGCGCCAAGGAAGTCGCCGAATTCGCCTATCATGAGGCCGGCGCCACCGCGATCTTCGCCAGTAACGTGTTCGAGCAGAAAATGCGCGACATCCACGCCTCGGCGCAGCAGATACAGGGACGCACCGGGCACATCGAAATTTGCGGGCAATACTTCCTCGGTTTCACCCCGGCGGCGCGGCATCTTTAGTTTGGAGAAGCACATATGAAAGTCGGCGTTATCGGCCTCGGCAATATGGGCATGGGTGCGGCCCTCAACCTGCTGCACAGGCAGCACGATGTGACGGGGTGCGACCTGCGAGAGGAAACCCGGTCAGCGTTTGCGGCCGAGGGCGGCAAGGTCGCCGTCTCCCCCGATGCACTGCCGGCCGGCCTGGAAGCCGTGGTGGTGTTCGTCATCAACGCGGCGCAAACCGAGCAGGTGCTGTTTGGGGAGAAGGGGTGTTTGGCGCGGATGGAAAAGGGCGCCGTCATCCTTTGCTGCGCCACCATCGCCCCTGAAGCCGCCAAAGCCCTCGGTCGTAAAATCGAGGATGCCGGATTCCTGATGGTGGACAGTCCTGTGTCCGGCGGTGCGTCCGGTGCGAAGGCCGGGACCATGACGGTGATGGGGTCGGGATCGGAGGCCGCCTTCGCCAAGGCCGGCCCTGTTCTTGAGGCGATCTCCACGAAGGTCTGGCGTCTAGGTGAAGAGATCGGCGTCGGCAGTACGGTGAAGATGGTCAACCAGTTACTCGCGGGCGTTCACATCGCCACCGCTGCCGAGGCTTTGGCATTGGGCATCCGCGCCGGTGCCGATCCGGAGACGCTGTATAAGGTGATTTCGGAATCCGCCGGCAGTTCATGGATGTGGCAGAACCGGGTGCCGCATATTCTGGCGGGCGACGACACGCCGTCTTCGGCGGTAAACATTTTTGTCAAGGATTTGGGGATCGTGCTGGATCAGGCGCGCGCACTCACGTTCCCGCTGCCGATGGCGTCCGCCGCGCATCAGTTGTTCCTGGCGGCGGCGGCGAACGGGCAGGGGTTGAAGGACGACTCGTTCGTTATTCGGGTATGGGAGCAATTGACGGGGATCGAACTGCCGGAAAAGAAGTAAGCGCGGCCGGCTGGTCTTTTCGACATCAGGACAGGCGGCGGCCGAAGAAGAACCCGGCGACCCTGGACACCTCCCTTACCAAAGAAGTGCTTTACCGCTGAACTACATGTGCAGGCGTTTGGGAATTCTCCACCCGTGTCGCGCGCGGGTGGCCAGTGCCAGCGAGCATTTGGCTGCGAGCATTTTCCGCATCGTGGATGCAGCCAATAACGTCCGAAGACTGGGCGCACGTCTTGCGCTGCTTGTACGTTACAATGACCTCCGACGTGGCAGGCCGAATCTGTTCGCGATAAACAGTCTTGAACCCGTGCCAGGCGTTGGCAATGCGCATTTCAAGGGAGTTTAACTCGGGTGCGGCGCAGGCCGTTCTCTCGACCGCTTTGCGGCAGTCAAAGCCTTGCGCATGTGCGGTGCCGATGGCGCCGATCACAAAGAACGCGCGTATGACGCTTGCCGTGTTCATCAAGCGCACCTGCTGCCCCTAAACTCTCCGGAATGGGCAATAATCTGTATTGATGCCGATGCAACTGAAAACCGGTTCTGACAGAACGCCGCCCGTGAAAAAGGGGCACCGAACCCGTTGTTGGCAAACAAAGCGTGAGATTATCCACGCCAATTTGTTGCCCCGGAGAGTTTTGAAATGATCCGTCACGTATCTAATTGTTTGGAAAAACTGGCGCACCCGGAAAGACTCGAACTTCCAACCCCCAGATTCGTAGTCTGGTGCTCTATCCAATTGAGCTACGGGTGCAGTCAGGGGCCGGGATGTAACCGAACCCCCGCATGGTGACAACCCCTAAGCCGCGCCTATTCGTAATTTCTGCCATGCTTGCCGGAAAACCCGGTTTCAGCGGCCACGAACCGCGTGGCCGCTGCCAAATCCGGGAAGCCTAACGCCGCCTGGAGACCTTACGAATGGCCGCTTAGGCCGCCAACTTATCCAATTCCCGCAGGATCGACTCTCCCATAACGCCGGTGCCGACCCGTGCCGACCCCGGGGCCATGATGTCGGCCGTGCGAAGGCCGTTTTTCAACACGTTGACGACGGCCTTTTCGATCAGCCCGGCGTCCTCTTCCATGCCGAAGGAGTACCGCAGCAACATGGCGAAGCTCAGAAGCTGCCCCAGCGGGTTGGCGACGCCCTTGCCCGCGATGTCCGGGGCGCTGCCGTGGATCGGCTCATACAGCGCGTGCCGCTTGCCGGACGGCTGCACCGCACCCAGTGTGGCGGACGGCAACATGCCCAGGCTGCCGGTCAACATGGACGCCAGATCCGACAACAGATCGCCGAACAGGTTGGACGTGACGATCACATCGAACTGCTTCGGCTGACGAACAAGCTGCATGGCGCAGTTGTCGGCATACATGTGCGTCAGCTCGACATCCGGGAACTCCCGGGCCTGCAACGCGGTGACGGTCTGGCGCCAGAACAGGCCGGACTCCATGACGTTGGCTTTCTCGACGCTGCATACGCGGTTCTGCCGCTTGCGGGCGAGTTCGAAGGCGACGCGAGAGACCCGCTCGATCTCATTCGTGGTATAGGTTTCGGTATCGAAGCCGCGCTGTTGGCCGTCGGGCAGGGTTTCGACGCCACGCGGTTCGCCGAAATAGATGCCGCCGGTGCTTTCGCGCACGATCATCAGGTCCAGGCCACGCACCACGTCGGCCTTCAGGGTGGAGGCATCGGCCAACGGGTCCAGCACGATAGCCGGGCGCAGGTTGGCGAACAGGTCGAGCTCCTTGCGCAGCCGCAGGATGGCGATCTCCGGCCGCATCTGGAACCCGAGTTTGTCCCATTTCGGGCCGCCGACGGACCCGAACAGGATGGCGTCGGCGTCCTTGGCCTTCTGCATGGTCTCGTCGGTGACCGGCGCGCCGTAGGTGTCGATGGCGGAGCCGCCGACATGGTCCTCGGAGACATCGAAGGTGACCATGCGGCGGCGATCCATCCAGTCGATGACGCGACGGACTTCGCGCATGACCTCGGGGCCGATGCCGTCACCGGGCAGGATCAGAAGTTTTTTATTGGCGGGCATCGAAAGAGGGTCCTTTCGCCGAACATGTCGGGCAGTTGGAAACGGTCATCATACGTGGCGAAGTTGCCCAACACCGTCATGGTGGGGAAGGCCCGCCGTCCACGTCTTTGGCCAGGCCGGCACCGGCAGACGCATTCGCCTGTCATGGCGTCGATAGGCAGCCGGCTCAGGCGGCCGTGGACGGCAACCACGGCTGGTTCGCCGCACGATCCGCTTCGAAGCTGTCGATTCGTTTTTCGTGCTGCAGGGTCTGGCCGATATCGTCCAAACCGTTCAGCATCGAGTGCTTCCGGAATGCGTCGATCTCGAAGCCGATTTCTTCTCCGTTAGGGCGGATGACCACCTGACGGGCGAGATCGATGGTGACGCGGGCGTTTTCGCCCATCTTGGTGTCCTCGATCAATTGATCGCAGACCGCGCGCGGCAGGCGGACCGGCAAGATGCCGTTCTTAAAACTGTTATTATAGAAAATATCAGCAAAATCCGGCGCAATGATCGCTCGAATTCCGAAATCCAGCAGCGCCCACGGGGCATGCTCCCGCGACGAACCGCAGCCGAAGTTCTCATGCGCGATGATGACCCGGGCTTTTCGGAATGGTTCCTGGTTCAGGATGAACTCCGGCTTTTCGTTGCCGTCCTTGTCGAACCGCAGCGGGTCGAACAGGTGAATACCGAGGCCGGACCGCTTGATGGTCTTCAGAAAGCGCGCCGGGATGATTTTATCCGTATCGATGTTCTGCATCGGCATCGGCGCGGCGATGGCGGTCAATGTGGTGAAGGCGTCCATGTCTGTGTTTCCTTCCCTATGTTGATTGGCAATAGCGACCGAAGGGGCGCCATGCACGAATTGTTAAGGAGTTGCATGCGAAGGTCAGCGCATGCGTGGCGGATTTGTTTACATCATGTCGAACCGGCCGAACGGCACCTTGTACACGGGCGTGACGGCGGATATCGTTCGGCGTGTTTATCAGCACCGGACCGGGACAGGCGCAGGCTTTTGCCGGCGCTACGGACTGAAGCGTTTGATCTGGTTCGAATTTCACGACGAGATCGTGCAGGCGATACAGCGGGAGACGAACATCAAATATTGGCCGCGGGCGTGGAAGGTGCGGCTGATCGAGAGGATGAATCCGACGTGGGAAGATCTTTACCTGCGCTTGGTTGGGGATGGTCCGACCGAGGGTGGGAACGATGCAACGTAAAACGAGGGGAGTGGACGAAGGCGTTACCACCCCGTCATGGCGGGCGAAGGCCCGCCATCCACGCCTTTCGCCGCGACGATTCGACCGAGGTTGGCACGCGAGATTTTTCGCCAGGCAATCGCGCGGCACGTCGCCAGCCAAAGGCGTGGATGGCGGGCCTTCGCCCGCCATGACGGACAGACCACGCCTAACGGCCACGACGAAGGAACGACGCTTGCCCGCCGTTACGGGACGGCAAACTTTGTTCGATGCAGTCGCGAGAGGCATTGCCCTCTAAACCAACTGCCGCACGTCGGTCAGACGTCCGGTGACCGCCGCTGCCGCCGCCATCGCGGGGGACAGCAGATGCGTCCGTCCGCCCTGGCCCTGACGGCCCTCGAAGTTGCGGTTCGACGTGCTGGCACAGCGCTGGCCCGGCGTCAGCTTGTCCGGGTTCATGCCGAGGCACATGGAGCAGCACGGATCGCGCCACTCGAAGCCGGCTTCCAGCAG
>JANXLQ010000343.1 GCA_025355085.1 Rhodopila sp.
CTTCACCAAGGCGCAGATCGCCGTGGCGCTGCACAAGCTGCGCACCGAGGCGAACAACCACAGCCGCGATCTCTATCACAACAATCAGGCCGTTTATGGCCTGTTGCGCTACGGCGTGCCGGTGAAGATCGTGGCTGGCAAGGTCACGGAAACCGTTCCCCTCATCGATTGGCGCGACCCCGAACAGAACGACTTCGCCATCGCCGAGGAAGTCACGCTCAAAGGCGGGCATGAACGGCGGCCCGACCTCGTGCTGTATGTGAACGGCATCGCCATCGGCGTGGTGGAATTGAAGAACAGCCGCAAGAGCATCGGCGACGGCATCCGGCAGAACCTGTCGAACCAGCAACCCGAATTCAACGCGTGGTTCTTCAGCACGGTGCAATTCGTCCTGGCCGGCAATGATTCCGAAGGGCTGAAATACGGCACCACCGGCACCGAGGAAAAATACTTCCTCAAATGGAAAGAGGACGAGGACGACAACAGCCGCTTCAAGCTGGATAAATACCTGCTCAAAATCTGCCGCAAGGACCGGCTGATCGAGCTGATGCGGGATTTCATCGTGTTCGACGGCGGACTGAAGAAGCTGCCGCGCGTGCATCAGTATTTCGGCATCAAGGCCGCGCAGCAGCATGTGAGGGAAAAGCAAGGCGGCATCATCTGGCACACCCAGGGCAGCGGCAAAAGCATCGTGATGGTGCTGCTGGCCAAATGGATTCTGGCGAACAACCCCAACGCCCGCGTCGCCATCGTCACCGACCGCGACGAGTTGGACAAACAGATCCACCGCGTCTTCTCCGAAACCGGGGAGACCATCCAGCGCGCCACCAGCGGCCGCGATCTGATGACCCAGCTCGGTCAGGCCACGCCGCGCCTGCTGTGCTCCCTGGTGCATAAATTCGGCCGCCGCGATGTGGAGGATTTCGATGCGTTCATCAAGGAGATGGAATCCCAGCCCAGCCCGACGGTGGGAGAGGTCTTCGTCTTCGTGGACGAATGCCATCGCACCCAAAGCGGCAAGCTGCACCGGGTGATGAAGGCGATGATGCCCAACGCCATCTTCATCGGCTTCACCGGCACGCCGCTGTTGAAAAAGGATACGCAGACCAGCCTGGAAGTGTTCGGCGGCTACATCCACACTTACAAGTTCAGCGAGGCGGTGGCGGATGAGGTCGTGCTCGATCTGGTCTATGAAGCCCGCGACATCGACCAACTGCTCGGGTCCGAGGACAAGATCGACGCCTGGTTCGACATGAAGACCAAGGGGCTGAACGACTGGCAGAGGGAAGAACTGAAGGCGAAATGGGGCACGATGCAAACCGTGCTGAGTTCGCGGTCCCGCATGGGCCGGGTTGTCAGCGACATCATCTTCGATTTCAGCGCAAGACCCCGCCTGAGCGATGGAAGGGGCAACGCCATTCTGGTTGCGTCCAGCATCTTCGAGGCCTGCCGCTACTTCACCTTGCTGCAAGAGAAGGAATTCAAAGGCAAGTGCGCGGTGGTGACGTCCTACAACCCGCTGGCCGCACACATCACGCTGGAGGAAACCGGCGCCAACACCGAAACCGATAAGCAGTTCATCTACAACACCTACACCGAGCTGCTGAAGGACGTCGCAGCCAACCCGAACATGACGAAGACCGAGACCTACGAGGAAAAGGTCAAAAGACAGTTCATCAAAGAGCCAGCCGCGATGAAGCTGCTGGTGGTGGTGGACAAGCTGCTGACCGGCTTCGACGCGCCACCCTGTAGCTACTTGTATATCGACAAATCGATGCAGGATCACGGGTTGTTCCAGGCCATCTGCCGCACCAACCGCCTGGACGGCGACGACAAGCTGTTCGGGTATATCGTCGATTACAAGGACCTGTTCAAAAAGGTCGAGAAAGCGATCTCGGTCTATACGTCCGAACTGGATCACTCGGCCGGCGGTGCCGATCCCGAGATTCTGATGCAGGACCGCGTGGCGAAAGGCCGCGAACGTCTGGATACGGCATTGGAAGCACTCGCGGCGCTGTGCGAGCCGGTGGAACCGCCCCGCACGGCGCTGGAATACCAGCATTATTTCGTTGGCAACAGCGAGATCGCGACGGACCTGGCGGAAACGGCCCCGCGCCGGTCGGCGCTGTATAAGGCGACGGTGGCGCTGATGCGCGCGTACGCCAACATCGCCGACGAAATGGAAAAGGCCGGATACAGCGATGCGGATACGGCGCGCATCAAACAGCAGCTCCATCATTACCTGGATATTCGCGACATCGTCCGCCGGGCAAGCGGCGAAATCCTCGATATGAAACCTTTTGAGGCGGACATGCGCCACCTTATCGACACCTATATCGAGGCGTCCGAACCACGGAAGATTTCGCCGTTCGATGGCATGAGCCTGCTGGACATCATCGTGAAGACCGGCATCGCCAACGCCATCGCCGGCGAACTCGGCGGGCTGAAGGGGAACCAGGAAGCGATCGCCGAGACGATCGAGAACAACGTCCGCAGCAAAATCATCAAGGAGACTTTGAGCGATCCCGCCTATTACGAGAAAATGTCCGCGCTGCTGGATGAGATCATCAAGGCGCGGAAGGACAAGGCGCTTCAATACGAGGAATACCTGCAAAAGATTTCCGAGCTGGTAAAGCGGGTGCAGGCGGGCCAAGAGGACGATACGCCGAAGACGTTGAATACGGCAGAGAAGAAAGCTCTGTATCACTATTTTGGGAACGATGAGGCGCTGGCGCTGAAAATCGACTCGACGGTAAAGAAGGCGCGGTTTGATGGTTGGCGGGGCGTCCAGTCCCGTGAGCGTGCCATTAAAGAGGCGCTTTATGGTGTATTGCCGGACATCGGACAGGTGGAGCGCGTTTTCGGCATTATCAAGGCGCAGAAGGAGTACTGATGGCGACCCGTATCAAACTGGGCGAAATCCCGGTGGATGTGGTCCTGAAGGACATCAAGAACATCCATCTGAGCGTCTATCCTCCGAACGGCGCGGTGCGGATTTCCGCCCCGTTACGCATGAGTCTCGACACGATCCGCGTCTATGCCATCTCCAGGCTCGGTTGGATCAAGCAGCAGCAGAAGAAGCTGCGCGGACAGGAACGCGAGACGCCGCGCGAATACCTGGATCGTGAAAGCCATTACGTTTGGGGGCGCCGCTATTTGCTCCAGTTGGTCGAGTGCGACGAAGCGCCGTCGGTCGAGCTGAAGCACCGGAAGATGGTGCTGCGATTGCGCCCGGGGGCTGACGACGGAAAGAAGCAGGCGGTGGTGGAGGAGTGGTACCGGCAGCAGATCAAGCAGGCCGCGGCGCCGCTGATCGCCAAATGGGAACCGGTGCTGGGCGTCAAGATCGAGCGGTTGTTCGTGCAGCGGATGAAAACCAAATGGGGAAGCTGCAATACCGGCTCGCACTGCATTCGCCTGAACACCGACCTGGCTAAGAAGCCAGTAGAATGCCTGGAATACATTGTGGTGCATGAGCTGGCGCATCTGGTCGTCCGGCACCACGATGACCGGTTTGTCGGTTTGGTGGGTCAGTGCCTGCCGAACTGGAAACAGATTCGCCATACGCTGAATGGCTCGTCCCTGTCCCATGAGGACTGGCTGTATTGATCAGACAGGCGGAAAGGCGGCCTCGGCTTGTCTGCCTGGCACAATGGGGGAAATGGCGGAGGGGATGAGATTCGAACTCACGGTACGGGTTGACCCCGTACAACGGTTTAGCAAACCGCCGCCTTCAGCCACTCGGCCACCCCTCCGCGGGGCACATCCCCGAACCCTCCGCTTACACGGAACGATCAGACACGGCGTTTGCATCTCGTCTTGTAGGGATGTGCCGCGCGCTCGTCAAATGCCAATCGCAATGCTGGCCTCAATCTCTAGCTGAGGGGCACTTCGAAGCCACGGATCGTCGCCGGGCGGGCCATGATCGTCTTATACCACCGCTGCACGTTGCTGAATTCCGCCAGATCGATCTTGTGACGCTCATGCCGCCACGCCCAGCCCAGGATGGCGAAATCGGCGATGGATATCTCATCGGCGACGTATTCGTGCTGTGCCAGACGGCGATCCAGCACGCCGTACAACCGAGCGGTCTCTTTGGAATAGCGTTCCAGGCCGTAGCGTTGGTCCTGGGCGCTTTCCACTTGCAGAAAGTGATGCACCTGGCCGGGCATCGGGCCGAAACCGCCCATTTGCCACATCAGCCACTCCAGCACCGGCACCTGCTTGCGCGGGTCGGCGGGGTAGAATTTACCGGTTTTTTGGCCGAGGTAAATCAGGATCGCGCCCGATTCGAACACGCCGATCGGCTTGCCGCCCCCCGCCTGTCCATTGGGGCCGTCCGGATCGATGATCGCAGGAATGCGGTTGTTCGGGCTGATCTTCAGGAAGTCCGGGGCGAACTGCTCGTTCTTCGATATATTCACCGGGTGGACGTTGTACGGCAGGCCCATTTCCTCCAGCGCGACGCTGATCTTGCGACCGTTCGGGGTGTTCCAGGTGTAAAGTTCGATTGGCATGGTGCGTCCGTCCTTGAGGTTTGGCAGAACTCTGACCACAAGCACGATACAGGGGCAAGCCGCCCGCCTTATCAGGAGTCCGCCGACGTGAAGATCGCTACCTGGAACGTCAACTCGATCCGCCAACGCGAACCGCATGTGCAGCGGTGGCTGGCGGTTAACCAGCCGGATGTGCTGTTCCTGCAAGAGATCAAATGCGAGACTCACGCCTTCCCGGCGCTGCCGTTCCACAGTCTGGGCTACGCGGCGGAAGCGGTCGGGCAGAAATCCTATAACGGCGTCGCTGTGCTGGCCCGCAAGCCGTTTACCGTGGTGCATCGCGCTCTGCCCGGCCTGCCCGAGGACGATGCCCAGTCCCGGTATATCGAGATCGAGATGGACGGCATTACCCTGATCGGGATTTACCTGCCGAACGGAAATTCGCGGGGGGAAGAAGGATTTGCGTACAAAATGGCCTGGATGGACCGTCTGGCGGACCGGGCGCAGGTGCTGCTGGACGCCGGCCGGCCGTTCGTGATTACTGGCGACTTCAATGTCGCCCCGACGGATGAGGATTACGCGCCGGGGGCTCTATCCCCGACTGACGCGCTGGTGCGGCCGGAGACACGCGCCCGGTATCGCCGGATGATCTGGATGGGGTTGACGGATGCGATACGGGCGCTGCATCCGTTCGGGCGGATTTACACGTTCTGGGACTATCAGGCCGGGGCGTGGCAGCGCGACAACGGGTTGCGTATCGATCACGCGCTGCTGTCTCCGACATTGGCGGAGCGGCTGATATCGGCCGAACCGGACAGGAATGAGCGGGATCAGACTCAGCCGTCCGACCATGTGCCGGTTATGATCGAATGGAAATAGACGGGGCCGCAGCCCAGCAGTTCTCATTTTGGTGTTGGCGGCTGCGATCACCTTCCTCGTCATGGTGAGCGAAGGCGCACCCAGCATCGTCATGTGGCGCCCAGATGCGCCGGGCCGACCAACTGGGCGTATTTCCAGATGGCGCCGGCGTTGTAGTCCGTCCGGCGCGGCTTCCAGGCGGCCTTTCTGGCGGCCAGTTCGGCGTCGGGAACGATCATGTCGATGGTGCCTTTGTCCGCATCGATCACGATCTTGTCGCCATTCCGCAGCAATGCGATCGGGCCGCCGACGGCTGCCTCCGGCCCGGCATGACCGATGCAGAAGCCGCGTGTGGCGCCCGAAAACCGGCCGTCGGTGATCAGGGCAACCTGCTCGCCCATGCCCTTTGGATTTATCCCAGCGCCTTGTCGTCCTCGTCATGCTCCTTCTGGTCTGTCGTGGACGACGATTATAGCGCCGTGGTCCGGAAACATGAAATTCGTGCGGTATGGGGCCTACTGCGATGGCGCGGGTTCTCTGCCCCTCAACGAAAACGGCCGGAGCCCGGGCTCCGGCCGATTCATCACCGTCAGAACTGGCCTGAGCTTACGGCACCTCGCCAACCATAATGACCTCGATATCCGCAGTTAGTTCCTTCCCCTTGGTCTCGGGGCCCAGGAACACCGCCAGAATCAGGATCACGAGCCACCCCACGGTGCCGATCATCATCGGCAGAGCGAAGCCCATATGTTGATCCACGGCATAATAGACGAGGACCGGGGCGACGAAACCTCCCCAAATGGCGCCCTGATGATAGACGAAACCTGCGGCGCTGGCGCGAATTTCTGTCGGGAATCGTTCCGACAGCCAGGCAGGATTTTGGCTGTCTTTCGCCCCGACGAACATAGCCTGCAAGATGAAGCCAAAGATGATCCAGAACGGATCTGTCGTCATCAGGTAAATCGGCGTGATAAAGATGCCGATGGTGCAGGGGATGATGATCGCCCAGCGCCGTCCCACTTTATCCGATACGACGCCCCAGAAACCAGAAGAGAAAAAGACCATGATGTTGGCCCAGAACAAGGGTGTAGCCACCATCAGCGGCGTCCAGCCCAGCTCCTTCTGCAGATAGGTGCTGAACAGCGCCCAGATCGAGTAGTAAACGCAGAAATTGGCGGCCATCCACACGCAGCCGGTGGTGGTGTTCCACAGGTATTTGGGCTTAAAAATGACCAGCAGCGGTAGTGTTACTTTCCGCTTTGTTTCGATCTGAATCTGTTGGTTCTCGGCCCATACTTCTGGCTCCTTTACATAGTATCGGATCCAGATACAGGCCAGCGCCGGAAGCACGCCTAAGATCAGCAGGCCGCGCCAGCCATAGCCTTTACCCATCGCTTCGAAGGGTGCGTAGAGGAAGCCATAGGCCAGGGCAGACAGCGCGAAACCGAGACCCCACGATCCTTGCAGGACGCCGGACATAAGGCCACGCGAGCGTGCCGGCCAGGATTCCATCGCCAAGGCCGCGCCCGCCGGCCATTCCGCGCCCATGCCGATGCCGAGCATGGCGCGCCAGAAAAACAGAAACGCGAAGGTGGGCGAAAATCCGGCAATGAAGTTGCAGACCGAATACCATATGATAGAGATCATCAACGGTGTCTTGCGGCCCATCCGGTCGGCCATCCACCCCGCGGCCGTGGCGCCCACCAGACGCATCCACAGCGTGACGGCGAACACGGCGGTTACTGCAGTCAGCGGCACCCCGAATTCCTGGCTGATCGGCAGCATGACGAGGAGGAAGATGGTGAAGTCGAACGCATCCAGCGTCCACCCCATCCAGGCGGCGGCATAGGCGTACCATTGATCCTTGGTGGGTTCTCTCCACCAGGCTACTTTCGAAGCGGTCGCGTTGGACCAAGACATATTATTAATCCTCCCTTCTGCTTTTGCTTACGTATGGCGGCGTAGCGTTTCCTTATTTTATCGATTCGAGATGAGCCGGTGACGATCGAGTGTCAGATTAGGTTAGCCGGGATTCCTCCGATGAGCCGCCCTTCGGCGTCAACGAGGGCAAGGTAGCCACCGATCTGGGCGGGTTGCAATGGTGATCTCGCCGGGAGATTGGCACCGAGCCTGTAGGCCGACTCTGTGAGCGAACATTTGAGATTGCAGGTTGGTATCGAGACATACGTCTCCCGCAGATTGTCTGGTGGGTTTGGTGTGAGGTCAATCCCGGCGAGGCGGCCTGTTCGGAGCGGATGACTTGTCCGCGTTTTGAAGCGGACGAGTTGTCCGGCTTGTTCGCAGTCTGTTCAGGAGACTGCGAATGCCGCTTGCTCGGGTATTATGGGAGGCGCATGTGAGGCGCTTCCAAGATGCGATGGACCGCTACAAGCAGGGGCGTCTGTCGGCCGAGGAAGCCGGTGAGCTTCTGGGTCTGTCCGGCCGGTACTTCCGCCGCCAGTGCGCCCGCTGTGAGACCGAGGGCGAAGATGGACTGCGCGACAAGCGCGTCGGCCTTGTTTCGCACCGGCGTGCGCCGGAGAGCGAGTTGGAGCGGATGCGGCGCTTGTATCGGGAGGAGTATTCTGATTTCACGGTGAAGCATTTCCACGAGGAATTACGCCGCTCGCATAACTACACCTGGGCTACACGGTGACGCGTTTGGCGTTGCAGTCGTCGGGTCAGTTTCGGCCGTCGGAAAGCCGCGGCAAACATCGCAAGAAGCGAGTGCGGCGGCCTTTGCCTGGAATGATGCTGTTTCAGGATGGTTCGACGCATCGCTGGATCGCGGCTCTAGGCCACGATGTTGATTTGATTGTGACGCTGGATGACGCGACCAGTTGGATTTACGCGGCGATTTTTGTTGCAGAAGAAGGCACGATGTCGAGTTTTCTCGGGCTCGGCGAAACGATCGGTCAGCATGGTCTGTTCGGTTCGTTCTACACGGATCGTGGCTCGCACTATTT
>JANXLQ010000347.1 GCA_025355085.1 Rhodopila sp.
CCACCAGCATCCGCGTGTGGTCGAGGCCATCCAGCGCCAGGCCGGCACCCTGGCCTACGCCCACACCAGCTTCTTCTCCTCCACTCCGGCGGAAGAACTTGCCGAAACGCTGGTCGGGCACGAACCCGGCGGCCTCGCCTATGCCTACTTCGTCTCCGGCGGCTCCGAAGCCATCGAAGCCTCGCTAAAAATGGCGAGGCAATACTTCGTCGAGACCGGCCAACCCAACCGCACCCGCCTCATCGCCCGACGCCAAAGCTACCACGGCAACACGCTCGGTGCCCTGGCGCTGGGCGGCAACGCATGGCGCCGTGCGCCGTATGCCCCGCTGTTGTCCAACGCGTTCAGCCACGTATCCCCCGCCTTTGCCTATCGCGAGCAACGCGCCACCGAAACGGAAACCGAATTCACCGCCCGCCTGGCCACAGAACTGGAAGCAGAATTCCAACGCCTCGGCCCCGACACCGTCGCCGCGTTCGTTGCCGAACCCGTGGTCGGCGCGACCGCCGGCTGCGCGCCCCCTCCGGCCGGTTATTTCCGAGCGGTCCGCGACATCTGCGACCGCCACGGCGCTTTGCTGATTCTGGACGAGGTCATGTGCGGCATGGGCCGAACCGGCACGCTGCATGCGTGGGAGCAAGAGGGCATCTCCCCCGATATCCAGGCCATCGCCAAAGGTCTGGGCGGCGGCTACCAGCCGATCGGCGCACTACTGGCCTCCGCCCGCATCGTTGACGCACTAAGAGACGGCTCGGGCGCCTTCCAGCACGGCCACACCTATCTCGCCCATCCAGTTGCCTGCGCGGCAGCGTTGGCGGTGCAACAGGTGATCCAGGACGATGGATTGCTGGCCCGCGTCCGGCAGCAGGGCGACCTGTTGGACCAACGCCTAACGGAGCGCTTCGGCAACCATCCGCACATCGGCGACATCAGAGGCCGAGGTCTGTTCCGAGGCATCGAACTCGTCGCCGACCGTGCCACCAAGCAGCCTTTCGACCCCGCCCTGAAGCTGCATGCACGGGTAAAGCAGGCGGCGTTTGACCGTGGCCTCGGCTGCTATCCGTCCGGCGGCACCGTCGATGGCGTGCGTGGCGACCACATTCTGCTAGCACCCCCCTACATCGTCAGCGATGAAGAGATCGATATGATCGTAACCCGGCTTGGTGCCGCGATCGACGACGCATTGACTGGAAGGACCCCATAAAACGACACAACACTATGAGGAAACTACTCCTGGCGGCGAGCGCGACCATCGCCGCCGTGGCATTCCAGCCCAAAGCACAGGCGGCAACGCTGGATGACGTGCGGGCGCACGGCATGGGTGACGATATAGGCAAGCCGTTAGGACTGGACTCGAAATGGTCGGCCAACGTGATCAGCGCGGCCGGAAACTACGGTGAAAGCTTCGAACGGAACGCCGGTCAGAACAGTCTGTTGAAATTGCAGCGCGAGCTGAACGGTTTGTGGACCAACGGTGGATTGATGAATGCGATTCCGTGTCCGCTGACATCGTCCGTTGCCGTCTCATACCAACGGCCCAATATTTTGACCGTCCGGCCCCTTCTCGTCATGGCAGGCGAAGGCCTGCCATCCACGTCTTTGTCTGAACCAGCATCGCGTTTCGTGGATGGCGGGACTTCGCCCGCCATGACGGTGATAGGTCAGAATATAGGGCCGTTGGTATCAGGTTGATGAAACCTGAGACGGCAGCTTGCTATCCCACCGCCTCGTAAACAGCGCTTTCGAACGAATCTAACGCCTGTAGCACAGTATGATCCGCGAACGGCAGTGTCTGAGTCATGAACACGCCGGCGATCTTCTTCACCGGATCCAACCAATAGTAAGTATTGTTCAATCCCGCCCAGGTCAAACTACCGGCGCTGCGTCCGGCGTGTCCGGCCTCTGTGTTGATCAGGAAGCTCAACCCCCATTTCTTAGACATCCCCGGGAAGAGATCGACCGGATTGGACAGCCGGGGTATCATCGTCGGCAGCGGCTGCACATCCAGTTCGCCCATGTGATTCTGGAACATTAATGCAACGGTTTCAGCCGCCAGAACACGCACGCCATCCAATTCGCCACCATTCATCAACATCCGCAGAAACCGCAGATAGTCCGGCGCGGTGGAGAACAACCCGCCGCCACCAGCAAAGAATTCCCGATCGGCCACGGGGCCGGGCGGCAGGTCGATCGGCTCCAGCGTCCCATCTTCCTGGCGGGCGTGGACCGTTGTCATCCGGCTGTCCCACTCCGGCCGCTCAATGTAGCTGGTATCGACCATACCGAGTGGACCGCAGATATGCTGCTGCATGTAGGTTTCGAGGTCGAGGCCGCTGGCAACCTCCACCATCCGGCCGGCGATATCGATGTTGATACCGTATTCCCAACGTTCCCCCGGATCGAAATTCAACGGGGCGGTCAGCGACTCCAGCTTGCCGGTCCGGGCGGCGGGAAGATTGAAGATTTTAGCGTACCGGTGCATTTCCTCATTCCAGGTGTCGTAAACGAAACCTGCAGTATGAGTCAGCAGGTTTCGCAATGTGATCTGGGTGCGCGGCGCCCGCATCAGTGGGATATCGTTAGCGTCAAAACCAAGCAGAACTTTGGTGTCGGCGAGGAAGGGCAGGATTTCCTTTGCGGGTTGATCGAGCGACAGTTTGCCTTGCTCCACCATCTGCATTGCCGCCGCCGCGGTGATCGCTTTAGTCATCGATGCGATGCGAAACACCGAATCCTGCGTCATCCGTGCGGGTTTGGCAACGTTTCGGCGCCCAAAGGCGGAGCAATAAATAACGCCGTGCTCATCGGCGGCGGCGGCCACCAGGCCGGCGATTTTCTCACCATTCACGGCGGCGGCCAGGGCCTTGTCGATGACGGCAGCGCTTTTCATAGGAACCCCATTGCAACGTTTATCTCAGGCTACACGAATTATCACGGTTTGCGGCCGGCTTGCAAATCATCCCCAGCCGCCTGACAGTGACATGTTTGGTTTGATCGATAAGGGGTTGCGAGACGATGTACGAACAAGAAGTGGTGGTCACGACAAAACACGGACGGATGCCGGCCTTCGCGGCGTGTCCTGACGGAGCGGGTCCGTTTCCACCGGTTATATTCTACATGGATGCGCCGGGCACGCGGGAGGAACTGCGCAACATGACCCGCCGGATCGCCAAGCAGGGCTATTTCTGCCTCCTCCCCGACATGTACTACCGGCTCGGTACCGTCCGCTTCGATATTCCGCGCCGGGACGATGCGATGTCGGGGGTGATCCGTGCCTCGATGAACAGCATCACCAACGCGCTGGTGACCGACGACACGGCGGCGATGATCGGCTGGTTCGATGCGAACGACAAGGTGAAGTCAGGCCCGATCGGTTGCGTCGGTCATTGCATGAGCGGTTGCTACATCACCACCGTATCGGCGAAATTCCCGAGAATGGTGGCTGCGGCGTCGCTGTACGGGGTGAATATCGTTACAGACCAGCCAGATTCGTCCCATTTGCTGCTGCCGCAGATTAAAGGCGAACTATACTACGCCTTCGCCGAACACGACCAAGCGGTGCCAGCGCATGTTATTCCGGAACTGAGGGCCAGCCTCGCAAAAACCGATGTCAAAGCCACGGTGAAAATATTCGATGGCACACATCACGGTTTCTGCTTCGCCGAGCGGGCAGTGTACGACACTGTCGCATCGGAACAGACCTGGACCGATATACTCGATCTGTTCAAACGCAAGTTATCCTAATACCAACGGCCCTATTTTGACCGTTCGGCCCCTTCTCGTCATGGCAGGCGAAGGCCTGCCATCCACGTCTTTGTCTGAACCAGCATCGCGTT
>JANXLQ010000348.1 GCA_025355085.1 Rhodopila sp.
CCCACGACTTTGCTTGGCCTCGGCACAGGAAGTCGTGGGTGGCCGGGCCAAGCCCGGCCATGACGAGGAGAGTATGGCCATAACGAGGAGGGTATGGCTCCCCCCGGGGAAAGAGTTTTCCCCGGGAGACGCTCATCCCGATGCACGTGGACCAAGCCCGGCCATCATTTTTATTGCAAATCAGAACCCGACGCGATCGCCGCCCTTCAGCTTCAGGATTTCGCGCGCCTCGGCCGGAGTAGCGATCTCCAGGCTCAGATCTTCCAGTATCCGCCGGATTTTCGAGACCTGTTCGGCGTTGGTCTTCGCGAGCTGTCCCTTGCCGAGATACAGGCTGTCCTCCAGCCCGACCCGGACGTTGCCGCCGTTGATCGCCGCCATGGTGGTAAATGCCATCTGGTGGCGTCCCGCCGCCAGCACCGACCAGACATACTGATCGCCGAACAACCGGTCCGCCGTCTCCTTGGCGAACAACAAATTCCTCGGCTCCGCCCCGATCCCGCCGGTGATGCCGAAGATCGACTGCACGAACAACGGCGGCTCGACGATGCCGCGATCCAGGCAATAGGCCAGATTGTATAAATGGCCGATGTCGTAACATTCGAACTCGAACCGGGTGCCGTGGCCCTTGCCGAGGGTCTCGACGATGCCCTCGATATCCTTGAACGTATTGCGGAAAATGAAGTTTTCGGTGGCCTCCAGATACGGCTTCTCCCAGGGGAATTTCCAGTTGGTGATCTTGTCGGCGGCGCGGGAGATGTTGAAGTTCATGCTGCCCATGTTCAGGCTGCACATCTCGGGTTTCGCCATCATCGGCGCGGCCAGACGTTCTTCCAACGTCATCGTCAGGCCGCCGCCGGTGGTGATGTTGATCACCGCGTCGGTGCTCTGCTTGATCGTGGGCAGGAACTGCATGAACATCGCCGGGTCGGGCGTCGGGGAGCCATCGACCGGGTTACGCGCATGCAGATGGATGATCGCGGCACCGGCCTCGGCGGCCTCGATGGAAGACCGCGCGATCTCTTCCGGCGTGATCGGCAGGTATGGCGACATGCTGGGGGTGTGGATGGCACCGGTGATGGCGCAACTGATGATGACCTTAGCCATGGCGTTTCCCTTCTCGATTCTCGTCTGCGGCGGACATTGCCTCAGACGGGACGGAAGGGCCAGAGGCAGTCAGACTTTGAGTGCGGCCAGTCCCGATTGGGGCAGTACTTCCTGTGCCGGGTCGATCTGCATGACCCGTCCGCCCCAGCCGCGCACCAGGTCGGCACCGGCGTCATCCTCGGACGCGACATTCGGACGCGTGATCAGGACGTCGGGCCGCAATGCCCCGATCAGGATCTCGGGCGCGTCTTCCTCGAACAGGCAGACCTGATCGACACAGGCGAAGCTGGCCAAAACGGCAGCGCGCGCGGCTTCGGGCTGCACTGGATGCGGCGGGCCTTTTTGGCGCCGCACGCTGGTGTCGGAATTCAACCCGACGATCAGGCGGTCGCACGCCGCCCTGGCTTGCTCCAGCAGCCCGATATGGCCGGGGTGCAGCAGGTCGAAGAACCCATTGGTGAAGCCCACCCGCCAGCCGCGATGCCGCCAGCGTTCGGCCTGTTCGACCGCTTCCTCCCGGTTGACAATTTTCCGGAGCGCACTGTGCTGCGGGGTCAGCGCGGCGAGGAAATCGGCTTCGCGCACGACCGATGCGCCCACCTTGCCGACCGATATCCCGGCCGCGAGGTTGGCCAGCCGCACCGCCACCGCCAGCGGGAGCTGTGCCGCGAGCGCCGCACCCAATGCCGCCAGCGCCGTGTCGCCTGCGCCGGAGGTATCGAAGACGTCCGCCGCCTCGGCCGGAAAATGCTGCCACCCGGTGGCATCCACCAGGGTCATGCCATCGTTGCCTCGGGTGACCACCACCGCACCGAAGCCGTGTGCGGTCCGCAAATGCTGGGCGGCCGCGACGATCGCCGCCTCGGTATCGACGGGCATGTGGGTGGCTGCGGATAGTTCCTGGCGGTTCGGCATCACGACATCGGCGCCGGCATAGCGCGAAAAATCGCTGCCGCGCGGATCGACAATCAGCTTGCGGCCGGTTTTGCGCGCCGCCTCCACCAGCTTGGCCGGCACGCCGGCGGACAGGACGCCCTTGCCGTAATCGGACAACACGGTAACGCTGGTCGCCGCCATCGCATCCACGGCGATCCGCAGCAGGCGTTCGGCCAATTTGGGATGGATTGGATCGGTCTGTTCCCGGTCTGCCCGCAGCAGGTGCTGCCCGGCAGCGATCAGGCGCGTTTTCAGCGTCGTGGTCCGGCCGCCCTGCACCAGCAGCCACGGCTCGACGTTCGGCTGGCCGCCGACCAATCCGGTCAGATCGGACCCGGCCTGATCGTCGCCCACCACCGAAATAAAGGCAGTCGCCACACCCAGGGCCGTCAGATTGCGCACGACATTCCCGGCGCCGCCGGGCAAAGCGACTTCCCGCTCTATCGCCAGAACCGGGACCGGAGCCTCCTGGCTGATGCGGGTCACCTCACCATAGGTGTAGCGGTCCAGCATCACATCGCCGATAACCAGGACGTTGGTGTGTGCCAGCTTCCGAACCGCCGCGGCGAGGTCGGGCTGCGGTTCATCCGGGCGTTGTGCGGAACCGGGCATCATCTGATTCATTCAACCCGCCGTAACAAAGCTGTCGCGAAGGTGCAACCCATCTTCGCGTGCGATCATGATAAGAAGCAAGCGACGATCCTTAATGGTGGCCAGGTTTGCGGAAATTCCGAACTAAGGGAGATGTGCGGGCTAGCTTTGCAGAAAACCTATCGTGTCGCGTTCCAGCACAACGCATGTCAGCGCCCCGCCCAGCACCGCCCCGGTATCGATGGCAATACGATTGGGCTGCACAACCGGTTCCCGCTTCGGAGTATGCCCATGGACGATGACGGCACCGTGATCGGCGCGGGATGACAAGAACGGTTCGCGTATCCACAGCATGTCCTGTCGCGACTGCTGGGCCAACGGCACACCCGGACGGACCCCGGCGTGGACGAACAGATACGGCCCGATGCGGTGGCTTGTTGCGAGATCACGCAGAAACATGAGGTGCTGGCGAGGAATTCGGCCGGCCCATTCGACGGGGGGCACGGTTCGGGAAATACCCCAACTCAGCAGCGAGTCCGCCCCGCCGTTGGTTAGCCAAAGTCCCGGGGCCTCTTTGTCCGCGCCGGCGAGGGCGGACAGCATCATGTGTTCGTGATTGCCCATTAGGTTTATGGTTTCACTCGACGGAACCGGCGGCTGATTGATCAGCCAGTCTATAACCTGGGCGCTGTCGGCGCCGCGATCCACGTAGTCTCCCAGATGGATCAACGTCGTGTGGCCGGCGGGCCGGGCGGCGATATCCTCGGCAATCATCTCGTGCAGCGCGGCGAGACGGTCCATGCAGCCGTGAATGTCGCCGATGGCATAGACGCGGACGCCGGGTGGCAAGGTCGCTGGGGCGGTCGTGAATTCGGTCATGATAATCCAGGTTAAAGCCGGCGGGCGATTTACGCCAATCGTGTTTCAGCGTGTCACGGCAGTTCGCATTTTAGCGCAAGGCCCGGGGTTTTCCATCGGGACGCATGGGCCGCTCCCCTTAACGCGAACGGACATAGCCAACAATTGTCTCTTGGCGGATGGGCGCCGGCCCCTTATCCGAACAATGATGAACGCGATCCACGTTGAGGATTTGTCGAAGCGGTATGGCGATATGCTGGCCGTGGACACCATCAGCTTCGTCGCGCCGCAAGGTTCGACGGTCGGGCTGCTCGGCGGCAACGGCGCCGGCAAGACGACGACCATCGCCATGCTGCTCGGACTGCTGGTGCCGACGTCCGGCCGGATCACCGTGCTGGGGCACGACGTGGCCACGGACCGGTTCGCTGCCCTGGCGCGGATGAATTTTTCCTCGCCGTATGTCGCCCTGCCCGCCCGGCTGACGGTGATGGAGAACATGATGGTCTATGGCCATCTGTATAATGTCCCGGACGTGAAGCAGCGGATCGCCACCCTGGCGCGGGAACTCAACCTCGGGGAGATACTGAACCGCCCCGCCGGCCAGTTGTCCGCCGGCCAGAAAACCCGGGTCGCGCTGGCCAAAGCCCTGATCAACCGGCCGGAGGTGTTGCTGCTCGATGAACCCACCGCCAGCCTGGACCCGGACACCGGCGACATGGTGCGGACGTGGCTGGAGCAATACCGGGCGGAAAGCGGCTGCACGATCTTGCTGGCGAGCCATAATATGGCGGAGGTGGAGCGGCTGTGCTCCCACGTCGTGATGCTGAAAAAGGGCCAGGTGGTCGATCGCGGCAGCCCCGGCGAGCTGCTGGCGCGGTATGGGCGGGACGATCTGGAAGCGGTGTTTCTGGACATCGCACGCGATCGCAGGCAGGCAATACCCGCATGAAGTTCATGTTCCGTCGAATCTGGGGCCTGATGTACCGGCACCTCTCGCTGTACCGCCGATCCTGGCCGCGTGTGTTGGAGCTGGCCTACTGGCCGATCCTGCAAATGTGCATCTGGGGTTTCACCGCGCGCTTCCTGGCTGCCCGGATGGGCAATCCCGGTTTGATGGCCGGTGCGGCGCTGTTGGGCGGCGTGCTGCTGTGGGAGGTGACGCTGCGCAGCCAGATGGGGATGTCGATCTCCTTCCTGGAGGAAATCTGGTCGCGCAACCTCGGGCATGTCTTCGTCAGCCCGCTGCGCCCGTTCGAGATGATCGCCGCGCTGATCGCCATGTCGATCATCCGCATGCTGCTGGGGGTGATACCGGCTGTGCTGTTGGCGTGGGGGTTGTATGCGTTCAACCTGTTCAGCCTGGGTCCGGTCCTGATCCTGTTCTTCATCAACCTGATGATCATGGGCTGGGCGGTCGCACTCGGTGTCGTATCGCTCGTGTTGCGGCATGGCGCGGGGGCGGAGCCGCTGGCCTGGGGCGTGCTGTTCGGGCTGGCGCCGTTCTCGGCGGTGTTCTATCCGGTGTCGGTGCTGCCAATTTTCCTCCATCCGATAGCCTACGCGCTGCCATCGACACATGTGTTCGAAGGCATGCGAGCGGTGTTGCTGCAGGGTGAGATACGCTGGGACTATCTGGCCGCCGCGTTCGGTTTGAATATTGTATGGCTTCTTGGTGCCGCGTATCTGTTTGCCCGGCAGTTCCACGCGGCCCGCGTCAGCGGCGCCCTGATAAGCATTGGTGAATAATGGACACGTCCTTCTGGTTAATCCGCCACGCTTTGGTGGAGGAAAACGCCCGCGCCGTCCTGTATGGCGTGATGGATGTGCCGCTGTGCGAGCCGACGTTGCTGGAGCAGGCGCCGATGTATCGGTCCCTGGCCGCACGGTTGCCTCGTCCGGCGGAATGGATGGTGACGCCGCTATCGCGTACGCGGCGGACGGCGGAGACGATCTTTGCGCATGGGTATCCGCGCGTGGAGCTGGGTGTCGAACCC
>JANXLQ010000390.1 GCA_025355085.1 Rhodopila sp.
GGCGCGGCATCGGGTGGTCGTCGATCTGCTGCTGGCGGTGGGCGTGCCGTTTGAGGCGGCGGAATCGGATGCCGAGGGGATGGAGCACCATGTGTCGGATGCGACGCTGGCGGCGTTCGCGCAGTTTCTGGCCGGCAGACAGGCGCGTTAGCGGGGTCGAACAACCCCTCGCATGGGGGGATCGTAGATAAAGCGGCAATTGAAATTTTGGGATCGCACGGAGTCAGTGTGGCTGGAAACCGTGATGGCGATCTTGTTGGCGTCCAGAAAGGCGCGTTCGCTACCAACGCCGGAAGGTTTGGGGGTGCCGTGCTGATTATCGCCAGAAGCGACGGTTTGCCTGTGCCGTAGAGGAAACAGTCGGCCATTTTGTTGCCTATGCAGTCTGTAATGGCGAACTCCAATTACTTGCTCAGGCGAACGTCCTGGCTGTCAAGACATTCTAAATATCCAAGTCTCCGGGAAAACCCAAAGCCCGATTCGGCTAAACGACGGCGGAAAAGCTGAGCGGAGATTGTTTCGATATTTCGATTTTTTTGAACGGAGTATATAGAAAAATACATGTCCGAAAATAGGCATGAGAGGCCCAGCCGATGCTTTTAGCGCCGATACCCAAACAGCGTGTGCTTGACTGAGGACCGTCGGCGTTTACCTGATTTTCGGTTTGGAACGGAATTGAGGAGCAGGATGCCTAAAAAGCCTTAATCCAGCCGGATAATGATACCTTCAACGGCGATATCGGAAACCACCTCGGTCGTATGACCCTCGCCTTCGGTGTTGAGGTCCATGAGCCTTTCGCCGGCGCTGATCGTCCGCGATTGACCATCGCTACCAGTAAAACGCAGCGAACCGGACAGGCAGATCACGAGCCTCGGGTTTGGGGTTGGATGCAGATCGCCAACCCAACCCGGTGGAATGCGGAAGAAGATATAACACGTCGCGGTTTGTGGGGCGGCGGTGTAAAATGGTGCCGCCGGCGGCGCGGCGTCCTGTAGTTGCAATGGAACGTCGAAGCTGTCGAAACGGCACTCCCCCTTTTTATCGGAAAACATGCGCGGCACCTGGAACATGAAGGTCATTTTCTATTTCCGCCAAAAAGAGGACAAGCCCGCAGAAATACAGAACTTCGATCCGGCCATGCGTCCTGCTGAAAAATACCACCTGCGGCAGTTGCCCGAGTGGGATCGCTTCGACGAAACCCCAACCGATTTTGATGAACTGGCCAGAGCATAACAGATGCGTTCGGAGCTACAGCGGAATCGCCAGCAGCGTATCGAATCGCTGGCTGTCGCACACCACGATGCGTTCGGCGTAGCGCCACGCCCCGGCATCGTTGCGTTGCAGTTTGTCCAGATAAACCCCAACCGCGAACACCATCATGTGGCCGTCGCGCATGGTGCGGACGACGATAAACGATGTCTCCGCCGTGGCCGTTCCATCCGGTGACGCGATGATCAGCGGCATCCCCAGGATGTGGCGGTAGCGCTGGCGCTCATAGATATTCGCCTCTCTTAACGCCGATATCCGGTCCACCAGCATAGCTTTCGAGTCGGCGTAGATCAGGCCGGCCTGATACCCCTTCTCTTGGTTTTCCGCTGTTGTGACTTTGTACAGACACTGGTCCAGGAAGAATTCCGGCCAGTCCTCCAACCGCCCGGAATCGACGGCCGACGCACAGGCACCGTTCAGGGCGGCAATTTCCAAAAGCATGGTCAAACCCCCATCTGCGCGCGCCACGCTTTCCAGAAGCCTCGCACCGACGCCTCGGTCGCTCTTGTTTCCGAACCTTCGGCGCTGGCGCCGCCCATTTCGACGATGGCGGCTTCGCCATCCGCCGCCGCGATGCCCCGCTGCACGAAACCGCCGACCGCGCCATCCTCCATCGAAACAAATCCGGCCGGGCCGGCGAGGTTGCCCTGCTTCAGCCGCATCGCCCGCAGTTCAGGCGTGTCATCGGCGAACCCGAGGTAGGTCCAGTGCAGGTCCATGCTGTCAACGCCACGCGGGACGATTTGGCGGATTGCCAGGGCGTTGTGTATCTGCTGTAGAATAAAACCTGGAAACACCGACAGTATTTGCAGGTTGATGTTGTCATTGAACTCCGGCACCGCGTTCATGAACGACGGGTCCTGAAGCTGGAATCCCTGATTGTCGGAACGCATCCCGGCGTAGCTGTCATCCGGTCCCTTCGCCGCCGCCAGTGTCGTACTCGCATGCGCGACACCGTTCTCGCTGACCATCACGCCACCGCCCTGGCTCAGGCGGGTAATGCGGAAGGTGGTGAAGAACGTGTGCAGCAAACTGGCATGATAGGTGTCGCGCACGTTCTCCATGTACAGTTTCCAGTTATTGGGAAGCTGTTGCGTGAAACGCCCGATCACCTCCACCTTCTTGTGCAGGACACGGCGCAGGCGGACCATGACCTCCGGCCCGATATACGTTTCGATGTCGGGAGCGTCGTGCGCCAGCGTGCCGAACACCAAGCCGCACAAAACCGCGGTGCGCAGCTTGCGCGGGCCGTGGCCCTCCAGTTTGAAGTCGTCCGGCATGCCGCCCTTGCCGTTGACGCCACGCCGGAACGCCACCGAAGTCAGGTTGCCACGTAGGTCGTAACGCCATGCGTGATAGACGCACTGGAAATCCTTGGACTTGCCGCCGTCCTCCAAACAGATCAGGGCGCCGCGATGGGCGCATCTGTTTTCGAACGCGACGATCTCACCGTCTTCGGCACGAGCGGCCACGACGGGCATCGCGCCGATCATCGTGGTACGATAATCGCCGGTGTCTGGAACATCGACCTCCAGGCATAAATAATGCCATCCAGCACCTTCGAAAATACGGGATTGTTCGTCGCGCGCGACCTCGGCGTCGCGATAGACCCAATAAGGAACGCGGGTCAGGCCCGGGGGCCACGCAGCGGTTGGCAACTCATGCACAGGCTGGTCCATCTCGTTCTCCCGGGACGGCGTTGTCGTGTTAGCCGCTTTTGTCAGGCAGCTTAGCCAGTTGCCGATTTCCCGCAAATCGCGGGCTGTCTGCGCCCGCGTGACGCGGGCCCTGGCGTGGTCCACCATACCGGTCGTCAATGCAGACCCGGGAAACGAGACTCGACCAATGCACACATGTCTTATCGGTTTGATCGCCATTATGCTGTCCGGTGGCATTGCCACCGCAGCGCAGGTTCCCACGCCCGATCCCAGGCTGGGCGATGGCGGCGTATCGCCGTTTTATACCTGGGCCGGTGAGATCCCCGACGCGCCAGGAACGATGTTGCGCACCGAACCGCTTAATCCCGTGCTGGGACTGTCGGCAGCAGCGGAGCAGTTTCGTATTCTCTATACTTCGACGGACGGCGTTGGCGGCAAGGCGCCGGTCGCCGTGTCCGGTGCCTACTTTGTGCCGAACGGGACACCGCCAGCCGGGGGATGGCCACTGCTGGCCTGGGCGCACGGTACGACAGGGGTGGCGGATGTCTGCGCGCCGTCCTGGACTCAGCGGTCCAAGCGGGATGCGGCCTACCTTAATGCGTGGCTTGAGCAGGGTTACGCCATTGTTTCGACCGATTATCAGGGCCTTGGAACGCCCGGCGTACACCCCTACCCCGTGGTGCGGGCGCAGGCCTATAGCGTGCTGGACAGCATTCGCGCTGTCTTGCAGGGCTTTCCCGGCATCGCCAACCGGATCGTCATTATCGGCCAGTCGCAAGGCGGGGCGGCGACGTTTGCCGCCGTTGGCGAAGCTCCGGGTTATGCTCCCGAACTCCACATTCGGGGCGGTGTGGCGACCGGGGTGCCGTATCGCGTCGCCGCGGTCCGGCCGGCGCAGGGAAATTCGATCCCATCCGACCAGGCCGATCGGACGGTCGCCTACAGCCTTTATACTGCGGTCGTGTCGCAGCAGTTCGATCCCTCGCTAACCCCGGACAAACTGGTCACCCCGCGCGGGTTGCCGATGCTGGAGCTGGCACGTACCACCTGCGTCGGGCAACTATTCCGGGCGGTAACGGGTGCGGGGCTTAATCGGGGCAATACGCTGACGCCGGGGTATTTCAGCGGGTTGATCGATCATTTGCCGCTGTTCAGATACTCAACGCTCAAAGTGCCGGTGCCCATGTTTATTGGATCGGGCGATCAGGATCATGACGCGGTCCCGGCCCGTCAGCTTGCGCTGGTGCGGGACGCCTGTGCGGCCGGTTCTGTGGTGGAGGCCCACTTATACGCCGGGCTCGATCATAGTGCGACGGTCAATGCGTCGCTGAAGGACTCGGTGCCGTTCGTGCGGAAGGTAATGGCGGGCGAGGCGATCAGTCCGATTTGCAAGCCAACGGTGGAGTAACGTTATCAAGTGAGGCCGTCATTCCTCGACTTGCCGCCGCGCCTTCCGGATTGCCGAAACCGGGATTGTGGAAGCGTTTGGTGTTGCCGGAAGAGCCTCGTAAAATCGCGATGGTACGTTGTAGGCCCGCCTTCTCGTGAAGACGCAAGGCAGCGGAGGCGTCGGATATATCCAGGCAGCGGCCGATCACGACCGCGTCCTCCATCCTCCAGCGCCATGTTGGCACCCTGGCGGTGGCGGCCCTGCTGGCAGCGTCTCGCCTGCCGGGACGGGTCAGGTCACCACGGGCGACATCGTGAGCAGGGAATCGCACTGCTGTATCACGACGGCCGGAATGCACGGGACTACGACGACGGGTTAACGAACAGGAGCAAACAATGGAATTCGAACACATTACATACGAAGTCAAAAACACCACAGCGATCGTCACACTGAACCGGCCGGAGCGGCGGAACGCGCTGAGTGGTAAGTTGTTGCGAGAGCTGAACGCGGCACTGAAAGAAGCAGACGAATACAACCCCGTACATTGTGTGGTGTTACGCGGGGCCGGACCGCATTTTTGTTCGGGGGCTGACCTGAACGAGTTCTCCTCCGGCCGTGGTCCGGAATATCGCGGACGCGCCGAAATCGATGACGATGTTTGGCGGTTGGAGCAGGGGCAGAAGCTGCGGGTCGAATTGTTCGACATGCACAAGCCGGTCATTGCCCAGGTGCATGGAACGTGCATCGGGATCGGGACCGAATTGGCTTGGTTCTGCGATATGATTATCGTTGCGGATGACGCTCGGATTGGCTTTCCGCCGGTTCGCGACCTGGGCACGCCGCCGGGCAGCATGTGGCTGTATCATTGCGGCCCGCAATGGGCGAAGCGGCTGTTGCTGACTGGGGATTCACTGTCGGGAAAGGATGCCGCGGAGATCGGATTGGCGCTGAAATCCTACCCGGCGGCAGAGCTTGAAACCGAAGTCATGCGGCTTGCGGATCGCATGGGATTGGTGGACCCGCATTTACTTTCGGCCAACAAACGTCTGGTGAATTTGGGGCTGGAGTTGATGGGTGCGCGCACGCTTCAGCGTATCGGGGCGGAGATCGACGCACGCGGGCATCTTGCACCCAAGGCGATGGCGTTCAAGGCGACCATGCGGGAACACGGGGTAAAGCACGCGTTCCAGCAGCGGGATGCGGCGTTCGGCAGCGGATACGCTGCGGTTCGGGGACGCGATCCGGATTGAGGTCAGGCTGGGCGTTCGCCGGTATCTCGATCCGGTAGGCATTCGCGGGGTTGGAGACGTTATACCAACCCCGCGTTAGTCTCTCGGGCGGCCGCCAGAAGGCGCCGTCTCTCCGCCATCTCCGGAAGGTAGAATCTAACTTAAACCACTCCGATTTTGGCACCGAAACCAGATTCATCGCCATGCGATACGGCCCGCCCCGAACGGCAGATGCACTGTCTGTTCGGGAAGCGGGCGCATCGGTCAGGCGGCGAGGAAGGACCGGATCGCCTCAATCTGCAACGGATCGACGAGAGCCGGCGCGTGTCCGGTTACCGGAACCTCGAACGCCTCGGCGCCGGAGTTTTCCATGCGGGCGAAAGTGTCCGGCAGCAGGATGTCGCTGGTGGCGCCCCGGATGACCATGCGCGGGATTTTTATCCGGTCCCAGAACGGCCACATATCGACATCGACCGGGTCGTGTCCGCGCAACGGTTCGGCGATACGAGGATCGTAATGCATGGTGAAGCGGCCGTCCGGCAGTTCCCTGGCGGAATTCTTGGCAAGGTCGGTCCACTGGTCGTCCGATAGTGGGCCGAACGGGGCGTGGACGATACGCAGGTGGCGCTCGATGGCCTCGATATCGGGAAAACGAGCCATCATTGGGGAGTCTCCTGAAGCCACCATGTAGTCGCGGATGCGCCGAAGGGCGTCGGCCGGGATGAACGGGCCAACGTCGTTGAGCACCATCCGGCTGATCGGGGCGTCGTCGGTGGCGGCGATCACCATGCCGCAGATGCCACCCAACGAGGTGCCGATCCAGGCCACATCGCGGCCGATCCAGGACAGTAGATGTGCCAATGCGGTCACGTAATGCTGGGCTTGATACAGCATCGGGTCTTCGAGCCAATCCGAATTGCCGCGTCCGGGAAGATCGGGACAGATCACGCGGTAGTCGCCGGACAAAGCCGCAGCCAAGGCGTCGAAGTCCCGTCCGTTGCGGGTCAGGCCGTGGACGCACAGGACCGGCGGCGCGTCGGGCGCACCCCATTCGTCAAACGCCAGACGGCGAAATTTGCCTGCGAGCAGGTAGGGGATGGAGCGGTTTCTCGGCTGCATCGATTCGCTCCAATTAAGCAAGTCGTGGGTGGCCGGGCCAAGCCCGGCCATGACGTATGTTTAAAGTCCGTGGCCTATGCGCGATCTGGCCCGGAGCTAGCCACGGAAAAAATCGGAGCGGAAACCGATCAGATCACATTCTTCTCGCGCAGCGCCGCCAGCGCCGCAGCATCCAGGCCAAGCCGAGCGCCCAGAACCGCGTCGGTGTGTTCCCCGAGCAGCGGCGGCGGCAGGCGGTAATCGACGGGGGTTTCGGACAGTTTCACCGGGTTCGCGATGACCCGAACCGTCGCGCCGGAACTGTGCTCCATCTCCAGCACCATGTTGCGGGCGATGACGTGCGGATCGGAGAACACCTCGGACAGCTTGTTGATCGGGCCGCAGCCGATCTTCAAGGCTTCCAGTTGCTCCACCCACCATGTGGTGTTGTGCTGCTGCATCACCGGGGTCAGCGTGTCGGTGACGAGTTGCCGATTGCCGACGCGGGCGGCGTTGGTGACGAAGCGAGGGTCTTCGAGCATGTGGGTCAGGCCGAACGCCTCGCAGAAGCGCTTGAACGTCGGATCGTTGGCGACTGACAGCACGATGTGGCCGTCCTCGGTCGGGAACACCTGATAGGGTGCGATGTTGGGGTGCTGGTTGCCCAGGCGCGCCGGGTTCTCGTTGGTGGCGAGGTAGTTCATGCCCTGGTTCGCGAGCCACGCGACCGACGTGTCCAGCATACCGATGTCGATCTGCTGGCCCTGCCCGGTCAGGTCGCGATGGCGCAGTGCCGCCAGGATGCCGATGCAGCCGTACAGGCCGGCGAACAGATCGGCGACCGGAACGCCGACTTTCTGCGGCAGGCCCTCGGGTTCGCCGGTCAGGCTCATGACGCCGCCCATCGCCTGGATCAGGCTGTCGTAACCCGGTCGAGGCGCATACGGCCCGGTCTGGCCGAACCCGGTGATGGAGCAATAGATCAGACGAGGAAACCGAGCATGCAGTTGCTCATAACCCAGGCCGTATTTCGCCAGGGCGCCGACCTTGAAGTTCTCGACGAAGATGTCGCATTCCGCGATCAGCTTCAGCGCGATCTCCTGCCCCTCCTTCTGGGCGATATCCAGCGTCACCGACTGCTTGTTGCGATTGACCCCGACGAAATAGGCGCTTTCCTGAGTGCCCGGCATGACCGGCGGAGCAAACCCGCGCGTGTCGTCGCCGGCACCCGGCCGCTCGATCTTCACGACGTCGGCGCCAAGGTCCGCCAGCATCTGGGCGCAGGTCGGTCCCGCCAGCACGCGGGTTAGGTCGAATACGCGGAGGCCCTTAAGCGGGCCGGTCGGTTCGGTCATAGCCATCTCCTGGGTGCCGGGTTGATATCGCCGGCCGTTACTCGATAATGGGTTATAGAGCGCCCCCTGCCACAAGCAAACGATGGCCGGGCACGCCCGGGAAGGATACCTCCATGCAACGAGACGGTTCGGGCAGTATCGAATCCCCACTGTCTTGGCGGGCAGCGTTTCTGACGTTGGCGATCCTTTCGGTGTCGTTCGGTTCGCCGCTGCTCGTGGTGGTGGGGCTGCGCGACATGCAGGCAGCGATGCACACCGACCGCTCGGTGCTGTCGCTGGCGAACGCGCTGGTCTGGATCGGCAACGGTGTCGGCGGAGTCCCGATGGGCTGGCTGGCGGACCGCATAGGCATCCGGAAAACAGTTGCGATGGGCACGGTCGCGATGGCAGCCGGGCTCGCGCTATCCAGCACTGGCAGCGTTTGGGCGCTGTATGTCGGACATGGGCTGCTGATTGGCTTCCTGGGTAACGGCGCGATTTATGCACCCCTGCTGATCTATACCAGCCGCTGGTTCGACCGCCGCCGGGGCACTGCCCTCGCGCTGATTTCCTCGGGACAATATGTCGCAGGGATGGTCTGGCCGTCGATCCTGGAGATCGGAATAAAGCAGTTTGGGTGGCAACCTGTTATGCTGGCTTATGGCGTTGCGGTGCTGGCAATCCTGCCGCTGCTGACCTTGTTGCGGCCGGCACCCGAACCGCTCGCGCTCGTCCCCGGTCAGGCCGGCGAGCGTCCCGGCGACCGCGTGCTCGGTTTTTCTCCCAACACCGCGATGGCACTGATCTGCATTGCCAGCTTCTGCTGCTGCGTGCCGATGGCGATACCGGCGTCTCATCTTGTGGCATTCTGCGGCGATGTCGGGATTACACCCAGCCACGGGGCGATGATGCTATCGGTGATGGTGGGATGCGCGTTTATATCCCGGCAGTTCTGGGGAGCATTCGCCGACAGGTTCGGCGGACTGCGCACAGTTATGGCCGGATCGGCATTCCAGGTGCTGGCGATCGGCGCATTTATGATGACGACCGATGAGATCGCCTTGTTCGCCGTGGCCGGCGCGTTCGGACTGGGCTTCAGCGGCATCATTCCGTCGTACGCGGTGACCATCCGCGATCTGTTTCCGTCGAAAGAGGCGTCGTGGCGCATCCCGACCGTCCTGATGACGGCAATGTCCGGCATGGCGTTCGGTAGCTGGTGGGCAGGCAAGCTGTACGACACTTACCTGTCGTACCGGCCGGCGTTTGCCTCCGGGGTGCTGTTCAATCTTGCCAATCTGGCGATGATCGCGTTCCTCGTCAGCCGATTGGTTCGGCAACGGCGGACGGTGCTGGTGGCTGCATCATAAATGGCGGCCACCCCATAAAGCGTGTTTGACGCAGCGATGACGGGGTGTCCTTTCGGGCAAAGCTGAAGCACTTTATCGTGCGATCAGGCTCCTTCTCTCTTTGCCGATCAGGCGGGCGAGGGTACGCGGATTGGCTGCGCTGCCTTTCATCGTGCCGGGCACCGCCATCCCGGGTCTGCTCGCTGCTTTGGGATTGGTGTTTCCGGGCCGCGACATGACATCCAGGACTCCTATCCCGTTCGGATCGGGCATCGCGCTCGCCGTCTGGCTCGTTGAGCTGAACGGCGGCGCGTGGATAGATCCGGGGGAGGCATTCGGAGGGGTGCGATGACGCGGCTGGCTTCCATGGCCATTGTGGCTTTTATTTTCACCGGTTCGGCGACCCATCTTCTAGCCAACGAAGGCGGTCCTGTTTGCCGGCAGCAATCGGTCGTCACTGAAATGACGCGCCAAATTCGGGTCGCCAACTACTACAGCAAGGTCGATCCCCGACTTGTGACCGAACAACCGACTGTCAATCCGCGCATTGTGCGCTGTCAGGTATGTGTCGAGTTTGCCCCATACGACACGGTACGCTTTGGCGACCGCCCGGTCGGCCGGTGCCTGGCGCATGGGTTCGAAGTGGAGATTTTTCCCGCCGGGTTCGTGGTGTACGATCGGGGGTAAGGTGGCCGATGCGAAACACGCGAGGCCATTTCAGATTGGGCGAGCCAAATCCGGTCAGACGGGTTTCACGTTAATCGAAATGATCATTGTGATCGTCATCCTGGGGCTGCTCGCCGGGATGGTTCTTGTCAGACAACCTGCACACAGCACCGGCCTGAATACGGAAGCGACAGTCCGGGCGTTATCCAATGCCCTGCGCCTGGCCCGATCTCGCGCCATTGCTCAGGATCGTGAGGTAGCGGTCGTCACCGCCCCAAACGGCTTCGCGCTGGATGGCGGGGCTGCCTGGTTGCTCTCTCCGGGTGAAACTCTCAGTGAAACCCGGGTGATCTTTTTACCCGACGGTGGATCATCGGGGGCGACCATCCTGCTTGGCTCCGGATCAGAACGTTTCGCCCTGGATGTCAACTGGCTTACCGGACGCGTGCGTGCAAGAGAACTCAGCGCCCGTTGAAATGGTTGTATCCGCTCAACCCGGTAAACGGACAGGCTTTCTGGCTAGGGCCTTCCAAAGATCCGCAGCAATAAAGGCCGTTACCGCCCTTACGGTATTCAAGGCCACACCGGTTTGAGACATCAAACCACGCCAGTGGACCTACCCGGCATTCCCCCCAGCCTTTCCAGCCGCGAACCGCACAGCTTCCTCGGCCGCCCGCACCAGCGCCCGCGCCTTCTGCCGCGTCTCCTCGTATTCCGCCTCCGCAACGGAATCCGCGACCACCCCGGCGCCCGCCTGGACGTACATCACACCGTCCTTCACCAAAGCCGTCCGCAGCCCGATGCACGTATCCATCGCCCCGTTCGCGGCGAAATACCCAATGCAGCCGGCATAGATATTTCGCCGGTCGGGTTCGATTTCCTCGATGATCTCCATCGCCCGCACCTTCGGCGCACCCGACAGCGTTCCCGCCGGGAACCCGCCGGCCAGGGCATCCAGCGCATCCAACCCGTCGCGCAACCGGCCCTCGACGTTCGAGGAAATGTGCATCACATGGCTGAACCGCTCGACGGTGAAGCTTTCCGTCACCTTCACCGACCCGATCGCCGACACCCGGCCCACATCGTTGCGTCCCAGGTCCAGCAACATCAGATGCTCCGCCCGTTCCTTTGGGTCACCCAGCAGTTCGGCCTCCAGCGCCTGATCTTCTTCATACGTGGCCCCGCGCTTCCGCGTCCCAGCCAACGGCCGGACTGTCACGACCCCATCGCGCAGCCGAACCAGAACCTCTGGCGAAGACCCCACAATGGAGAAACCCCCGAAGTCCAGGAAGAACAGGAACGGTGCCGGATTGATCCGCCGCAGCGCCCGGTACAGCGACAACGGCGGCAGCGCGAACGGCACCGAAAATCGTTGAGACAAAACAATCTGAAACGCATCCCCCGCGGCTATGTATTCCTTACACCGAGCGACACCTGCAATGAATTCCGCCTTGGAGAAATTCGAGCCAGGCTCCGGCGGCTCGGGTAGCATCACCGGCGGCGGCTGATGCGGCAGCGGCCGTTCCAACGCCGTCCCGGCCGCATCCAGTCGCGTCAACGCCCGCTGCCACGCAAGTTCCGCCGACACATCTCCAACCGGATAAGCTGGCGTCACCAGGGTCAGTTCGTCGTTCACATTGTCGAAAATCGCGAACAGGGTGGGGCGCATCATGATGCCCTCGGGTACGCCGATAACGTCGCGGTTCTTCACCGGCAGCGTCTCCATCTGCCGCACCATGTCGTAGCCCAGATACCCGACCAGCCCGCCGGCCATTGGTGGCAGATGCGCCGGAACGTCCAACTGCGTCTCCGCGATCAGCGACCGCAGACTGTCCAGCGGAGCCAGCGCCTCCCGCGCAAACGCATGCGGCGCCGACAGCGCGTGCCGGTTCACCGACGCGACGCCGTCCTGACAGCGCCAGATCAGATCCGGCTGCATCCCGATGACGGAATACCGCCCACGCGCCGCGCCGCCCTCCACGCTCTCCAACAGGAACGAATTAGGCTGGCCATGCGCGAGCTTCAGGAACGCGGCGACCGGAGTTTCCAGGTCCGCCACGGTCTTGCGCCACACCAGGCTGCCACGCCCCGCGTCGTAGGCCAGGCGGAAAGCGGCAAATCCCGGGTTAACGGACACGTTCATGATCTCTCTCTTATCGCGGTTGAACGACGCTATCGAAGTTCGCCTGATTGATTTGCGGTTTTGCCCGCGCCCGCACGGCATCGACGAACACCGTCGCCACGTCGTTGCTGAGCGACCGGGTGATGGCCTCGCGTGCCTGCTCGTAACCCGCTTTATCCACGGCGGCATCCGGCGTCACGATCTCGGTCAACTGGCCGACGACGAAGCCATCGGGCGTTTCGACCATCGTCGTTTCGCCCTTTTTCATCCCGAACAGCACCCTTTGCAACTCGCCTGGAATGCCGGCATCGGGCGTGCTGCGCGTCACCAGAGGGCTCAACCGCGGCATCACGCCCGCCAGCCGAGCGGCGCCGGAGAACGATGCGCCGCCCTGAACCTCTGTCATCATCGCCGTTGCCGTCTGATCCTGTGACCGGCGGCGCTGGTCCATGGCCCAATCCTCGGCAACCTCGGCCATCACCGCATCGTATGGCTTCCGGCCCGGCGGAATGACGCTTTCCAACGTCAATGCGTAATATGCGGACCCGCCGGTGGACGGGGTCGGCACTTCGGTCAACTGCGCCGGATCGCCCTGCCGAGCCTGGAAGGCGGCGGCGATCAGGGCAGCTTTCAGTTCGGCCGGGCCGGGGATCGGTGCCGGTTCCCCGGCCTGCGTATCGCCCTTCGCATCCAACGTCCCGGCCACCCCGGCGATCCCGAGTTCACTCGGCAGATCATCCAGTCCGGTGCCGTTACCAAGCAACTGGTCCAGCTTGTTAGCGCGTTCGTACATGATGTCAGCCGCCTTGCTGGCCGCAATCCGGGTTTGCAGGCCGTCCTTTGCCTGATCGAAGCCCGTCACCGAACCAGCGGCGATTTTTGTCACCTTCACCACGAACCAGCCCAACTGCCCATGCACCGGGGCCGACACGGCATCGGCCGGCGCGGAGAACACTGCCTTCGCCAGATCGGGATCGGGGAATTGCACCTCCAGCGCGTCGTCCTGGATGATCGCCGCTGCACCGTCGGCCGAAGCCGCAGCCTGCATTGCCGTCCAGTCGGCACCGGCGCTCCATTTCGCCGCCAGCGCCACGGCCTTCGCCTCCTCCTGAACGGAGATCACCTGAGCGGAGCGCTTCTCCCGGGTCACGTAGTCCGCCTTGTGCTCGTCGTAGGCGGTATGCAGTTCTGCGTCAGTGACGGTGATTTCCGATGCCAGGGACTGCGGCGACAATTCGATCGCCCTGATACGGCGGTATTCAGGGATGGTGTAGCTGTCCGGGTGGTTCTCGTACCAACGCTTCAACGCCGCCTCATCCGCAGCAGCCGGGACAGGCGCGGCGGACAGAGGAAACACGGCTATGTCGGCGGATCGCTTCTCGAATTCCGAGGCATACAGCGGCTTCACCTCGGCATCGGGCGCCACCACCGAACCGGTGATCGTGGAGATCAACTGCCGTTGCGCGATGTCGGCCCGAAGCTGCGCCATGAAACGGCCCTCGGTGTAGCCGTTCTGCTGCAAGACGGTGGCGAAGACGGTGCGGTTGAACTGGCCGTCGGAACCCTTGAACGCCGGCATCGCTCGTACGGTCGTGGCCAGGGACTCGTCCGGGGTGACAATCCGCAGGTCTTGCAACTCCTTGCCGATCGCGGCCTGGGCGATCATGCGCTCCAACACCTGCCGGCCGACCCGGCGGCGCAGGTCGGGGGTGGCTTCCTGCCCGGACGGCAGATTGCGGGTCTCCTGCGCCATAGCGCGTTGATATTCGGCCTGGAAGGCGGCGATCTCGATCGTCTGGCTGCCGACCTTGGCGATCCAGGCTGGTGGTCCCATCAGGCGGAACAGGTCGCCGCTGATCCCCCAGCCCACGAAGGAGACGGCCATGAGCAGGAAGAACCCTTTGGCAATCCAGGAATCGGCGTAGCGGCGAAATTGGGAGATCATGGAGCGCAACAGACCTGGAAATAGGAAACGGCGCGCAGCCTATACGGCGCCGGAAGCAACAAGGCCAGCGGTCGTGTCGAGGACCAGCAGTTCTCATTTTGGTGTTCGCGGCCGCGATCATGGTCCTCGTCATGGCGCGGGAAGGCGCGCCATCCACGTCTTTGCTGGTCCGAGACGCCAAAAGACATGGATGGCGCGCCTTCGCGCACCATGACGACTGGAGACACCATCGCCGCTTTGCCAAAATGAGAACTGCTGGTCGAGGGCCAGGGCAATCGGGTGAACCGAAAGCAACAGGGGAAAGCCAATTTTTTGGCAAAACCGTAACATCGTGCCGGGCGCAGCGCCGGCCCCTCATCGTCACGGGGCGAGAGCGGCGGCGAGTTCAGCCAGCTTATCGTGCCGCCACCCTAAACCAACCTGGCCTGACGCACCGCCGCTGCGATAAAACCGGCGAACAGCGGATGCGGTGCGAACGGCTTGGACTTCAGCTCCGGATGGTATTGCACGCCGACGAACCAGGGGTGACCCGGTCGCTCGACGATCTCCGGCAGCACGCCGTCTGGGGACATGCCGGAGAAGCGCAAACCCGTCGCCTCCAACTGGGCGCGATAGTTGACGTTCACCTCGTAGCGGTGGCGATGGCGTTCTTCGATCACGGGTTCGCCGCCATAGATCGAGCGGACTAAACTGCCCTCGCCCAGCACCGCCGGGTAGGCGCCCAGGCGCATCGTGCCGCCCTTGGCGTCGGTCTCGGTGCGACGTTCGATCTGATTGCCGCGCGCCCATTCGGTTAGCAGCCCGACCACGGGGATGTCGCAGGGGCCGAATTCGGTAGATGACGCGCATGCCATCCCCGCGAGATTCCGCGCTGCCTCGATCACCGCCATCTGCATGCCGAAACAGATGCCGAAGAACGGCACGTTGTGAACACGGGCGAAGCGGACGGCCTCTATCTTGCCGGGAGTGCCGCGTTCGCCGAAGCCTCCGGGCACCAGAATGCCGTGGACGCCTTCCAGACGATGGACCGTGTCGGGTAGTTCAAAGATTTCGCTGTCCACCCATTCCAGGCGGACTTTCACCCGATTGGCGATGCCGCCGTGGGCGAGGGCCTCGGCCAGCGACTTATAGCTGTCCAGCAGGTTGGTGTATTTGCCGACGACCGCGATGCGGACCTCGCCTTCCGGGTTCTGCACGTTCGCGACGATGTTGCGCCAGCGGGACAGATCGGGTTCGTCGTCGCAGGGCAGGCCGAAATGCCGCAGCACCTCGCGGTCCATCCCCTCCTCATGGTAGGCGATCGGCACCTGATAGATGGTGGCGACGTCCAGCGCGGGAATGACGGCGGCGGGGCGCACGTTGCAGAACAGCGCGATCTTGCGGCGTTCATTCTCGGGAATCGGCCGGTCGCAGCGGCACAGCAACATCTGCGGCTGGATGCCGACGTTCAGCAGTTCCTTGACCGAGTGCTGCGTTGGTTTGGTCTTCAGCTCGCCGGCCGACGAAATGTACGGCACCAGCGTCAGATGCACGAACATCGACGCCTCGTGGCCGAGTTCGTTCCCGAGCTGACGGATGGCTTCAAGAAAGGGCAGGCTTTCAATGTCGCCGACGGTGCCGCCGATTTCCACCAGCACGAAATCGAATGGGCTGGATTCGCGCAGCACCGCTTCCTTGATGGCGTCGGTAATGTGCGGAATGACCTGCACCGTCGCGCCCAGGTAGTCGCCCCGGCGCTCCTTGGCGATCACATCCTGATAGATCCGCCCGGTGGTGGCGTTGTCGGCCTGGGTGGCATGCACGCCGGTGAAGCGTTCATAGTGCCCCAGATCAAGATCGGTCTCGGCGCCGTCGTCGGTTACGAAGACTTCGCCGTGCTGATACGGGCTCATGGTGCCTGGATCGACGTTCA
>JANXLQ010000417.1 GCA_025355085.1 Rhodopila sp.
TCATGGCGCAATCTCCTGTTCTCTCAGACGACTATAGGTGCGCAGCGGATTATCCACCATAATCTTCTGCGCGAGGCCTTTGTCCAGACCCTCGGGGATCGGATGCTCCCCGTCGAACTGGTAATGCGGGTAGTCGGTGGAGAATAACAGCATCTCGTCCGACCCGATGTGTTCGATCAGCCGCATCACGGACGACGGATCGGGCGGCGCGTCGAACGGCTGCAACGTTAGCCGGACCCGGTCGCGTACGATGGAGCTTGGCGGATCGGACACCCACGGAATCTCACTGCGCAGCCCCTTCCAGAATTTCGTCAGGCGCCACAGGTAGGCGGGCAGCCACGACACGCCGGATTCCATCAACACCACGGTCAACGACGGAAACTTCGCGAACACCCCCTCGGCGATCAGGCTGGTCAACTGGGACTGAAATGCGGTTGCCTGATTGACGTATTCCTCGGTGAACGAGGTCGGCCAACCCACCGGGGTCATCGGGTTGCGATACATGCTGCCGGCATGAATACCAACCGGCAACCCATGCCGTTCCGCAGCCGCATAGATCGGCCAGTTTTGCCGGCGCCCAAGCGTCGATTCCGATCCAACCAGCAGCATGATCTGGACGAAGCGGCGGTCGGGCGCGCAGCGGTCGATCTCATCCACCGCCATCTCGACGTTCTGCATCGGCACGACGATCGATGCGCGCAGACGCGGGTCCCGATCCAGCCACTCCTTAACAATCCAGTCGTTCAGCGCCCGAGACATCGCCTGCCCAAGGTCCTCGCTGAACTGCGCCTGCACGCCATAGAGGCAGTTCAGAATCGCCAGCCGGGTGCCGAACGGGTCCAGCCCCTGGCGACCGAGCGTGGCCACGTCGGTGGCGGTGCGGCCGGTATCGTCGCGCCAGTCCTGGCGGAAGCTCAAGGGGTTACGGGTCGGATAGCTGATCGTGGTCAGGTCTTCGATGCCGCGCCGGATGACGGTTTCGCGCCAATGATCGTCCAGATACGGCAGCAGCGATGCAAGGCCCGGGACAATGGGGTGGATATCGCAGTCGATGGGGGCGGTCATGGTGCCGTTCCTGTCGTCACGAGATTTCGGGCGGCGATCGCAACCCCAACGTCATGGCCGGGCTTGTTCCCACAGGCATCCGGATAAGCGTTGGGGGGCGCAAAGCAGTCTCCTCGATCGTCCCGGCGATCCGCGCACCGGCTACCCGAACGAAGATGGCCGGCATGCGGCGGGCCCTGGCGGATGGGACGCGATGCGGCCACGCTCACATCACCCCGGTAGTTCGATCAGCACGTCGTCTCCATCGACCCGCACCGCATACACCGCGATATCCTCATCTGCCGGGGCGGACATCGCCTTGCCGGTGCGGATGTCGAACTGGGCGGCGTGCAACGGGCATTCGATACAGCCGTTTTCCATCCAGCCATCGGTCAGCAACGCATACTCGTGCGAGCAAATATTGTCGGTTGCGCGAAATTCGCCACCGGGCAGGTGGTAAACCGCGATGTCTTTGTCGTTCACACGCACGCCAATGCAGGCGCCCTCGGCGATCTCACTCTTGCCGGCAACCCGCACAAAATTAGCCATCATCGTCTCCATTCATTCG
>JANXLQ010000042.1 GCA_025355085.1 Rhodopila sp.
TTCATTCAGACACTGCGGTCATGATCCGCTCCGTTTTGTTCGACACAGAGACTACCGGCCTGGACCCGCTGAACGGCGACCGCGTGATCGAGGTCGCGGCGCTGGAGTTGCTGAACGACCTGCCCTCGGGCAAGCATTTCCATGCGCTGATCAACCCGCAACGTGACATTCCGCCGGACGCCACGCGCATTCACGGCATTAGCAACGGCGATCTTGAAGGCAAGCCGTTGTTCGCGGCGATTGCTCAACCGCTGCTGGATTTTTTTGGCGACAGCAAGCTGATCGCGCACAATGCGCCGTTCGACTTTGGCTTCCTGGACATGGAGTTCGGCCGCGCCAATTTTTCGAGGTTGGAACGCGGGCGGATGATCGATTCGCTGGCTCTGGCGAAGGTGAAGTTTCCGGGGATGCCAAACAGCCTGGACGCGCTATGCCGCCGGTTCGCCATCGATCTGTCGGCGCGCACGACCCACAACGCGCTGCTGGACTGCAAGCTGCTGGCCGAGGTTTATGTCGAACTGACGGGCGGACGGCAGCGGGGGTTGTCGCTGGCGGCTCAGGATGGGCGCGGGCCGGTGACGGTGTATGTGCATACGGGTCCGAGGACGCCGCATCTTATTGTGCCCACCGAGGCGGAACTGGCGGCGCATGCAGCGTTTCTGACGCGCATTCAGGAGCCGGTCTGGCTGTTGGCTTGAACAAAAACCCGGGCGTGGCGTTACCCACGCCCGGTGCTGCACGTTAAGCCCGTGTTTCAACCTCCTGCCGAACCTGCCTGGCAGCAGCGACAAGGCTGGCCAGGGCGGGCCGGACTTCCTCCCATTTTCGGGTTTTCAATCCACAATCCGGATTGACCCATATCTGCCAGTCTTGCAGCCGCTTACGGGCCAGTCTCAACAGTTCCGCCATTTCATCTGTATCCGGTACGCGGGGACTGTGGATATCCCAGATCCCCGGTCCGATTTCGGCAGGATAGCCGGGGGCGCCACCATCGTGGCGGGGTGCGAAGGCGTCCAACAACTCCATGCGGCTGCGAGTGGTTTCGATAGAAATCGCGTCGGCATCCATCTGGGCGATGGCCGGCATGATGTCGTTGAATTCCGAGTAGCACATGTGAGTATGGATACTGGTGTCATCCCGGACTGAACTGGTGGACAAACGAAAACAACCTACTGCCCAATCCAGGTAATTCGCCCATTGCGCCCGACGAAGTGGCAGGCCCTCCCGAAACGCAGGTTCATCGACCTGGATGATCCCGATGCCGGCGGCTTCCAGATCGGCGACCTCATCACGAATGGCCAGGGCGATCTGCCGGCAGACCGTGGCCCGAGGCATATCGTCGCGCACGAACGACCACTGCATCATCGTTACGGGTCCTGTCAGCATCCCCTTCATCGGCCGGCCGGTACGTGATTGCGCATAGGCGGACCAGCGTACTGTCATTGGCGCTGGTCGCGAAACGTCGCCCCAAATGATGGGAGGTGCGACACAGCGGCTGCCATAGGATTGCACCCAGCCATGCTGTGTAAAGGCATATCCACTCAACTGCTCGCCGAAATACTTGACCATGTCGTTGCGTTCGAATTCACCATGCACCAGCACATCCAGGCCCAGATATTCCTGCCATCGCACCACATCGTCGATCCAGCCCTCGACAATCCTCGCATACTCATCACCGGTGATCGCTTTGCGGGTGAGTGCCGCACGGGCCTGACGGACCTCTGGCGTCTGCGGAAAAGACCCGATTGTCGTTGTTGGGAACAATGGCAGATGAAATTTAGCCTTTTGGGCGGCGCGGCGTAACGTGTAGGCATGGGCTCGACCGCCCATGGCCTCCGTAACATTGTTTAACCGATCCAATACCTCAGACCGGTGGACGCGCGGACTATTTTGCCTTGACGTCACGGCAGCATCGCTCGCAGCGAGCTGTTCGGCGATCGCCGCGTCACCCTCATCGAGCCCACGGACCAGCAGTGCTACTTCCTTCAGTTTCTGCGTCGCGAAGGCAAGCCAGCCCTTCACGTCGGGATCCAGCCCGATCTCCTGTTCCAGATCGACCGGCACATGCAGCAGGCTGCACGATGGGGCCACCATCAACTGCCGATTGCCACGCGCCGCAGCAGCCTGTCGCAGTACGCCGAGTGCCGCGCGAAGGTCCGTCCGCCAAACGTTGCGTCCGTCCACGACACCCAGCGACAGCCACCGATCGGGCGGCAACACCTTCAAGACCGCCTCCAGCTCGTCCCGCCCCCGTACCAAATCGAGATGCAGCCCCGCGACGGGCAAGCGTGCGGCTGTGGCGAGGTTGTCGCCGAGCGGTCCAAAATAGTTGGCGAGCAAGATTTCGGGTGTCGATTCAACCGCAAGCGCGTCGTACGCCCGGTTGAACGCAGCCTTGGCCTTGTCCGAAAGATCGAGTGCCAGTACGGGTTCGTCGATCTGTACCCAGGCGACGCCAGCGTCACATAGTTCCTTCAGAATATGAACGTACACCGGAAGCAGTGCGTCCAGCAGATCGAGCGGATCGGAACCATCCACCGTCTTCGACAGCAGAAGAAAGCTGATGGGACCGAGCAAGACCGGCCGGGTGCGGATGTGCGATGCTTTCGCCTCAAGGAACTGGGTAAGCAAACGGTTCGACGTTAGTTGGAATTGTTGCCCGGCGGCCAGCAGCGGCACCAGGTAGTGATAGTTCGTATCGAACCATTTGGTCATTTCCATCGCCGGCAAGCCGGGGTCGATTCCTGCCGCAGTTTCCGTCGCCGTCCCGCGTGAGCCGCGGGCCAGGGCAAAATACGTTGGCAGCGACACCGGGCCCTCTGACCAGCCATAACCGGGCGGAATCGCGCCCAACATGCAGGCGGTATCAAGCACATGGTCATATAGGGCGAACTCGCCGGATGGGATGTGGCCCATGATGACCTTGCCTTGCAACTGCCAGTGGCGAGTTTGCAGCGCGGCGGCGGCGTCGTTCAGGCCAGCTTCGTTCAATTCACCGGCCCAGAACTTTTCCAGCGCGACCTTCAGTTCGCGGCGATGTCCTATTCGCGGGAAACCAAGATTGCTGGCAATGGTCATGCGAGCCTCCCGCAGCTCAGGACCCATAAAACGAGAAAAGCAGGACGTGGCATCATATCGATTGGGCGGCCAACGCGACCGTGGTTCGTCGTCATGACTATCTCCTACCTCCGGTACACCCCGCCCGGCGGCAATGGTTCGTGCGACGACGGCAGATCTCCTGGCTCACGGGTCAATGCTTCTGGTCCTGCCTTCCCGAACCTTTCCAGTTCAGTGACCCGCCCCGATGGGGACGGATGGACCAGCGACTCTCCGCTTACAGTTACGGGGGTAGCCACCGACTTGCCTCCGGATCGTTGATCCTGCCGAGGCGCACAGCGTTCCCTTTTAACCCGCTCGCGCGGGACCGACGACACATAAACATATCCTTATATTATTTAGGAACGCAATGCAGAAAATTTGTCTGCCTCTGTTACAGCCTGAGTTGGCTCCGGGTATCGGCGCCGACGTCATGGGCGGTTCTGTGCCGGTCATCCGCGCACCATGACCATGCAGGGGCGGGCCGGCGGGTGCGTTGCTGTCTGTGCGGGTTGGTGTCAGTCAACGTCGGCGCCGGGTCCGATATCCTCCAACGCCGAGTTCCTCGCAGGCAACAAAAAAGGGCGCGGACCCAACCGGTCCGCGCCCTTTTAGAAAGTCAAACCGCCTGAGATCAGGCGCTTTTCTTCACAATCTCTTCCGCGACGTTACGCGGCACCGGATCGTAGTGATGGAACTGCATGGTGAAGGACGCGCGGCCCTTCGTCATGCTGCGCAGATGCGAGATATACCCGAACATCTCCTTCAACGGCACATGCGCCCGCACGATAACCGTCGAGCCGGAGCTCTCCTGGTTCTGGATCTGGCCACGGCGACGATTGAGATCGCCCACCACATCGCCGACGTGATCCTGCGGCGTGGTCACTTCCACGTCCATGATCGGCTCCAGGATAATCGGCGTCGCCAGCTTCATGCCTTCACGGAAGCAGGCTTTGGCCGCGATTTCGAACGCCAGGGCGGACGAATCGACGTCATGGTACTTACCGTCGATCAGCGTGTACTTGAAATCGACCGTCGGGAATCCGGCCAGCACGCCGGTATCGGCCTGCACCCTGATGCCCTTTTCGACCGCCGGGACATATTCCCGAGGCACCGAACCACCGACCACCTTGTTTTCGAACACCACGCCGGTGTTCCGCTCCAGCGGCTCGAAGATGATCTTCACTTCGGCGTACTGGCCCGACCCACCGGACTGCTTCTTGTGCGTATAGGTATGGGTGTGCGCCTTGGAGATCGTTTCCCGATACGCCACCTGCGGCGCCCCGATTTCACAGTCCACACCGTATTCGCGGCGCAGGCGGTCGATGATGATTTCCAGATGCAGCTCGCCCATGCCGGACAGAATCGTCTGGCCGGTTTCCTGGTCGGTCTTCAGACGCAGGGACGGATCTTCGCCGGCCAGCTTCTGCAGGCCGAGGGTCATCTTCTCGACGGCTTCCTTGGTGCGCGGCTCAACCGAGATGTCGATCACGGGCACCGGGAACGCCATGCGCTCCAGGATCACCGGGTCGTCCGCAGACGCCAGCGTGTCGCCGGTGCCGGTGTCCTTCAGGCCGACGAAAGCGGCGATGTCACCGGCTTCGACTTCCTTGATTTCGGCGCGCTTGTCGGCGTGCATCTGGAACATCCGCCCGATGCGCTCTTTGTGGTCCTTGGTGGTGT
>JANXLQ010000078.1 GCA_025355085.1 Rhodopila sp.
GTTTCCCGGGATCGACGACCACCTGGTACTGTTTCTCGAACCCGCCGACGCTGGCGACCTCGGCGACGCCCTTCGCGGTGACAAGTTTATACCGGACGACCCAGTCCTGGATGCTTCGCAGTTCGGCCAGCGTGCGCTGCGCACCGAGCACGACATACTCGAACACCCAGTCGTCGCCACGGGTGCCTAGATGCACCTGACGCGGCTCGAAGCGGCCTTCGCCGCGCGCGATCAGCGCGGCCTGGCGCGTGCCGCTGTCCAGCACCGCCGAGTTGGGGACCGAGAGCACCGGCCCAGCCCCGGATGCGCCGTCGAATTCGACGTTGGCAAACATTGCCGCACGGAGAGCCCGGTCCGGATTGGGCATTACAATACGCACGCGCGCGGTCCGGGTTTCCGGCGCAAGGCTTGGATAGATGAACTCGACGGCACCCTAGTGCAATCGGGTGAGCAACGCTCGACCGGTGGTTCCCGGGTTCCTGCGGTCGTCGTCCTGTGGAACGGCACGCTTGTGGTGTTGGCTGAGAGGGAGTTTCACCACGAAGGCACGAAGTTTCCAATGAAACCGGCAAATTTGGTGCTGGTTGTTCGCACCCTTCGTGGCTTGGTGGCTTGGTGGCTTGGTGGTGAAACAGGCGCTTCATCGCACTCCCAACCAAGGTACCAAGAAGCACTTCATCCGCCCTGAGCGACAAATAAGGCGCGGCCTCACCAGCAATTCTCATCCTGGCAAAGCTGCGATTGCGCTCCCTGCCGTCAGAGCGCGCCTGCATACACTATGACGAGGAACATGTTCGCGGCTGCGAACACTAAAATGAGAACTGCTGCAACCTCAGGTGTGTTCTGGTGCGATCCAAAATGCATGCTTATGGTCACGGCACATTAAGAAACGCGGACAGCAGGAGACGGTCAGATGGCGACTCGGCCCGGATTGCATGCCCCTATCGTCCGCGATGCGATGGCTTATGTCCTGGCGGGCGGTCGAGGGTCTCGGCTGCTCGAACTGACAGACGTGCGCGCCAAACCGGCGGTGTATTTCGGCGGCAAAAGCCGGATCATCGACTTCGCGCTGTCCAACGCCCTGAACTCCGGCATCAGGCGGATCGGCGTCGCGACCCAATACAAGGCGCACAGCCTGATCCGTCACCTGCAACGCGGCTGGAACTTCTTCCGTCCGGAGCGCAATGAGGGTTTCGACATCCTGCCGGCCTCCCAACGATCCGGCGACAGTTGGTATGCCGGGACGGCCGACGCACTGTACCAGAACATCGACATCATTGAGGGTTACAGCCCCGAATACATCGTCATCCTGGCCGGCGATCACATCTACAAGATGGACTACGCGCCGATGCTGGTGCAGCACGCCGAACAGGGTGCGGATGTCACCGTCGGCTGCATTGAGGTGCCGCGCATGGAGGCGACCGGGTTCGGCGTCATGCAGGTCGATAAGGCCGATCGCATCGTCGCCTTCATCGAGAAACCAGCCGACCCGCCCGCCATGCCGGACAACCCCGGCATGGCCCTCGCCAGCATGGGCATCTACGTTTTCAACACCGAATTCCTAATCCGGCAGTTGCACCGCGATGCGGCCGAACCAGGCTCCAGCCGCGACTTCGGCAAAGACATCATCCCGTATCTGGTCAAACACGGCAAAGCCGTCGCGCATCGCTTCACCACCTCCTGCGTTACCTCCGGCGCGGAGCAAGAGGCTTACTGGCGCGATGTCGGCACGCTGGATGCCTATTGGGAAGCCAACATCGACCTGACCGCGATCGTTCCCGCGCTCGATCTATACGACCGCGACTGGCCGATCTGGACCTATGCCGAGATCACGCCGCCGGCCAAATTCGTGCATGAGGAGGTCGGGCGGCGCGGCGAGGCCATCTCCTCGCTGGTGTCGGGTGGCTGTATCGTGTCAGGCTCATTCCTGCGGCGGTCGCTGCTGTTCACAGGGGTTCGCGTGAACTCCTTCGCCAGGGTGGAGCATGCGGTGATCCTGCCGAACGCCGATATTGGCCGAGGGGCGCGGCTACGCAACGTGATCGTGGAGAAAGGCGTGAAAATACCAGCCGGATTGGTAGTGGGTGAAGACGCGGTTGACGATGCGCGCCGCTTCCGTCGCACCGACCGCGGCATCTGCCTGATCACACAACCTATGATCGATCGTCTGGACCTGTGATTTGATCCGCGTTCTCGCCGTCGCATCCGAGATTTATCCGCTGCTGAAGACCGGCGGCCTCGGCGATGTCGTGGGGGCGTTGCCGCTGGCATTGATGCGGGCCGGCCCTGCCGGAACCGCATCTTCGGTTGCCTCGTCCGCCAAACCGTCCGCCCCGGTCGCAGCCGCATCCGTCATGGCGGACGCCCCAACCTTCAAGACCAACCCAGCCGTTGACGTAACCACAATGATCCCCGGATACCCCGCCGTGTTGGCGGCCCTGACGGACGCGATCGCTGTACACCAATTCGCCGATCTGTTTGGGGGGCCGGCCACGGTACTCCGAGCGAACGCGGCATCGCTGGAGCTGCTGGTGCTCGATGCGCCGCATTTGTATGCGCGGGCCGGGAGTCCCTATCTCGGAGCGGACGGGCGGGAATGGGCCGACAACGGCATGCGCTTCGCTGCGCTCGGTGCGGCAGCCGCGGCGATTGGCAGAGGTGTTGTACCGGGGCTGACGTTCGACATCGTCCATGCCCACGACTGGCAGGCAGCCATGGCCGTGGTTTACCTGCATTTTCATAACGGTCCTCGCCCCGGGACGGTAATCACGATCCATAATATGGCGTTTCAGGGACGTTATCCGGCCGCTTTATTCCCTCGGTTGGGCCTGCCGGCCTCAGCGTTCAGCCTGAATGGCCTGGAATTCCATGGCGACGTGAACTTCCTGAAAGGCGGGCTGTCCTACGCCGACCGGATCACCACGGTGTCGCCCGGCTATGCGCGGGAGATCACCGGCGTGGAGCACGGCATGGGCCTGGACGGAGTGCTCCGTCATCACAGCGGTATTCTGACGGGCATACTCAACGGGATCGATGACACGGTCTGGAATCCCGCGACCGACCTGCTTCTCCCGGCCCGTTACAGCCGTGGCAAAATGGGAAAACGTGCTGACAACAAATTGGCGCTGCAACAGCAGATGGGCCTGGAGGAAAACCCCGACGCCCTTCTGATTGGCGTTATCTCCCGCCTGACCTCCCAAAAGGGGTTGGACATGCTGCTCGATCGACTCGACACGCTGGCGGGCGACGGCTTGCAACTCGCGCTGCTGGGTTCGGGCGAACCGGAACTGGAGCAGGCTTTCGTCGCCGCCGCCGAGTGGCATCTGGGTTCGGTTGGATGCGTCATCGGATACGACGAGACGGTGGCGCACCTGATCCAGGCCGGCAGCGACGCGCTGCTGGTGCCGTCGCGGTTCGAGCCGTGCGGCCTAACCCAGCTTTACGCCCTTCGGTATGGTTCGGTGCCCGTGGTTTCGCGGGTTGGCGGCCTGGCCGATTCAGTGATCGACGCCAATGAGGCCGCACTGGCCGCCGGAGTAGCCACCGGCATCCAGTTGTGGCCGGCAACACCGGAGGCACTTCAGATCGCGTTGGACCGGTTACAAACCCTGTGGCGCGACAAGCCGGCATGGGCGCAGGTTCAGCGTAACGGGATGGCCGCGGATGTATCGTGGCGCCGCCCGGCGGCTCAATATGTCGCATTGTATCGGTCGCTGCTGGTTGCGCACTCTTGAGGCTGGCCGGCCCCGGGTCGCCTGATACACCCGGCGTCACCGTCGCCGGCGATGGAATCGATGTCGCGGTGCATGCGCCCGATGCAGATGCCATCGCGATCTGCTTCTTTGACCAGCACGACACCGAGACCGCCCGGTTCCGGTTGCCCGCGCGCACCGGCCCGGTGTTCCACGGCCATATTGCCGGTGTTCCCGAAGGCGCCCGCTACGGACTGCGGGCCTATGGTCCGTGGGCGCCTGCTAACGGTCACCGGTTCAATCCGTCAAAGCTGCTGATGGACCCATGGGCCACCTGCATCGACCGGCCCTTTCGCCTGCATGAACTGCTGTTCGATCGCGGTGCGCCGCGCCCGGAAGACACCGCCGCCCTGATGCCTAAGGCCATCGTGGGTTCCCCGTCGGCCGCCCCGTTCGCCAATCGCCCCGCCTTCGATTGGGACCGTCAGGTACTCTACGAACTGCACGTCCGGGGGTTCACCATGACCCATCCGGATATCCCGCCCGCCATCCGAGGCACATTCGCGGCACTCGGTCATCCCGCCAGCATCCGGCACCTTCTGCGCCTGGGGATCACCACCGTCGAACTGATGCCTAGCGCCGCATGGGTGGACGAGCGGCATTTACCGCCGCTGAACCTGTCTAACTACTGGGGCTATAACCCGATCGCCTTCCTCGCCCCTGACCCAAGGTTGGCACCGGGCGGCTGGAAGGAGGTCCGCACGGCCGTCGATGCGCTGCATGCGGCGGGGATCAGCGTCATCATGGACGTGGTGCTGAACCATTCCGGTGAGAGCGACGAACTCGGCCCGACGCTGTCGATGCGCGGCCTGGACAACGCCGGCTATTACCGGCTGGCCGCCTCCGGCAAGTCGTTGTACGTGAACGACGCCGGATGCGGCAACGTCCTGGCGATGGACCGCCCGGCGGTTGTCCGCCTCGGTATGGATGCGTTGCGCGCCTGGGCGGTTTACGGCGGCATGGACGGCTTCCGGTTCGACCTCGCCACGATCCTGGCACGCCGAGAGGGCGGTTTCGATCCGCAGGCCCCGTTTCTGACCGCAATCGAGCAAGACCCCGTCCTGTCCCGCCTCGTCATGATCGCGGAACCCTGGGACATCGGCCCCGGCGGCTATCAACTCGGTGCCTTCCCCGCACGCTGGGGCGAGTGGAACGACCGGTTTCGGGACAACGTCCGCCGGTTCTGGCGAGGCGATGCCGGCATGCTGGGTTCCTTCACCACAGTCTTCGCCGGGTCGGCGGATGTATTCGGCGGACGGCCGTTATCGCGAAGCCTGAACTACGTGGTCGCGCACGATGGGTTCCCGCTGGCCGATTTGGTTTCGTATGAAACGAAGCACAACGACGCGAACGGCGAGCACAACCGCGACGGCTCCGACGACAATCTGTCCTGGAACAACGGCGCCGAGGGTCCGTCGTCCGACACGGGCATCCTGGCGGCAAGGGTGCGCGATACGCGGGCGTTGCTGGCGACGCTGTTGCTGTCACGCGGAACGCCGATGCTGTCGATGGGCGACGAACTCGGGCGGACGCAGGGGGGCAACAACAATGCCTATGCACAGGATAATGCCGGCTCCTGGGTGAACTGGGCCGCCGCCGATCATTCTTTAATTGATTTCACTGCCGCGTTGATTGCACTGCGCCGCACGCTGGCGCCGCTGTTCGACGGTCGCGCGTTGCACGGTGACCCGGCAGATGGGCAGGTGATCCCGGATGTGACGTGGTGCAGGCCGGATGGTCAGATCATGGCCGGCAAGGACTGGAACCGAGAGACAAACCGCACGCTGTCCGCCGTCCTTTATGCGGACGGCGTGCGCGCGGCGCTGGTCTTTAACGCCGATACTATCGCAGCGGAGATCGTTTTGCCGGCACCCCGGCCAGGGTGCCGGTGGGTGCGCGTTCTGGACAGCGCGGGGGCCGGTGACGGCCTGACGATCGCGGCACGGTCCGTGACGGTGTTCCGGGAGGGGGCGGAGGGCGACGTGGCCACCCCCCCTCCATCAGGGCAGAGCGGAGGGGCGGAGAGCAATCTTTCCCCGAACAACGCTTTACTCTCTACGTCATGGCCGGGCTTGGCCCGGCCACCCACGACTTGGCTTGCTGCGGCACAGGAAGTCGTGGGTAGCCGAACCAGGCCCGGCCATCACGAAAAGGAACAGGACCATCGCCCAACGGGCGTTCCCGACACCGAATTGGACCACCTTGCCGAACTGGCCGGGATCGACCCGATT
>JANXLQ010000153.1 GCA_025355085.1 Rhodopila sp.
CGCAGGTTCAGGCGGTAGATCACGCTGGCCGTATCGCGACCGGAAGTAAGCTGCCGGGTCAGGTCGGCAGCCTGACGGCGATAAATGAACACCGCCGCTGGGTCGGCCCGACTGTCGGACAGGCCCTCGATCTTCGCCAGAGTGTGCGCCAGGGTAATATCATCCGTGTCATAGACCTGTTCGCCCGGATGGTTAACAGCACCGAACGCATAGAAATAGCTGAGGCGCGGCAGCACCAGAATGCGGTCGCCCGGCGCCAGATCCGTCTCCATCGCGTGCGTGCCGATCAGTTGCGACAAGGTGCGCGTCACCGTCAGGTCGCCGCGCACGACGCGCACCAATGACTGCCGGTTCAGCGTGTGCGCCCCGCCGGCCATCGCCAGAATATCCAGCACGCCGCTCGATCCCGGGATGACCGGATAACGGCCCGGCTTGGAAACATCGCCCTGGACGATCACGTTATTGGTCACGTCCTCGGTAACCAACACGGCAACCTGCGCACCCGGCACCAGACGCGCCAATCGCCCGGCAATGTCCTGCTCGGTTTGCCCCGGCGTGCGGCCGGCTGCCCGCAAACGGCCGACATAGGCAACACTGATGGTGCCATCGATGCCCACGCGAGTCGTCGTCTCGATCCCGGATTTATCGGTGGTCATTGAGGTGCCGTTTGGATTTGGCTCCCAGATCGCGATCTTCAGCAGGTCCCCCGCCCCGATCAGCCCGGGTGTGCGGCCCGGGGGCAGCCGAACGACCGGTTCGCTGCGTTCGGCGGCGACAAAACCACTGACGATGCCGGCCGAATGGGTATCCAGATCAATCAATGCATAGGCCGGAGTGGCTCGTTCGATTTCGCCGGTGCGCGGCCCGCTTCCGGGAATGGTGGAACACGCAGTTAACGCCAAACCAAGGACCGCCGTCGCACAGGACAATGACCGGATCATGCCACGGCCTCCATCCGCGCAGTACTCCACCGGCTGACACGGGGCTGATTGGCCTTCAGGTAAAGCGCTGTGTTGGTTTCTGTATTGTAGCTTAGGTGCCGCGCCCCGTTCGGGGCCGGCGAACCGGCGCGGATCAGGTCGGCCAGTTCGGCGTAGTTGCCGATGTCGAAGAAATCAATCTGGCCGGGATGGTACCGGGCAAACTGCATAAATGCCAAAGTGCGGGATGCCAGCACCCGGCACCCCATTTCCAGCGCCACGGCGATCGGTCCCGAACTGGACTGTCCGACTTCCAGATACGGCAGCACGACCACGTCGCACAGCGCCATTGCCCGCATGAAATTCTCGTCGTTGTGGACGCCCATGAAGTGAATACGGCGGTGCAGATCCTCGGGATGCCTGGCAAGCAGCTCTTTCGATGCGGCATCAAGATTGATCGTGGCATTCTCCCCGATCGTATCGAATATGCTCTGGCCGATATGCCCCTCGTTAAACAAAGCCTGAATATAGGGGTCCAGCGCCTGCTCGCGTTTGATCGATTGCGGATGGATGCCGCCAAAAATCAGCAGGTGATGGTCTTCCGGCAGGTAATGCAGCGCCCGCACGGCAGTTTCGAAACTCTTGTACGGTGACAGGAACCCGAATGACCCAATCAGTTTCGCGCCTTTGGGCAGTGTGTTCAGAACCGGGAACAGGTCGGGTGTCGCAAGCTCCCTGATCCGTTCTGCCTGTTCCGCGGCAACAAAGCTTAAAGGATGATGGACGACGTTCCGGATAGCGTACACGTCATGCAAAAGCCGAGCGTCGCGTTTTGTGTGGACAATAGCATTGACCGGATGGCTGTGCTGACGCTTGCGCAGCAATCCATAGGTGCGGGCGGCAAGCCCCTTGTTACGGCGGAAGGCGCAGACGATCTCGAAAGCCCTGAAAATCCGGCCGCGCATCAGGCTTCGGCCGATCGCCTGCCAGTCCAGCAGATCATGACCCAGGATCGTATGAAAGGTCACCGACAGCGCCGGCGCCGCGGCCACCAGACGCCGTAACCGCCGCATGATCTGCCAGGGCGTGCGGCCCAGCGTTCCATATTCAAGCTGAATATTGACGCTGTCGAATTCATGCAGCCGGCCGGCGATTTCCTTGATATGGCGATCGGCCAGACGTTGGACCGGGGCATGGGAACTGCGCAGCAAGTATTGATCCAAATCAAATACTGTAACGTCGGCATGAAGTCGCAATTGCTGCTCCAGCGCTCTCGTATAACCCGCGATGCCGCACATCTCGTCATAAGTACTAATGATCGCGAGCCTGAGTGGGCCGGATCGTAGCGGCGGGGCTCCATCGAACAAACGAGACCTCCTGTCTCTTGCTGACGCATACAAGGCGATGCGCCAACCCGTTCTAACCCGCGATATATTTACGAAAGGTTAACGCCGGCATCGTCGGATGCAAAAAATTATGCCCGGCGATGCAAAAGTTTGGGCAACACAAACGTTTTGTTAACTAAGTCGCCGTATCGTCGCGAAGATGAACGCGGGGCGCCCCCTGCCGCCGACTGTATTTGACAAAAGATGTGGAAAATAGCCCAAATGAAAGCTGCTTCCATCGACGCAGACAACCTCTGTCCGGATGCGGTATCCGCGCGCCTCCAATCCCTGGCCCGGACGGTTCGGATATTTCCGCATCGCCGGTTCTTGTTTCTGCAGGGAGTGCCGGGATCGTTCTTCCATAGCCTGGGGCAAGCGCTGGCCAAACGCGGCCACAGCGTGTCACGGGTGAACTTCAACGGCGGCGACCGGATGGCATGGCCATCGTTGCCGGCCATCGATTTCACCGGGCGCATGTCCGACTGGCCGGCTTTCCTTCAACGGCTGGTCCTCGACCAGATGCCGACCGACATTATCCTGCACGGCGATTGCCGTCCGTTGCACAGGGTGGCGATCGATCTGGCAAAGCGGCGCGGGATCACAGTGCATGTGTTCGAGGAAGGCTATCTGCGCCCCGACTGGATCACCTTAGAGGTCGGCGGCGTCAACGGCCATTCCGGCCTGCCGCGCTCCGCCAGCACCTATCGCGCCGCGTCCAACGGCCTGCCGGCGCAACCGCTGAACGAACATGTGCCGCCGTCAATGCGCAATCGGGCACGCGATTGCATTCTTTATGGCGCGGCCTGCGTCGCCCTCCAATCATGGTTCCCCCGGTATGCCACCCATCGCGGCTGGTCGTTGGCGCATGAGGCCACCGGTTGGATAAAGCGCGCCATCCGCACCCCGCTCGCAATCCGCCGCAGTCAAAATGCGATCCGAACCGCGTTCGCCGCAGCCGGCGGCTTCTTCGTGCTGCCGATCCAAATGGATAATGACTCGCAGATACTCTGCCACTCCGACCTCGGCGGCATGATGCATGCAATACACCTTGTGGTCGCGTCGTTCGCCCGTAACGCCGCGCCGGACGCGGTGCTGGTGGTGAAAGAGCATCCGCTGGACAACGGTGTCATCGATTGGCGCGGCGTCACCCGCGCCGCCGCCCGCGAAGCCGGTATCGAAGACCGCGTGGTGTTGGTGGAACATTGCGACCTGCAACGCCTGCTGGATCGCACCCGGGGGCTGGTGACGGTGAACAGCACCAGCGCCACGTTCGCCCTGGCGTGCGGTGTGCCGGTGATTGGGCTGGGCCGGTCGGTGTACGACCTGCCGGGACTGACCGATCAGGGAACGCTGGAGGCGTTCTGGCGCACGCCGGCGCCACCGGACGCGGGATTGTTCGAAGCATTCCGCCGCGTACTGGCGCACGCATGCCTGTTGCGAGGCGATTTCTTCACACCGGAAGGCGTAACCCGGGCGGTGGCGAATTCAATACCGCGCATAGAGGCCGCACGGGACTCAGCGACCCGCATCGACGATCTCCTGCACCCGCGTATCGCGGTGTCGGTGGCGTGACCGCTCTCTGGCTGGACGTGGCCAGATTGGTGGAACGCGCCTGCATTGGATCGTTGACCGGGATCGACCGAGTAGAGCTCGCCTACGCGGAAACCCTGATCGCCATTGCACCGCAACGCGTCCGATTCGTCATGTTGGGGCATTGGTCCGGCCGGCTGGCGATGCTGCCGGACCGGGCTACACGAGCGTTCCTGACCGCCCTTCGCCAAGCGTGGGCCAACGGCAGGCCAGCGGATTGCCGCCCTGCCGCGCTCGGTCTGTTGGTCCGCGCAGCCGTGGCGCCCGACGCATCGGCCGATCCGTCGGCGGTCTATCTGTTGGTGTCTCACCGGCACCTGCACCGGCCAGCCGTGTTGCAGCGTGCGTTGCGGCGGTCGCAGGCTGCATTCGTGCCCCTGATCCACGACCTGATCCCGCTCGAATTTCCCGAATACGGCCGGCCGGGAGAGGCTGACCGCCACCGCCGCCGCATCGCAACCGTCGCTTGGTTGGCGGACGCAGTGGTGGTCAACTCCGCTGCGACCGGGGCGGCGCTCGCACCCTATCTACCGCCGGATATGCCATTGCATGTGGCACCCTTAGGCGTGGCGGTGCCGATCGCCACCCATGCCCTCCGGGTATCCGAGCGGCCCTACTTTCTGTGCCTCGGCACCATCGAGCCGCGCAAGAACCACATGCTGCTGCTGCATATTTGGCGGCGGTTGGTCGCCCGGGACGGCAATGCCGCGCCACGCCTGGTGATTGTTGGGCAACGCGGCTGGGAGAATGAAAACGTCATCGATCTTCTCGACCGCTGTCCAGCCCTGACCGGACATGTGGAGGAACTGGGCACCGTGCCGGACTCGCGCTTAACGTCCCTGCTGCGGGACGCTACGGCGTTACTAATGCCCAGCTTCGCCGAGGGTTTCGGCTTGCCGGTCGCCGAAGCCCTGGCGCACGGCACACCGGTACTATGCAGCGATCTGCCGGCGCTGCACGAAGCCGGGGGTTCGGTGCCGGAGTATCTGGACCCGTTGGACGCGCCAGCCTGGTATCGGGCGGTGCAGGATTATGCCGCCGCTGTTTCGCCGCGGCGGCAGGCTCAGTTGGGCCGGCTGCCCACCTGGCGCGGCACCAGTTGGGAGACGCATGTCGCGTCGGTACTGGATTTCGTCGCCAGGGTATCGGTTCGCCAGCCCACGATCGCGGCCGAAAAAAGAGCCCTGCGACGCCCGATCCAAACGACGCTCAGGCGGCTCCCTACAATAAGTCAGAATTTTTCATCGTGACTGGAAGCGCTTTAACAGCATTGAGGCCCTTCATTTCGTCATCGTCCGGCTTGTCCGCTACCGGATTTCCCACATCCAGGGCCGGGCCGTCAGTTGGATATGTGGCCGAAGGGCGCGGGCAACTATCGACGATGCCAGATTGTCGCGCTGTTTAAAGGAAGCGATTTTTATGACAGAGACAGAACGAGTAATAACGGTGGGCCACCGAGAAGGAAAAAATGGCGCCTCGCGCGCAGCGCTGTCGGCGGACGATCCATGACGTAATACCATCGGACAAAGACGTGGATGGCAGGCCTTTGCCTGCCATGACGAGTCAGAACATAAGGCCGTTGGTATAATATAGTTGTTCCGGTCCATCCGAACGGCGGCTGCGGCTGTGCTTCTCCGCGTTCCTCGTTCTGTCTCTGTGGTGAAATTGCTTGCTTGCCGCAGATCGTAACCCCCGCCCCGGTTGGACACGGTTTCGGACATGTCTCCCGGCAGCAGCACTCCACCGGCCAGCAGATGCGTGAATCCGGTAGGGCATGTCCTGGCCAGCTAACATGCTTGCTGGAACAGGTCGCCCAAACAGGCTATGACAAAAATGCAACAACACCAACCTGCACAGCAATATTGGGGTAGCGCCTTACACCAGCCGGCACTCTATCGCTGTCAGTCGAACGGTAGCCCAACATAGTTCTCCGCCAGGGATCGTGCCGAGGCTTCCGACGTGCAGACCAAATCGAGATCAGCGAAATGGATGCGCCGTTCGAATTCCGTTTCTAAATCGTTCCGGTGTAACATCGTGGTCATATACCAGGAGAACCGTTCCGCTTTCCAAACCCGCCGCAGACAGGTCGCGCTGTACTGATCCAGCAAATCACGCCGGTTATGCTTGTAATGCGCGTTCAAGGCTCGGGACAGCACCAGCACATCGGCCACCGCCAGATTCAGGCCCTTGGCGCCGGTCGGCGGCACGATATGCGCGGCATCCCCGGCAATAAACAGCCGCCCGTATTGCATCGGTTCGCAAACGAACGACCGCAGCGGAATGATGCCTTTCTGGAAGATCGGCCCTTCCGTCAACGACCAACCGCCGTTCGTGGCCAGACGAGCATGCAACTGCTCCCATATCCGCGCATCCGGCCAGTTGGCGATGTCGCCGGCGGGATCGCACTGTATATACATCCGCTGGACGTCGGGCGACCGCGTGCTGAGCAACGCGAACCCGTCGCCCTGGTTGGTATAGATTAACTCGGGCCAAGACAGCGGCGCCTTGGTAAGGATACCCAGCCAGCCGAACGGATAGATTTTCTGGTATTCGGTGCGGTGAGTAGCCGGGATCGCCTGACGCGCAGGTCCATGGAAGCCATCGGCGCCGATAACGTAATCGCATCGGATCGTTTCCAGGGCGCCGGTGCCATCGCGGTGGAAATCGATTGCCGGGTGGCCGGTGTCAAGGTCGCGGATCGCGGTGCCCCCGACGCCGAAGACGATCTCTCCGCCCTGAGCCAATCGCCCGGCGATGAGGTCTTTCAGCACCTCGTGCTGCGCATACACGGCGACGCGTTTGCCACCGGTAAGGCCTTGAATATCGACATGGTGACGTTCGCCGTTCCATTGCAGCGTGATGCCGTCGTGGAAATGTCCCTCCCGCATCATGCGCTCACCCAGGCCAAGGTCCTTCATCAGCGCGACGACCCAGTGTTCCAAAACACCGGCGCGGACGGTTTCCTCCACCGCCTGACGGCTGCGGCATTCGATGACGATGGCGCCAATCCCAAGGCGGTGCAGCAGGTGCGCCAGGAACAATCCGGCGGGGCCGGCGCCGATGATTCCGACCTGGGTTCGCACAACTATGCCTTTGCCGCCGTGACGTGGGCGACTGCGGATTCCAATTTCAGGATGCGGGTGGCGTCATCGCGCCGCAAATCCTCGGCGATCTGGAGGTCTGGGCGTGCCGCGAACATCCCCCGGGCGGCCGGCATGAAAGGGGCGCTGGCCTCCACGTATGCCGGATTGATCGGGTGCACATGAGCATCGATGGTGCGCAAGGCGGTAATCCCAGAGGTTTCACTCTCATTCGATCAAATAAGATTGAAAATGTCATCGCGGCGGTAGCAAAGCAACCCTGAGGCCCGACAGGGGTATGTTATCAGGAGCGCCACAGTCGCAACGACAAACATTATCGGTATGAAAACAAAACGAATTTTGCTTGTTAGACACTTGATTTCGCAAATTCGCGAGTCCCGTGGTGATACAGTATCTATTTTGCTCTGTCTGAAGCCTCCGCATGCCTCGTTGCTTTTCGGCCACAGATGTCGAAAAAATGACCTCACGGTGTCGTAGCTCGCCTCCTGAAACAACAGCCCCCATTAACCGTACGTCAATCGAAAATCGGGAGTTCATGCGATGAGACTAAAGCGTACCCTGCTTGCAACCGCATTGGTGGCGGCACCTTTTGCCATCCAGGCTCAACCAGTTTATCCACCCCCCGTTACCGGCCTTTACATGAGCCTCGGCGCTGGCGGTAATCTTTTGCAAGACGAACATCTGGTTAACGCCGCCGGAACGGCAGCAGATGCCAGCCTCCGGTCCCGCATCGGACCCGCCGCCGTCGTCGCGCTCGGTTATGGCTTCGGAAATGGCATCCGATTGGAACTCGAAGGGGACTATCGCAACAATCGGTTTTCCCAAGGCAGGGATTTCGGTTTCCCGGCGGCGGCCGGCGGCAACGAAGTGAAGTATGGCCCCATGGTCAACGCGTTGTATGACCTGACCGGCCTGATCCCATTTCCTTATGCCGCCCCCTATGCCGGCGTCGGCGTCGGTTACCAGTGGTCGCATTTCGACAAGGTGCATGCCTATGGAACCGGGGGTTTTCCGCGTCTGGATTCAGACGACACCCGTGGCGCGCTCGCCTATCAGGCGATTATCGGAGCCGTCCTTCCCTTCCAGTTCTTGCCGGCACTCGCAACCACGATCGAGTATCGTTTTCTCGGTTTGGCGCACAGAGATTACAATTTTACCGCAACGACCGTACCAGGCGCCACCACTCCCGGTAAGTTGAAGTTCGGCAATGACTTCAACCATTCGCTTCTGATTGGAATACGTTACAATTTCGGCGCACCGCCGCCACCTGCCCCCGTCGTGCCGATGGCGACAGTGGCTCCTGCGCCCGCAGCCGCACGCTCCTATCTGATATTCTTCGACTGGGATAAGGCGACTCTGACGGACCGGGCGCGATCGATCGTAAAGGAAGCCGCCGACAGCTCCACCCGAGTGCAATACACGCGGCTTGAGGTGAACGGCTATACCGATACCTCGGGCACCCAGATCTATAACCGGGACCTGTCGTTGCGTCGTGCGCGAGCCGTGGCGGCTGAACTGGTACGAAACGGTGTGCCGCAGAATGCCATTAGCGCGCAGGGACTTGGCGACACCAACCTGTTGGTGCCCACCGGAGCGGGAGTGCGCGAACCTCAGAACAGGCGTGTTGAGATTATCATCCGCTAATCGCACCATCTCCGATCAGCCGGCGGTTCCCCGGGGACCGCCGCGCATCGGATTTTACTATCAGCAACGTGTCCACTTCAGCGGGATGGACGAAATCCGAGTTGGTCTATCGCCCTTTGATTCTGATCCGCCGGCGCTCTTGCAGCCGGCGGTGGGGCAACAGACTGCCGCGGCGGCGCGGACGGAGCTAAAGTCCCTGGCTGAGCGCGCATCTGTGGACCTTGGTCAAATCCGCGCTGACCGAAACCGTCACGACGAAATTCACGTCCATTGTCGTGGTCGCGCCATTCCCGCCCACGCGGCGCGAATTGATTGGGATACGGGGCGTAATAGCTCTGCGGCGGGGCGTAAAAGCCCTGTGGCGGGGCATAATAGCCCTGTGGAGGTGCGTAATAGCTCTGTGGAGGTGAATAGTAGGGCGCACCGTAGTAGCTGCCAGAGCCATAGCCATTCCGATCCGAATAAGCCGAACCGCCGTCCAATGATTCAACACATCCCGAAACCGCAAACGCCGTGGCGATCATCGCGGCTGATTTGATCGAACGCATCTCCACCTCCATTGCCAACCTCTTAAATAGGGTCCGACGGGCAGAATACACGACGTTGAAATCGAACGTTTGGAGAAAAGCGCCGGACGGAACCATAATCCAAATGGCAGCCTTTAATGATCCTCGAAGTGTAATATGAAACCCGCGTTAATGACGATTCTCACCTCGATCGTCATTGCCCGGCTTGTTGTCTGGACTGGACACAGTCCTGACGTGCGTTCGAAGACATGCCCAACGGCATAAACGCTTGCCCGGGCCATCTGTGTGGCCGCATTGTTCGTCTGGTGGTGACACGGACAAGCCGCCCCCTATCATGGCCTGTTTGCGTTGTTATTGGCCGAAGCGGTGGCGATCCATGGGTCACACCGCTTAACGGATGATTGTTTCGGGCCGACGCAGCGCAAGTCCAATTGGCGGCGTCTCCGGCCCATTCGCAGGATTGGAATGCGGCGCCACCGCACGCGTGCCAGATCCGCGCCCCGAACCGTGATTTCACTGCGCCGCAGCCGCGAGAAATGTTTTGACAGTTGCGGACGCCACGCCCCAAGCTGCCGGCAAGTGGACGACGGCGTTGGGCGACCCGCCCGCGTGCGAACAGTTCACCCAGGGACTGGGAAGGAAGACGTCATGACCTCGCTTTTTCGGGGAGCACTGGCAATCGTTTCGTTGATTGCTTGGACTTGCTTCGCGCCACACGCCCATGCAGATACCATCAAAATCGGCTATTCCGAAGTGCTTTCCGGCGTGTTCGCCCAGGTAGGCGACCAGGGAATCAAATCGATCCAGTATGCCATCGACGGCGTGAATGCCCGTGGCGGCGTCCTGGGCAAGCAGCTTGAACTCGTGCCGTTCGACAACAAGGGACAACCATCCGATGCGCTCATCACAATGCAGAAGATGCTCGATGAGAACATTCCCGTCCTGCTGAATTGCGGACCGTCCAACATCGCCAGTGCGCTGATCGCCGCAGTGGATAAAAACAACGAGCGCAATCCTACTCAACGCATCCTCTACGTCAATTGCGGCGGTCTCGCGCCAGAACTGACGAACGAACAGTGCAGCTTCTGGCACTTCCGCACCTCCGCCCACGCCGGAATGCAGGCGGAGATTATGGTGCGCGCGCTGCCTAAGGACATCACCAAAATCTACATGATCAACCAGGACTACCTGTTCGGCCAGTCCGCGCAGCGCGATCTGAAGCTGTTCATGACCAAACTCCGGCCCGACATCCAGGTCATGGGCGAGGAAATGATCCCGCTCGGCAAAGTCAAGGATTTCTCGTCCTACATAGCCAAGATAAAGGCGTCCGGCGCACAAGCGTTGCTGACCGGAAACTGGGGGCCCGACCTGACGCTGCTCATCAAGGCCGGCATGGAAACCGGACTACCCATCGATTACTACACCATGCTTGGCCACCTCGCCGGGACGCCCACCGCCATTGGTTCGGGCGGCGATGGCCGCGTTCACTCGGTGCTGTCATTCCATGAGAACGTCCCAGCAGAAAACAACGACGCCGTGCGCATGGCCTGGGTGGAAAATTTCCGGGCAAAGAACGATTTTAACTACATCTTCGGGGATCGCTGGGTCGCGGTGGAACTGATCGCGCGGGCGATCGAGAAAGCCGGATCGACCGACCCGATGAAGCTCGCACTCGCGATGGAAGGCATCAACCTGACCGACGCCGCCGGCAAGTCAGTGACCATCCGGCCAGAGGACCACCAGGTCCTGATGACCTACTACGGCGCCATCTTCAGCAAAGGCGTCAAATACGACTCTGAGAAAACTGGCCTCGGCTGGAAAACCACCGCTGTCGTGCAAGCCTCCGAGGTCGGTCAGCCGACCACCTGCAAGATGAAGCGGCCTAACATCTAAAGCATTATCACCCTGACTGGAATCGCGAAGCGATTTTAGGGTGATGAAGCTGCTCGTAAAATACGATCCAGAGCGTGTTCACACTATGTGAAAACGCTCTGGTGGGTCTTTCCGGCCCGCCGTATCGCCACGGTCTTATCGGCGCCGCGATCGATTAAATTGCGGTCGAGCGGGATCGCACCGAACTCATTCACCGCCACGGCGGTTCCGGCCATCGCCGGATCGCGCAGCAGGGCATTGATCGGCGTGGTTTTGCCGCAGCCCAAAAAACCGCTCAACAGCGCAACCGGCAGGCGAACCCGGTCATCGTCCCGGCTGAAAAAAGAAAACCGGTTCACACCGGCTCCTGCAGGAACCGGTCGACCAGCCGATCCGCCTCGGTGCGATCCGCCCGCATCTGCACGTTCTGCCGGTTGCGGGCGCCGGAGGTCAGATAGAACCGCTCGTATTGTTCATTACGGCTGGCCAACGCACTTCCCGCGAAATCCCAACCCAGGCGGAAAATCCGTGCCCGGTCGTACGCACTGGTATCCCCCGCCCCGCGCAGATATTTGTCGATCAACGGACGCAGTGCGGGATCGTCGAACGCACCTGCCGCCGGGGTTGCCAGCACGTTGTGCGATCCGATCAACCGAACGATCTCATTCACCCGAGGGAACCAGTACGGCAACGATGTCCGCAGCGCATCCATCGGCCGGCCATCCAGGAACCACGCACCGTTGCCATAGTGATGCGCACCCTCCTCACTCGCCAGCACCGCAGACCGGGCCAGTTCGGCAAAACTCCAGATTTCGCCCAACATTTGCAGCGTGACGGGGTCAGCGGCCCCGATCGCCTCGGCCATCCGGCAAGCAAGGCCCCAGGCGAATTCCAGCTTCGTCCAGGCCCTGATCATCGTCTGGTGCATCGCGTTGGCGCGCCAGCTTGCCGACATCACAGAATTGTAAACGGCCAGGTTCCCGTCGCAGAAAATGCGGTTCCGAGGGATCTCCACGTTATCGAAAATAACGAATGCGTCCTGTTCGTCGAAGCGCCCGGACAGTGGATGGTCGAACCGGTTGTCCGGCAGCGATACACTATCGCGGCAAATAAACTTCAGGCCCGGCGTGTCCATCCGAATACAAAACGACAGCGCGTGCCGCTTGCTCGCATCCGGCATCGGCTGGCTAGGATAGACCGCCAATTCATCCGAGAACGGCGCCAGGGTCGCCAGCACCCTCGCACCCCGCACCAAAATCCCGTGCTCGGTTTTTTCCACTGTGTGCAACTGGGTTTCATCGAAGCCTGAGGGCACATGCCCCTTCGATTTGTCCGGCATCGCATGAATCAGCGTATGGGTCAGGCTAAGATCGTTGCGCCGAAGTTCCTTCTGGAACGCAACCAGATTCGCGGCACCCTCTTCATTACCCCCAACGGCCCACTCGTCGCTGCGCCCCGCAAATCCCGCGTAGGTCACGTTCATATAGTCCGGCGTGCGACCCATCAGCCCGACGGAAAACTCGGCGACCCGGCGCAATGCCTTGTGCCGGCGCAGCAGATCCTCCTTGGATGCCGGGATCATGTGGCTGACGGCGATCGGCTCGCCGGTTTCCGGGTCGGGCATCAGGCAGTCGCCGGGATACTGGTGGTGAAGATCATAGACCGACGCGATTGCTTCGGCGCCGCCGCGCAGGCCGGGATGCTCCAGCGGATCGCTCACGCGTTGGCCACCAAGCCAGACCTCCCGGGTGTCGCGGAGGCCGAGCAGGAATTGGGCGCCGGTCCTTGCTGGCATATTCGGTTTCTCCGTTGGTTGCCATTCGGGCGATGTCGTTGTGGCGAGTCTAATAGCCGCGTTGGAGGCGGTGTTCCATGCCTCGTGGTTGTGCGCCGAAGCCGCACCCGGCTTTGTTTCCGGTCTGGATCGGAAGCAATTCGATAAGAGCAAGCTGCATGCGGCCGGAGCGTCGATGTTAACGCGACTTGGCATAAGGTGCCGGATATGATTGTCACCCTGAGCCGGCTTCACGAGGAACTTCCCTGTCCAGAACAAATCGCCGGAGCCGGCCTGATAACGATCGGCCTTTTCCACCGCCGTCGGGCCGCCAGTCGCGCCTGAAATCAATCCGGCCTACTCTCCACCCAGCGATGGAACCAACCATCCAGGCCCCGGACTCCCCAAAAGGACACGTCATGATTCGTTTTTATTACCACCCCACTCCAAATCCGATGAAAATATCGCTGTTTCTGGAGGAAACCGGAACGCCCTACGAAATCGTCCCGGTGGACACACGCCGCGGCGAACAGCATGCCGACGCCTTCCGCGCGATCAACCCGAACGGCAAACTACCCGCCATCGTCGATACCGGCACCGGCTCCCGCGTGTTCGATTCGACCGCTATCCTGATCTACCTCGGCGAGAAAACCGGCAAGCTCATGGGTTCGGCAGCGGATCGTGGAGAACTGCTGTCGTGGCTGATGTTCATCGGCACCGGCATCGGACCATACTCAGGTCAGGCCGTGCATTTCCAACGCGCCGCACCGGAGCAACTTCCGTACGCGATTAACCGTTATCGCCGCGAAACCGAACGTCACTACGACGTGCTGGACAAGCATTTGGCAGGACGCGCGTTCATCGTCGGTGACAGCCTGACCATCGCCGACGTCTCGGCCTGGGGCTGGATCGACAGAGCAACAACCGTCCTGGGTGGCACTGATCCGTTGGCCGCCTATCCCAACATCAAACGCTGGTTCGACGCCGTAAACGCTCGACCGGCAGTGGCGCGGGCACGGGCTGTCGGCACTGACCACACTTTCAAGACAGAGATGGACGAAGACGCCAAGCGGGCGATGTTCCCGTCTAACTATCCGGCAGCCGCCTAATACCAACGGCACGATGCGCGGCTCACCCCCCGCATCGTGCCCCAGATAGCCGTCCGCATCCCGTTGCCCTAAGCTGGATCAACGTCTCCAGGAGCTTGCCATGCGTAACGTGCCCCACCTGCTGCTGTGGACTGATTCCCCCGCCCCATACATCGACGCCATCGCCAAAGCCGGCCTGTCAGACCGCGTCGCCATCGACACGCTCGGCCGCAAGGACAAACCGTCGGATACGCAGCGGACGAACACCTCGGTTCTGCTCGCCGCGGGCGTTCCCGCCGGGTTGCTGACAACCATGCCCAACCTACGCTGGGCGCAGTCGCTGACCGCGGGGGTAGAGAGTTGGATCGCCCTGCCCGATCTACCGGCCGGCCTGACGCTAACCTGCGCCCGCGGCACCCACCGGGAGTCAATGCCGGAGAACATCCTGGCCGCGCTGTTCCACATCGCCAAACCGTACACCGCAATCGTCGAAGACAACCGGGATAATGTCTGGCGGCACCGCGTCGCCACACCGCTGAACGGCAAGACACTTGGCATCCTCGGCCTTGGCGCCATCGGACAAGAAGTCGCCCGCCTCGCCACCGCGCTCGGCATGCGGGTGATCGGCACCAAGCGACGCCCTACCCCGATGCCAAACGTGGAGCAGGTCCTGCCGTCAGAACGCACCGCCGAAATCCTGGCGGCATCGGACTTCGTTTTGCTGCTGCTGCCCGCCACCCCGGAAACAGACAACTTTATCGGCGCCAAACAGCTCGCACAAATGAAACCGGGCGCATGGCTGCTGAATTTCGGCCGAGGTCACCTGATCAAGGACGACGACCTGATCGCCGCCGTAAAGGCCAAGACCATCGCCGGCGCAATCCTGGATGTCTTCCGCCAGGAACCGCTGCCAAAGGAGCACGCCTTCTGGGCAGCCGAAGGTATCCTGGTCCTTCCGCACATCGGCGGCCCGCACCCCCAACGCGACAGCATCGTCGCCAAATTATTCGTGGACAACCTGACCCGGTTTCTGGACGGCGAACCTCTAAAAGAGGTCGTGGACCGCGCCGCCGGTTACTGAACCGCCAAAACGGGGGGCTGAAAACGCCAACCGAAGCCAGAAATGTCCGAGGAATATTTTGAAAAGGAGCAGTTTCCGATGACCACCGATTCACCGGCTCGTGATTTCTTGCTGCCGCGCCTGACGGCACTGGTCAATGAGGCCACTGCGACCGGATTCGCGCGTGACGTGGCGGTGGCTGTGCTGATCGACCTCGTCACGTCACCCGGCTTCGATACCGCCGCACCAAGCCCGATGGATGACTCTACATCCCGCCAGGACTGGAACCGGGACGAAAACAGCATCGTCCTGGTCGATGGCATGATCGCCAAAGGCCCAACCCCGCCCGGCGCACAGGACGAGGCGGATTTCGTCAAACCATTCGGGTGGACAAATCCGTCCTGACCGCCCCGGAAGCGGCGATCCCGCCTTGTGCGTTCTTCCACCGATTTTCGATGACACCCTCATGGCCCGGACAATCCCGAGCATGAGGAAAAGACGGGAGTTACCTTCACAGCAGGCGGTAGTATTCAGGACACCACGTCAGCGTCCGGCCGGTCGCTGCCCCGGGATAATTCGGTGTGCCAGGCCCCGGTCTGGTCCTGATACTCTATCCATCTGGTATCACCGGGCACATGTTGTTCGGCGGCCACTCGTCTCGCTGCCGCCAAAGCGGCCGCCATGGTGGTAAACGGTTCCGAAAACACGCCGTCGAGGCGGTAGGCCCAACCGCCGTCGTGTGCGACAACTTTATAATGAAGCTTGGGCATCACTGCTTCCTGTCCATCAACTGGCAAATGGATAGATAGGACGATCCCCCGGTGTGGCAAGCATGTCGCCGCCGCTTCGTCATTAAAGCGAACGCCAGCCGTTCGCATTTTGGCAAAGTGGCGCAGGCGCCTCCGGTCGTCATGGTGCACACAGGCCCGCCATCCACGTCTTTGGGCACCTTGGACCAGCAAGAACGTGGATAGCGTGCCTGCGCGCACCATAATGCGAAAGTCAATTGCGTTCGCGAACGCCAAAATGAGAACTGCTTCGCGAACGCATTGTGCCTTAAGTCACGCTCGGATCCAGCCTATACCCGCCCGGGGCCGTCAGCAGCAGGCGACAGTTGCTCGGATCGACCTCAATCTTCTGACGCAGCCGGTAAACATGCGTCTCCAGCGTATGGGTCGTGACACCCGCGTTGTATCCCCACACCTCGTCCAGCAGAACCTGGCGCGACACGACCTTGTTCGCGTGCCGATACAGGAATTTGAGGATATCGACCTCCTTCGCGGTCAACCGCAGCCGTTGCTTCTTGTCGCCACCGCTGATCAATAGTTTCAGGGCGGGGCGGAAAGTGTACGGCCCGATGGTGAACACCGCGTCTTCGCTGGTGTCGAACAGCCGAAGCTGTGCGTGCAGGCGGGCGATCAGTTCGTTGGCGCGGAACGGCTTGGCGATGTAGTCATTCGCACCGGCATTCAAACCGCTGATGACATCGCCCTCATCCGACGCGCCGGTCAGCATGATAATGGGCATCGAATGCCCCTGCTTGCGGATCTTGGCACAAAAATCGCGGCCATCGCCGTCAGGCAGGTTGATGTCCAGGATGATTGAATCGAACCGCGCTTCAGGGGCCCCCAGGAAGCGGCTGGCCTCATCGAGCGTGGAGGCTTCGACCGATTGGAAGAAGCCATCGGCGGAGACCTGATCGGCCAACACCTGCCGAAGCGCGTCATCATCCTCGACGATCAAGATAGGTCTCGCAGACGACATGTTATTTTCCTTGCGTTTAAAAGGCACAGTCATCTCTCTATCGGATTAGGTCTTTGATCGCAAAAAACGTTTCTGTGATAATTTTCAGGCAACACCCAGAGATTGCATTGCTCCCGTGAGACGACACAAAAATTCCGATAAACCGAGATACTTGCAAAACATCGGAATATATCTCATGTGACCCCATATATAGCGATAAAGTTCGCCGATCGCGTATATATTGTATTGTCACTGGGTGATTTTCGAATTTTACAAGCAACATAACACATCATAAGAACAGGCACAAAGCCGATATGCAAATGATATTTTCGTGATGAATCGAGCCGTCAAAAAATTTCTGCCGTTCCGGCACTGGTCTGTTCGCCTGATCCTTAATCAGGAAAATCCAAAAGATCGAAACACCCTCCGCTCGGCTTTTCCACCGTTTAGCCGATTCGGGCTTTTCGGGTTTCTGCGGAGACTGAATATACCAACAAGGCGTACGATGCCTCCACCGGCCCGTCGAACCCGGCCCGTCGAACCCAGCCTGGATAATCAGGCCGAACCAACGTGAAATCGACGGCTCGATCAACGGCATCTTCCCCGCCAGCACATCGTCCGAGCCAACTTCCTCGGCTCGGCAACGACCACGCGATGCCCCCGGAGGCAACGTCCTGGAATCGGTCGCCACTGCGGGGGCCTATCGAGACTGGAGACCCTCGCCCGACATTCCGATGCTGCAAGGGGGTATCGGTTACGATCAAAGCCCGGTGACTAATCTCAACCATACCTCTCGTATTCCCGACAGCGATCGCTATCTGATTAGTACCGGTGTGCAGTACGACATCATACATAACCTGACATTGCAGGCAGCCTGTTCGCATTTTTTCTTCAAATCGGCTAAACTGACTTTGCAGATATCGAACTTTCAGACATCGTTGTTGGAAAATACACGAATTCCGCCTACACGGTTAGTCTGGGCGTGGAATGCCGCTTCTGCACCAAAACCTAACTCCGGCCGAATGGTTTCCGGCCGGCGGACCTTGGGGGAACAAGATGGACGCCGTTTCGCATAAGCCGCTATTGGCGGTGGCTCTACCGACGCTGTTGGACCGTTCGGCGGCGGCGTTTCCCGACCGCACCGCACTGTCGTTCGAAGGGCGGCGCTGGATGTATCGGGACCTCGCCACCCTGGTGGATCGCGCCACTGCCGGTTTGCAGCGTCTGGGCCTCAAACCAGGCGAGCGGATCGGGCTGTGTTTGCCCAATACCCCATATTTTCCAATTTTTTACTATGCGGCACTCAAGGCCGGGCTTGTTGTCGTCAATTACAACCCGCTTTACGTGGCGCGTGAGATGCGCCAGCAAATCGAGGATTCCGGCACCATCGCGATGGTGGTGATCGACCTCGCGGCGATCTACGAAAAAGTCGTCGATATCGAGTTGCTGAAGCATGTCATCGTGTGCCCGTTCGGCGGGATGCTTCCGCTTGTCAAGCGCGTGGCGTTCGCTCTGCTGAAACGCAAAATGGTCGCCCATCCGACATGGACCAGGCGCATCGTGCCTTACAGCCGGGTCGTCTCGGCCGGCGCGCCGCCGGCGCCCGTTCCCATCGATCCGTCGGATGTCGCGGTGCTGCAATACACCGGGGGCACCACCGGCCGGCCGAAGGGGGCGATGTTGACGCACGCCAATCTGTCGATCAACGCGCAGCAGGGCACGCATCACATGCCCAGCATGCGGGCCGGCGAAGAGAAGTTGATGGCCGTGCTGCCGTTCTTCCATGTCTTCGCCATGACCTCGGTACTGAACGGCGGCATCCGCATGGGCGGCGAGTTGATCCTGCACCCCCGGTTCGAAATCGGCGCCATGATGAAATCGCTGGTGAAAGACAAGCCGACGATGATGCATGCCGTGCCAACGATCTACAACGCGATCGCCACAGCGGCCGAGAAGAACCGCATCGACATTTCCAGCCTGCGCGTCTGCGTCTCCGGCGGGGCACCGTTGCCCGCCGAAGTCCGCGAACGCTTTCAAAACCTCACCGGCGCTCGGATTATCGAGGGATATGGACTGACCGAAGCCTCCCCCGCCGTGACATCGAACCCGCCGGATGGGGAAGTCCGGGCGGATTCCGTCGGCATCCCGATGCAGGACACCATCGTCGAAATCCGCGCACTGGACGATATCTCGCGCATGCTGCCCGCGGGCGAACGCGGCGAGATATGCGTACGTGGGCCGCAGGTGATGAAGGGCTACCTGAACCGGGAAGCGGAAACCCGCGACGCCTTCATCGATGGGGCGCTGCGCACCGGCGATGTCGGATACCTGGATGCCGACGGCTATCTGTTCGTCACCGACCGGATCAAGGATCTCATTATTTGTAGCGGCTACAACGTCTATCCTCGGATCATCGAGGATGCGTTGTACGAACATCCGGCGGTGGCCGAGGCCATAGTGATCGCCATTCCGGACTCCTATCGCGGCCAGGTGCCGCTGGCGTTCGTCACGTTGCGGGCCGGCGAACACAGGACCGGCGAGGAATTGCGAGAATTCCTGCGCGACCGGATATCCGTCATCGAGATGCCGGTGCGGGTCGAGATCAGGACGAGCCTGCCTAAGACCATGATCGGCAAACTCTCGCGCAAGGAACTGGTCGCCGAGGCTGTCGTAGCAAATGCCAACTGATACCACCGGCCCAATGTTTTGACCGTCCTCGTCATGGCCGCGTTTGTCCGGGTCACAGATCGCGGCACGTTCTGGAACCGGTGGCCCGGCACGCCGCATAGGCGTCAACACAAGCGGTCGGCAGAGAATATTTTTCCAGGACGAGGCTTTATTCTCTCCGTCATGGCCGGATTCTCTCCGTCATGGCCGGATTTTCTCCGTCATGGCCGGATTCTCTCCGTCATGGCCGGATTCTCTCCGTCATGGCCGGATTCTCTCCGTCATGGCCGGGATAAACAACCTGATGGAGCTAAACACGCTAGATCAAATTAAAGCGCATCTGATATCGACCAGTGAAGAGTTTCGGA
>JANXLQ010000182.1 GCA_025355085.1 Rhodopila sp.
CACCAAATCGGCACCGCGTTCCGCGTCCGCACATTCGGCTCGTGCCCCATTGCCCCGCGCATCGCTCGGAATAACGCCCCGTGCGCCACGACCAGCACCACCGGCGGCCGTAAGACACAGCGATTGATCGCGGCCACGGCCCGCGTCGTCAGCGACGGGAAACTCTCCGCCCCCTCCGGCGTCAGCAGGCCGTCAACCCAGTGCTGAAACCACTCCGACATCGGCTTGCCTTCCTGGATGCCGAACGCGACCTCCCGCAGGCCGTCATCGACCTGCACCGGCAGTCCCAGTTCCGCTGCCGCGATATCGGCGGTGACTTTGGCGCGTGACAACGGCGAGGAAATAATCTGGCGAATCCCCTTGTTCCGCAGCAGCAGGGAGGCAGACCGAGCCTGCGCCAGCCCGGTGTCGTTCAGTGGAATATCGACGTTACCCTGCGACAAATTTTGCGCGTTCCAGTCGGTTTCACCATGGCGCAGGAACCAGAACGCAACGGGGTGGATCTTGTCGGGCGGGGGGGCATTCATGAGTTCAGGCCAGGCCTTCTTGTTGCAGCACGCGTTGGACGGACGGCCGCGCGTTCATGCGTGCGAAATGCGCGGCGACGTTGCCGGGCAGGACGATTCCGACGCGCCCGGCCCAGAAACAGACAAAAAAGATCGCGGAATCGGCGATGGAGAATTTGCCAACCGCGTATTCCTTGTTTTCCAACGCCTTGTCCAGCACGGCAAAACCTTTTTCGGCGATTTCCTTGCCTTTGGCCTTCACCGTCTCCTCATCCGCCGCGTTCGGCGTGAAGTTGCCGGATCGGAACTGCCGCGCGAAACCCTGCATGTGAATGGTGGCGACGGCATAGTCCATCAGTTCCAGCGCCCGAGCCTGTTGGTCAACGTCGTCGGGGAGCAGGTTGGCGAACGGGTTGGAGCGCGCCAGCCAATAGGCGATGGCGGGATACTCGGTCAGGATGGTGCCATCGTCGCGTGCCAGGGTTGGCACCTTCGACTTCGGGTTTACCGCCGTGAAGCCGGGTTTGTATTGCTCGCCTTCACGCAGGTTGACGGCGATGGCCTCGTACGGCTTGCCGATCTCCTCCAGCAGGATGTGAATACCGATCGAACAGGCGCCGGGTGCGAAATAGAATTTCATGTCGGCCTCTTCATGTTATCGCCAGGAACCAGCATCGGGCCGGTCCAGGCCAAGGTTCTCACGCACCGTAGCCCCGGCGTAGTCAGTATGGAACAGGCCACGACGTTGCAATTCGGGGACAACCAACCGGGTGAAGTCCTCATAGGCCCCGGGGATGTGGGATGCGTGACCCATGTTCCGCGCCTCCTGGTCGTTCATCATGGTGACGATGTTCCAGGCGGCACAGCCATCGGTCCCGAGGTCCAGCGTGGTGAAGACGCGGGCGACGTGGAATGGCTCACAATACGTGGTGGAAAACGTGACGCCGGGGCGTTCTGTCGCCATGCCCATCACGGTCAGGATGGTGATCGGGTCCATTTTGACGCAGCGGATGCCGTTGGCGACGGTGTGGAATTTCCCTGCCTCCAGCGCTCGCCCGATTCGGCGGTAATATTCGGCGGAGGTGAAATCCTGTTTGGCGAGCGGGTGGCGCCACGAGCGGACGCAATTGGCGCAATGCTGCGCTTGGAGAAATCCAACCAGGGTCATTTGGCGCATTGATCCGGATTTCCCGCCTTCGTTGGGAATTATCTAACCGAGGGGCGATGGATCGGGAAAGGCACTTGCATTCAAATTCGAACCCGCCTAGAAACCGGCCTCTGATCGGAGCGCGGGCGTAGCTCAGGGGTAGAGCACAACCTTGCCAAGGTTGGGGTCGTGGGTTCGAATCCCATCGCCCGCTCCAGATCAGATTTATAAGCCATTATTCCAGGAATCGCGCTTGGCCACCGAAGCAGCTTGGCTTCCTCGGTGTTCCCCTAGTGCCGCACGCTGAAAGTGGCGCCTCCATAGCCGAGTGGTGAGTCCGGATTGCCACGGTGCGGGAGAGCATTGAGCTGGTGGATTCAAGTTCTGCAACGAACACCACCCTAGGCCATCCGGCCGCCCGGTGGTGTTCGCTGCGGAACTTGAATCTGTCCGAACAGCGCCCGCTCATTGACTGCGATCACGACCTGGCGATCACCGAGCAGCGCAGAAAACTAGGCGATATGGACTGTGAGCGCCGGCTGAATATTCCTCACAGCGCCGTCATACCGCCATCCACGAACAGCAGGGCGCCAGTGATGTAGGAGGCATCGCCGGAGGCCAAAAACAGGATCGCGGCAGCGACTTCCTCGGCCCTGCCCGGGCGCTTCAACATGGTGCCTTGTGCAGCCTTGGCGTTGTACTGTTCGACGGTCTCGCCGGCCGCTTCGATGCGGCGCTGATGGAACGGCGTGAAGATCGGACCAGGGCCGACGGCGTTCACACGAATGCCGTCAGGCGCGTGGTCGGCGGCAAGCCCCCGCGTCAAGCCCGCGACCGCAGCCTTGGTGGTGTCGTACTGTAGGTTACCGCCGCCTGCGACGACGGAACGTACGGAGGCGACGTTAACAATGGCGCCGCCCTTGTTGCGGCGCATCAGCGGCACCGCCGCCTTGGCACAAAAGACGTAGCCCATCAGGTTGACGTTGAGGATCTCGGTCCAACTCGCCGCGCTCGCCTCGTCAACCTTCTCGTATTTCCGGATTCCAGCATTGTTGATAAGGATGTCGAGGCGCCCGAACTGCTGCGCGGCACCGTTCACGAAGGCGAGGCATGCGGCCTCGTTACTAACGTCAGCCTGCGTGAAAGCAACCTTGGCGCCGGCAGTTTCAAGCTCGGCCGCCACGCGCTGGCCGCGCTCGCCGTCCCGATCGCAGAATGCCACGCTGGCGCCCTCGGCCACGAAACGCCTGACCGTCGCCTCGCCGATTCCCGATGCCCCGCCAGTCACAGCTACGACCTTGCCCTCGAGCCTTCCCATGTTCGCCACCTTTCATTGCATTGCGAAACGCATCCACGATACGTCGTATCCATTCGGCGGGCGCTGTCCTGTTGGCCCCGCCTGAGTGCCCGACCTTAACAGGCTGCGGAAGAACTGCAAAATCTCGAGTGTTTCCCGGCTCGGCTGACACGTAGCAGTATGTTTTGGGTGGAAATCGTAATTTCCGCTGTTCTACTCTGTCAAAATTCCGCCGCACGGCAGTCTTTGAACAGATGCGGGATATTGTTACGTCCCAGCACCCGGCAGCTTCGGCAGGCGCACTATTACTTCGTCACAGTGATTTCAACTTTTTGACGGTGTGGGTCGAGAAATTGTCCAGCACCACGCGGATGTGGTCCGCATCCAGGTAATGAATGTCAGCCAGATCGCGCATGCAGACGGCAAAGTCCTGCGCTGTTCGCTGATCTGTCACCTTCACATGACCGCAGAATTTGTAAGCATTGAGAAACACACACAGAATGGCGGTACCGTTACGGCGGCGTTCGAAATCGTAACGTTCCGGTTGGCCAGGTGGCCCCGGGATCGGTTGGCGCACCTCGCCGACCAACTGGGTCGGGCTTTCGTCGAAGCAGACCACCGGGGCGCCTCGGCCGAACGAGGCCAATCGGCTCCCTCTTGGATATCTCGATGCGGCAACCAACCCGGCGTTCGCATGGAAATCCCAGCCTACGATCTCATGGCCGGGAGGCCGTCATCTGGCTATCTCAGGTTTCGTGTGCCACCATGAGGTGGAGACAGTCGGAGGAAAGCAATGAGCCAACTGGACGTCGCCGACAACAATGTTGCGGCAGATACAAACAGATTTTCGTCGGTCTATGTGCCGCCACTACAGCGCACGGAAGGGCAGGCACCACCGCTCGCCGCCAATGGCGGCCTGTCATACCTAGCGTTTGACCAGGACGGCGACGCCGGAACCGCCAAGGCGATCGAGGACGCGCTCACCGAGATTGCTGACGGCGAGGGCCAGCGCGTTATCGACATGATCGACAAGGCCCCGCCGGGACCGATCAAGACCAAATGGGGTCTCGCGTTTCGTCATTACGATGAATGCGTCGCCTACATCCGCAGTTCGAACAGTCTCATGGTTCCCGAAGGCGGCGTGGCGCTGCCGCTCCCCTATACGGTCTATGAACGGCCGACTTACTCTGTCGTCCCATCCAACGCTCTCTGGCGGGACCCGGCGCATGCCGGCGTTGCGGCACTTCTGCACAAGAACGAGCAGGACAACCGGCAACGGAACCTGTTTTTCCCGCAGGTGTTGCGTGACGCGCGGTGCATCGGCGATTACTATCCGGGCCTGTCGCCCAACAGCCCGGAATGCATGGACCGGCTCGGCCTCTCGCTGGCGCACCTCGAGTCGAAATGCACGAACATTTATGATTCGGCAGAGGTGGAGCGGGTAATGTACCCCGAGATCGAGAAGCTTCTGCTCGAATTCTTCCCGGACGCAATCGATGCGCTGGTTTACAACCACGACGTTTTCGACAAGGACTACGCGGGCGTCCGCACGGAAGACCAGGACGCCAAGAACCCGGGCGTGAACGCAAATTACGCCATGCTTGTGCACAACGACCTGAACGATAACAGCGGGCGCGTGCGCTGCCGCGAGCTGCTTACCAGGAACCTGCGGAACTTCGGGCGCGAGCAGCACTACACGGAAGAAGAGGCCGACATGAAAATGTCGCGGCGGTTCGTATCGATCAACCTCGCCAAGCCGATAGAGCCCATCGAGCAGTTTCCCTTTGTCCTCTGTGCCTGGCCGTCCTTCGCCGACCAGCCGTACATCAACAACTACCGGATCTACGACGATCGCGTCGGCGAGACCACTCGCTTCACCTACCGGCCCAACCACGAGTGGTACTGGTTTCCCCAGCAGAAGCCCACTGAAGTCTCAATGCTTAAATGTTATGACTCGGTGACTGATGGTTCAGTCTCGCGCTGGTCGTTCCATACGGCCTGCATCGATCCAACCGCACCCGCCAACGCAAGATGCCGCAAAAATGTGGTGGTCCGGTCCTTTGTCTTCTTTTAAGCAGACGGGAGGACATGCGGCGGGCGCTCTGTTTCTCGCAACGGAGCGCCGAGCGGCGGCTGGCGGACCGGGGGCTGTCCAGGTTATGCTGCTTCCAGGTCCAGGACCCTCCGGCCGTCCGATTCTAAGTGGGACGGCGGACCGGCTCAAAGAGTCCAAAGGGGCCGGAAAGATTATCAGGGGAGAGTGGTGCGCATGAACGACATAGCGGAGAACGCGCGCGGGCCGTCCGCGAAGATTGCCACCGATTTCGACGCGATCGTCATCGGTGCCGGGGTGTCCGGCCTGTATCAACTCTACCGCCTGCGCGAACTCGGCCTGACGACGCGGGTGTTCGAGGCCGGCTCCGGTGTAGGGGGTACCTGGTACTGGAATCGTTACCCCGGCGCTCGGTTTGACTCCGAAAGTTGGTCCTACGGGTACTCCTTTTCCCGGGAGCTGCTCGAGAAATGGGACTGGGAGGAGCATTTCGCCGGCCAGCCGGAAACCGAGCGGTATCTGAACTACGTCGCCGACACGTTCGACCTGCGGCGCCACATCCAGTTTAAAACCACAGTTACTGCCGCGCATTACCAGGAAGACAGCGGAATCTGGAAGGTCACGCTCGACACCGGCACGTCTTGCACCGCGCGATTCCTGATCACCGCGGCTGGCGTGTTGTCTGCGTCTGTTCTGCCGCGCATTCCCGGCATTGAGAGCTTCCAGGGTCAGTCCTGCCACACGCATAACTGGCCCAAGGAACCGGTCAGTTTTGAAGGCAAGCGGGTCGCCGTGATTGGCACCGGCGCCACCGGCATCCAGGCCATCACCGAAATCGCCAAAACCGCTGGCCACTTGACCGTGTTCCAGCGCACCGCGCAATGGGCAGCGCCGTTGCACAACTCCAGGGTCACGCCCGAGGAAATGCGCGAAATCCGCAAGAACTACGCCGATATTTTCGCCCGCTGCCAGGAAACTGCCGGCTGCTTCATCCACGCCCCCGACCCCCGCTCGGTTTTTGAAGTAACGGAAGAAGAACGGGAAGCGTTCTGGGAAAAGCGCTATGGCGAACCTGGCTTCGGCATCTGGATGGGCAATTTTCGCGACGTCCTGATTGATCGCGAGGCCAACAAGCTGATGTCCGACTATCTGGCGCGGAAGATCCGCCAGCGAGTCAATGATCCGGCGGTGGCGGAAAAACTAATTCCCAAAACGCACGGCTTTGGGACGCGGAGGGTGCCGCTGGAAAGCGGCTATTTCGAGGTTTACAACCAGCCGAACGTTAAACTGGTCGATCTAACCGAAACGCCGATCGAGCGCATTACGCCGGAGGGTATCCGCACTTCGGACGCCGATTACCAGTTCGACGTGATCATCTACGGGACTGGTTTCGACGCAATCACCGGGGCGTTCGACCGCATCGACATCAGGGGCGTGGGCGGCGCATCGCTGAAGGACAAATGGTCCGACGGGCCGGTGACGCTTCTGGGTATTCTGGTTGACGGGTTCCCGAATTTCCTGATGGTCATGGGCCCGCACGCTGGCCTCGGCAACTTCCCTCGGGCGGTGGAATACACGTCCGACTGGGTCACCGCGCTGATCCGCCACGCGCGCGAAAACGGCATAACCCGCGTGGATGCGAAGCCCGAGGCCACGAAAACCTGGACCGATCACGTTATCGAAACCAGCGAAGGATTGCTGTTCGCCGAGGTCGACTCCTGGATGACCGGCATCAACCGAAACGTGGACGGCAAAGAGGTCCGCCGGATTATGCGCTACAGCGGCGGCCATCCGGCGTTCCGCGAACGCTGCGAGGCGGTTTCGACGGGGGGCTATCAGGAACTGTCGATGGCGTAGCGGTCTGTATCCGTTAGGAAAGGGCTTGGCCATGGAAGGCCTCGCGCCGATGCAGAGCCGGAACCTCTATAGTAAAGGAAGTGTGTCATGAAAGTTGTCACGTTGAAGAATATCCCCGAAGTTCCCGCGCCTGGCGCGGCGGAACCGACGGATGGATATGCCGGGCCCGTGCATCGCACCCGCCAGACCATCATTGAGGCGGGGGAGTCGGCTAATTACAATTGCAGCATCGTGAACTTCAGCGAGGGATGTAACACGGGCTGGCATATACACGATTGCGATCAGATTCTAATCGTCACCTCGGGCAGCGGGTGGGTCGCTACAGAAACTGAGCGACTTGAGATCAAGGTCGGTGACGTCGCTCACGTCAAGGCGGGTGAGCGCCACTGGCATGGAGCCAAGGCCGATACCACGATGGGTCACATCTCCATCACTCTGGCAAGCGGTCAGGCCACCTGGGGCTGATTGTGGGCCGCGCGCGGCATTCGGCAATCTCTGGGGAGGGCGGGTACCTCCGTTCCCAGGGACCGCGCACTCGATTTGAGGGCCGGCCCCATGGGTGCATTCCGCTCCAATGTATCGCGTCTCGTCAGCGAAGGCAGTGGTTTCGAGGTCCCGCGCACCAAAAACAGCAACGGGTTCACCCGGCGTACGTTGACCGTGTTCGATGACCGCTCCCGGGTGTAGCGCGTCCGCTGGTTATTCCGATCCGTGGCTCCGCCATCAGCGGCCGGGATACCATCCTGCTTCGGTGGCAAAACGCTCATAGAACTCCGGTTCATAGGCTTGGTCGGGATCCTGGCGCACCATACGGTCAATGATGTGGGCGTCGGGTCCGACCAGGATGCGGAGCCGGTCGGCCCTGACACCGTCCAGGATGATCTTCGCCGCCTCAGCCGAGCTGGTCGGCGCGTCGGTGACAAAGCGGTGGGCGCGCTCCGCGTGCATGCGTTCGATGTCGGCGTCGGAATGTTTTGTCGGGTCCTGGCCCATCGAGCTGAGCCGGGTGCGTATCTGCGTGATCTGCGCGTCATTCAGCCCATCCGCGTCCGTATGGCTATGCACTTTGAGCGAATTGTCGCGAATACCCGTGCCGATATGTCCCGGCATGACGACGGAAACCCTGATGTGCGGCGCGTTCACCCGAAAATCGGCGATCAACGCCTCGGTGAAGCCCTTCACCGCGAACTTCGCCGCGGAATAGGCGGTGTGCGGCGTGTCGGGTCCAACCGAGGCCCAGAAACCATTCATGCTGCTGGTGTTGACGATGTGCGCCTCATCGGCCGCACGTAGCATTGGCAAAAAGGCGCGCGTGTTCAGATAGACGCCACCCCAGCAGATATTGAAGGTGCGTTCCCATTCCGCCTGCTCGTTGACGATCATACTGCCGCCGCCACTGATGCCGGCGTTGTTGAACAGCAAGTGGATACGATCGGTCATGTGGCGGGCTGCAACCTCATCACGGAAACGCAGCACGTCGGCTTCATCGGAGACGTCGGCAACGTGCGACGTAACGCGCAGACCCTGCGGCAGGCCGGCCGCCTCGCACAAACGCTCGGTTTCCGCCATGCCGCGGGCGGACACATCGCACATCGCGATTGCGCAGCCCTCGGCCACCAGTTGACGCACGAGTTCGCGGCCCATCCCAGAGCCACCGCCGGTCACCACGGCGAGCCTGCCGGAGAAGTCTTGCATCGGTTTCCCTCCCTTATAATCACGCTGCCGGGGATCAGGTCCGGCGGGTCGATCCGTAACCCGGCGGGCCTTCTGTCCTCGGCGCTGTTGGCATAGGCGACTTCGTCTTGGATGGCGCCTTTGTCAGGCCGGCATGCGGTGCAGCGCGCACAGCTTGTTGCCGTCGGGATCACGCAAATAGGCGAGATACAACGAACCCGCAGCACCCTGGCGAACGCCCGGCGGGTCCTCGATCGCCGTGCCGCCGTTCGCAACTCCCGCCTTGTGCCAGGCATCGGCTTGTTCGGGGCTTGCCATCGTGAAACCGATTGTGCCGCCGTTGGCGTGTGTGCCCACCTCGCCATCGATGGGCTTGGTCACCAACAACCTCCCGCCGTTATGCACGTAAATTAGCCGGCCCCTGGCGTCCTGCACGGCGGGTTCGCCACCGATCACGGCGAACAAGGCGTCATAAAACGCCTTTGAGCGGGTGATGTCGTTGCTGCCGATCATAACATGGCTAAACATTCTGTTTTATCTCCCGATATCATCTAAGACACTGGTCCACGCACCACGAATAGCCATGGTTCGCAGGCGGCAGGAAGGGCCAGTGCCGTCCTGATTCCGCCACGCGGACTTCTTTAGAGCGGCCCAAGTTTCCCAAGTTCCATCGCCTTGATCTGCAGGGCCAAATACTTTGAGTTGATGCGGCATTGGGCCAGACCACCGGCAATGAACCACAAACCTTTTTGCGGCGTACGCTTGAACATGTTGTTAAGTTGACCATCCGCGCCGATGCCCCAGACCGGGCCGATGCGCTCCACTATCTCCTCACCGAGCGCGCGGCGGACGAGCTCCATTTGCGGATAGTAGCCGGTCGCCAGAACGACGAGATCGGCCGAAACCGTGGACCCATCCTTCAGGAGCGCACCATCGGCGGTGAATCGCTCGATCCGGTCATACTGCAGAAGGCCTAGTTCACCTTTGATCATAAGAGCTGAACTGCCCGCGTCGAGATTATAGCCACCGCCGCGGCGGAAATATTTCAACTGGTGGCCGGTCTCGTCCGCTCCCACATCGTGCTTGAAGCCGATGCCCTTGAGCCCCTCGATCATCTCCTTATCTAGCGCAAGCATACGCTTCGTAACGGCTTTATAGGCCCTGATGATCAAGGTGGGTGTTGCGGACGAGACAATCAGATCGCAGTCCTCGAGCGGCCCCCCCTCGTCCCAGATCGCTTCGTTCAGTCTGGCACTCGGGTCGATCGATATGACGGTCGTGGAGCCCCGCTGAATAAGCGTCGTGTTTACGCCATGGTTGTGCAGATCGAGCGCGATATCATTGGCGCTGCTGCCGGTGCCCAGAATGAGTGCGTTCTTCCCCTTCCAGGACGCGCCGCTATCGAAACCTTCGGAGTGAATGATCTCTCCCTTGAAATCCTCCAGACCCGGCAGGTCTGGCATCATCGGATAGCTGCTGACGCCATTAGCGAACACAAGATGCCGGGGCCGCACAACGCGCTCGGTTCCGTCGGAGTGCTTCAGCCGTGCCGTCCAGCATTGGGCGATCTCGTCCCACGTTCCACCGACGAATTCCGTATCGGTGAAGCAATTGATTTCCATTGCGTCGGCATAGAATTCGAACCAGTTCCCAAGCATGTCCTTGGGAATATACTTTGGCCAGGTCGGCGGAAATTCCATGTAGGGCAGATGATTCAGATGGATCGAGTTGTGCAAGGCCAATGAATGGTAGCGTTTCCGCCAACTGTCGCCGATGCGGGGCCATTTTTCCACGACGAGCGTGTCAATGCCCAACTGATTAAGGCGTGCCGCGATCGAGAGACCCGCCTGGGCGCCTCCGATCACGAGAACCGCAGGCTCCCGATCGTCATAGGCACGGGCCTTCCGGCGCACGTCCGCCCAGTTGTCGCCGCCGAAATTCCGCGAATAGGCTGCGCCGGTTGGGCGATTGGTGCCGATTTTCTCCTCGTGCCCCTCCAACGCCTCAAGCGTCGTGGAGAGGAGCCACGCCTTCATCTCGTCACCGGCGTCGGATGCCGGCGAAAGGCGGATGATACCGGCACCACGACCGTCCGCTGTCTTGAACTCGAAGATCGCCTCGACACTGTCGATCCCGAGGCGCTTCACGTTGCGAGGCGGCTTTCGGCCGGGTGGCAAATGAAATCCGTGCGCGGTGGTGCGCTCTTGCTCCGCTGCAAGGCGCGTCGCGACGTTGTCCCTGCCCTCGACCGGTGTTAGGTGCCAGGTGAAGGCAAGGATGTCCTGCCAATGGCAATCCTGATGGAACAAAGCACCGATTAGCGCCACATTCCGGGAAACCAGCGCCGCCTCGAAGGCCGCAAGCCAGCCTTCGGCAGAACGCCGGGCCTGCTCCGCGACCTGAAATTGCAGGAAGGGTTGATCGAAATCGTTCATCTTGGTCCGCTCCGCGCGAGATCGTTCCCGGAGGACGCCGCTTGCTGAAATATAAACAGGCAAGTCGCTCGGTGTCCATGCCGGCACCACAGCACTGGGCGTGCGTGGTTGCCGCCTGACACAGACGCCGCGTTATCGTTGCTCCGAGACACAGCCAGAGCGTTACGAATACGAAACCCGCCCCGTCGGAATGTGTCAACGAGTTTGAGACACCCTGGTTCGGTATTTCAACCGGCGGATTCAAATTCCGCAGCGAACACCATCGGGCGGGTGGATAGTCCAGGGTGGTGTTCGTTGCGGGACTTGAATCCGCCAGATATGGAAGAACGCCGCCACGCCAACAGCATCCTCACCGTCATACAGCATCCGATTGTGGGGATCGCCGGCCGGAACGCATCGGCGATCATCCGCCCACAGAAAAACGATCCCATCGCGCCGAGCGTTAAAGGCACCAGCAGCACGCTGGAATCAGGGCAATCGGGGCGGTCTTCAAATTGTCCCGCAAATCGTGCATAGTGCTGGAAACGTCCAAAAGGAAACACGCCGATGCGCAGCGCCGTCATTGTCTCTACCGCCCGCACACCGATCGGACGCGCCTACCGAGGCGCTTTCAACGACACCCAAAGCCAGTCGCTCGGTGGGCACGCCATTGCCCAGGCCGTGAAGCGAGCCGGCATCGATCCGGCGGAAGTAGAGGATGTGGTGATGGGTGCCGCCCTCCAGCAGGGCGCTCAGGGCTTCAATGTCGCTCGTCAGGCCGCTTTGCGAGCCGGACTGCCGGAAAGCGTCGCCGGCATGTCGGTGGACCGCCAATGCGCGTCCGGCCTGATGGCGATCGCCACGGCGGCAAAGCAGATCATCCACGACGACATGCAGATCGCGGTCGGCGGGGGGCTGGAATCGATCTCCCTGGTGCAGACCAACGCCGTCAACCGCTCCCGCGCCCAGGACCCGGAGTTGGTGTCGCGGGTGCCGGGCCTCTACATGATGATGATCGAAACGGCGGAGTTGGTGGCCGACCGCTACAATATCTCCCGCGACGCCCAGGACGAGTATGCGCTTCGCTCCCAGCAGCGCACCGCCGCCGCGCAGCAGGCCGGGCGCTTCGACGACGAGATCGTTGCCATGCCCACGGAAATGCTGGTGACAGATAAGACGACGGGCGAAACCAGCCACAAGAAAGTTGCGATCAATAAGGACGAGGGCAACCGGCCGGACACCTCGCTCGATGGTCTATCCAGCCTGAAGCCGGTGTTCGCCAGCGGTCAGGTGGTGAAGCAAGGCAGGTTTATCACGGCCGGCAATGCCTCGCAGCTCTCCGATGGTGCGTCGGCCGTCGTGCTGATGGAGGAAGCCGAGGCATCCCGCCGCGGCCTGCAACCGTTGGGTATCTATCGCGGCATGGCTGTTGCCGGGTGCGCCCCCGATGAGATGGGCATCGGCCCGGTCTTCGCCGTGCCCAAGCTGCTGGCCAGGCACGGCCTGACCGTGGACGATATCGACCTGTGGGAACTGAATGAGGCTTTTGCCTGCCAGGTGCTGTACTGTCGCGACCGTCTGGGAATCGATCCAGACAAGCTAAACGTCAACGGCGGCGCGATTTCCATCGGCCACCCCTACGGTATGTCGGGCGCACGGATGACTGGTCACGCGCTTATCGAGGGTAAACGCCGTGGCGCGAAATTTGTCGTCGTTACAATGTGCGTCGGCGGCGGCATGGGTGCCGTCGGCCTGTTCGAGGTGGCCTGATATGACCGTCGATCCTCAGATCCAGATGCTTCTGAACCTGCGCGCCGCCTTGCCGCCGCTGCACACATTGTCGGTCGCCGAGGCCCGCGCACAGTTCGCCGCCAGGGATTTTCCTGGCCTGCGCAAACCGGAAATCGCGACCGTTATCAACCGCGACATGCAAGGACCGGCAGGGTCCCTGCCGCTGCGCGTTTACACCCCGCTGGGCGATGGCCCGTTCCCACTAATGATGTTCTTCCACGGTAGCGGATTCGTCGTGTGCAGCCTGGATACGCATGACGGCATGTGCCGTAATTTATGCGCCGGGACCGGCTGTGTTGTGGTGTCGGTGGATTATCGCCTGGCTCCGGACGCAAAATTCCCTGCAGCCCCGGACGATTGTCTGGCGGCAACCCGCTGGGCGGTGGCCAATGCCGCTGCGTTGGGGGCTGATCCCGGACGCGTGTTCGTGGCAGGCGACAGTGCGGGCGGAAACCTTGCAGCCGTCACCGCCCTTCGCATCCGCGACGAGGGTGGGCCGAAGCTGATCGGGCAACTTCTGATCTACCCGGTAACCGAATATTATGATCCCGGCACACCGTCGATGATCGAAAATGCCGAGGGTTATGGACTGACCCGCGACGGAATGATTTGGTTCTGGAACCACTATTTGGCAGACCCGTCACACGGCATCAACCCACTCGCCAGTCCGCTGCGCGCCGCCGACCTGCGCGGCTTACCACCAGCTTTGGTCGTTACGGCCGAATACGACCCGCTTCGCGATGAGGGCGAACTTTACGCCGAAAGGCTGCGTCAGGCCGGGGTACCGACGCAGATGAAGCGCTGGGACGGGATGAACCATGGGTTTTTCTTCTGGCCCGGCGTCGTCGATCGCGCGGGCGCCGCGATGGATGAGGCGTGCGCGTGGGTCAGGTCGGTCTTAGGGCGATAGCGTCCGGCGCATTGTTGCTCGCGGGGCGATGATCTTTAGACCTTATACCACCGGCCCAATGTTTCGACCGTTCGGGCCGTTGGTATTAGACGACCGTGCCGATGTTGAAGGTTGTCACCCGGAGGCAGATAGCCTCCGGGGCAACAGCGACTTGCGCATGCTCCTACAAACCCGGGAACATTCGAACTTTCATCTATGATGGCAGTCCCGTTGCAACCGAACGCCGCTTAAGGACCCACGAACGCCCCGCCGTTCACATCCAAAATCGCCCCCGACAGATAACTTGCGGCAGGGGTACACAAGAACGCGATCGGCCACGCCAATTCCTCGGCCCGGCCGATGCGCCCCATCGGCAAAGTGGGTCCCAGATTGAAGCCTCGGGTCATCGGGGTTTCGACCGGCCCCGGGGCCACGGCGTTTACCAGCACCCCGCGCCCCACGGCGTTCCGTGAGAGCCATTTAACCAATGTATGCACAGCACCCTTGGACGCCGCGTAATCGGGCGGCGTGCTCACAGAGGTTCCACCCGTCTTACCGGCCACCGAACCAACCAAGGCGATGTGTCCACCCCCGCGATCGGCCATGTGGTCGATTGCCGCTGCCGCCAGTTGCAGCGGCACCCGGACATTGACGTCCATCACCCGATGAAACCGCTCATGCCAGGCTGTATCCTCCTGCCAGGGCCGGCCCACCAAAATTCCCGCGCAATGCGCCAGGGCATGAATCTGTTCCCCAGCAAACAGCGATGCGATAAATTCATCTTCGGTCAGATCGCCATGCGCCATCGAACACACGGCACCACGGGCCTCGATGGCATCCCGTGTTTCATCCATTGGCGATCGGTCGCAGATCACGACGCGCGCGCCCAATTCGGCCAGCACCAGCGCCGTTGCACGGCCAATGCCGCTCGCCGCCCCAGTGACCAAAGCGGTTTTGCCGACCATCGACAACGCGGCGGGAAGGGGTATTGCGGTCATGGTTTTTCCTCGGGTTTGTTTGTCCCCATGATCCCGCCTGGATGAATTTATGTCCATCGCGGCCGATCGTCATCGTTCCGATTGACCTGAAGCGGCCCGGTCCATAGCTTCCGGCCATGTCCGATATACTGCGCAACATTCCGTCCGAAATCCCGAAGGCCTGGCCGTTCGAGGAAGCACGCAAAGTCGCCCTGCGCCTGGCTGCCTCCGGCAAAGACCACGCCTTGTTCGAGACTGGTTACGGTCCTTCCGGGCTGCCGCACATCGGGACGTTTGGTGAAGTCGCACGCACCACCTGGGTCCGCCGGGCATTCACCGAATTGACCGGACTGCCGTCAAAGCTGCTCGCCTTCAGCGACGATATGGATGGGCTTCGCAAAGTTCCGGAAAATATCCCGAACAAGGACCTGCTGACCCCATACCTCGGCATACCCCTGACGCGTGTGCCCGACCCATTTGGCACTCACGACAGTTTCGGTGCCCATAATAACGCCCGGCTGCGGGCATTTCTGGATTCCTTCGGCTTCGAGTACGAGTTCGCCTCCTCCACCGAATACTACAAGGCCGGCCGCTTCGATGCGGCCCTGATCCGTGTGCTCGAATGCTACAAGGCTATCATGGCGGCGACCCTGCCGACGCTGCGGGGGGAGCGACAGGCGACCTACTCGCCGATTCTCCCTATCCATCCGCATACCGGCATCGTCATGCAGGTGCCGATGGAGCATATCGATGCCGCCGCCGGCACCGTCACCTGGAAGGATCCGGAAACCGCCGAGCGTTTCACGACATCGGTCAAAGGCGGAAACTGCAAGCTGCAATGGAAGGCCGACTGGGCGATGCGCTGGTACGCGCTATCGGTCGATTATGAGATGTCCGGCAAGGACCTGATCGACTCTGTCAAGCTATCCGGCCGGCTTTGCCGCATCCTTGGCGGGCATCCGCCGGAAGGCATGACCTACGAACTGTTCCTGGACCAGGACGGTCAGAAGATCAGCAAATCCCGCGGCAACGGCCTTTCGGTTGAGGAATGGCTGACTTACGCCCCAAAGGAGTCACTGTCGCAATTCATGTACAACCAGCCGCAGCGGGCGAAGCGGCTGTATTTCGATGTCATTCCCCGGGCTATGGACGAATACGTCGCGAACACCGCTGTGCTTGCTGCCTTGTCGCCAGACACAGCCCCAGCTCCATCGAGTGACTTAGAACAAAAACGCAACCCGGCTTGGCATATACTGGCAGGACAGCTACCCGGCCATGTCGGCAGCCCGATCTCCTTTGCTATGCTGCTTAACCTCGCCAGCGTGGTGAATGCCGATCAGCCAGACGTCCTATGGGGTTTCGTCAAACGCTACGTCCCGGATGCCAGCCCTGAAACTCAGCCGCTGCTCGCCCAGATGATCGATCATGCTATCTCCTACTATCGTGACTTTATTTGCCCGGAAAAGCGGTACCGCCAGCCAACTGAAATGGAGCGTACTGCGTTGCAAGATCTCGCCGCCACGCTTGGCACGCTTCCCGGCAGCGCTGCCGAAGCCATCCAGAACGCAGTGTTCGAGGTCGGCAAGCGGCATCCGTTCCCCGACCTCCGCAGCTTCTTCGGTTGCCTCTACCAAGTTTTGCTCGGTCAGCAGGAAGGCCCGCGCTTCGGTGGCTTCGTCGCCTTGTATGGCATCGCTGAGACGATCGCGCTGATCCATGCGGCATTGGCCCGTCAAGCCAGCCCGGATGTGGCCTGAGACATGGCGGCTGGAACGAGAAGCGGATGGAAAAGTTGGACTCGCCAACTACCGGCGATCATCGGCGTCGCATTGCTGGTTGGCGCCATTTATGTCGTTCAGCGTGAATTCCGCCACCTCAGGCTAGAGGACATCGAAGAGGCGCTGTCGGCTATCCCGCGCTACGCACTGGTGTTTTCGTTCATCTGGACAATTCTCTCCTACTTTATCCTGACCTTCTACGATCGGCTGGGCACGATCTACGCTGGGCATAAGGTGTCCTATGGACGGGTCGCGTTTGCATCCTTCTGTGCCTACTCGCTATCCCACAATCTTGGTTTTGCCGCCGTTTCCGGCGCGGCCGTGCGCTATCGCCTGTATGCGCATTGGGGCCTCACACCCCTCCAAATAGGCAAGACCGTCGCATTCTGTAGTTTGACCTTCGCATTGGGGGGGATGGTTCTGGGCGGTGCAATCCTGTTTCTGGAACCCCGAGCGATCCCGTACTTCGGACAACATCTGCCGAAGATCGCGCTGTACGGTGTCGGCGCTCTGCTTTGGGTAGTGGTCCTCGCATACGTGACATTGTCCAAAGTGTTCGGGCACATGAAGATCCTCGGTCACGACATAGAGCTGCCAGGCTGGCGCATGGCGATCGTGCAAGTGCTTCTCGCAACGGTCGATGTCGCGGTTACCGCCACTATCTTCTACGCCCTGCTGCCTACTGCGCCGGGGCTCACCTGGCTCATCTTCCTGGGTGTCTATGTCGCGTCCTACACCGCCGGCCTTGCGGCCAACCTGCCCGGTGGTATCGGTGTGTTTGACACAGCAATGCTCTTCGGCCTGGAACCCTACATGAGCGCCCCGCACATCGTCGGGGCCATTCTGGTGTTCCGTCTTTATTACTATGTGATCCCCCTGTTCCTCGCAGGCTCCATGTTTGCGGGCAACGAAATCCTGCTGCGCGGGGGCGGCATCCTGCGCCATTTTAACCGCTTGGCACCTGTCCAGGCGATCGGACGCTGGAGCGAACCGGACTTTGCCGTCACTGCCGCGACCGGAGTTGTGGGCCTGTGCGGCATTTTGATGCTGTGCCTGGGCGTCCTGGCGCCACAGGCCGATTTCTCCTGGATCGACCCCGATTATGGCGAAATCGCCAGCCAAGCGGGCCAATTCGTTCCCTCGTTGATCGGGGCATGCCTGGTAATGATGGCGCTCGGTTTGTCCCATCGGGTCAATCTCGCATGGAGCCTAACAATAGCCTTTCTGGTATTGGGGGCTGCTTTCACAGCGACGCAGGACAACAGGCTGTGGGTAGCCGGAATTCTGATTTTAACGACCTTTTTGCTGGCGCCGTTTCGCGTCTGCTTCTATCGCCACGCTCATCTGACAACCGGACCACTTGCGCCCGGGAACGCGCTGACATTGGTGGTGCTGGGCTTGTGCCTGTTCGCATTGGCCGTGACTCGTTCGCACACATATGTGTTGCAAAACAACGCGTTTTGGGCCGTCATCATCTCCCCCCATTTACCCAACACGCTGCGATTGGCGGTTGCGATCTCTATGCTGCTGGGGTTGACCGCTTTGTGGTTCCTGCTGCGACCAGGACGTGTCCGTTTCATCCCATGGGATAGCGACACCCGCCGCCTTATTCGCGGCCTGGGAGGGAACGCGGAACGGATGGCAGATGGCGTTATCATGGGCGAGTTCGACCGAGCAGCGATCCCGTTTCGCCGCTGTGGACAGGTTTTGCTCGGCCTGGGCGATCCGGTCGGGGAAGAAACCGACCGTGCCTCGGCAATTTGGCGTTTACGCGATTTGGCGCAGCAAGAAGGGATGGATGCCGCAGTTTGGCTCGCCGGACCGGATTTGCTTCAAATATACGGCGATTTGGGCCTAACGGCACTGCCGCTGGGTGCAGACGGTCTTCCAATCCCGGAATCCGAGGGCGACACCCCCAAAGCGAGACAGTACCTTGTTTGCAAGGCAGAGCGCGATTTGAATTTGTTACTGCCGATATTGCCCGGCTTAGCTCAAGAATTGCGCACCATCGACCCCATCTTATTGGTCGAATCATAAACGGCGATTGCTTCCCACGTCGTCATGGTGGGCGAAGGCGCACCATGCACGTCTTTATCTGTTCCAGGGCGCCAAAAAACTTGGATGGTGCGCCTTCATGCACCGTGACGAGGCGGGTGACGGCCGCCGCGAACGCCAAAATGAGAACTGCTGTACGAATGGACCAGTTCGGGATTTGGTCCGGGGAATCATCTAACAGAGATAGTTCGACACGATTCCACCCGAATGATGTTCAATTCCTCTGATTTGGCGGCGATCGTGAAATTCGTAAAAATAGAATATAATTCAATGTTCTATGGGAAACTGCGGTTGCCAGCCAGCGTTTGGTCCCGACCAGCGAATCAAGAACTTCTCATCTTTCGCCGTTTTTTCGCAAATTCGCTATGGGCGAAAGCCACACGGGCCGATATAGTGCAACGCCTGTCGGGACGACTTATGTTGGGTATGCAATGCTCGCAGAAGTTGCTATAGCTTTCAGGGCCGCGCATTTCCAAGCGGGAGCAAACCGGTGAACGATCCTGCAAAGGCATCGGTCGCTATGAACAACGCGTATGATAATAGGGACGATTTTCTCTTGAACATGACCAACCGCGGCCGCGGACGCCCAAGCCGGCGCCGCGGCTTCGACGACGACTTCAGCTTCGATCGTGCTCCGCCAGGCGACATGCCGCGGGCCGCACCGTCTTGGCCCTCCTCGGCGGGTTTTGGCCCGGAGCACGACGCGACCGTCAAGTGGTTCAACCCGGAAAAGGGGTTTGGCTTCGTGGCGCTGTCCGACGGCTCGGGCGATGCCTTCCTGCATGCCAATACCCTCAATCAGTCCGGCCATAATGCTGTCAGCCCCGGGGCAACCCTGCGCGTACGCATTGGTCAGGGACAAAAGGGCCGGCAAGTGTCCGAAGTGCTGGCGGTAGATGAGAGTACGGCGACGCCGACGGCGGGTCGTGCCGCCGGCCCCAGCGCCGCTCCACGCAGCCCCCCCACTGGAGGATTCGCTGATAAAACCGGCGGATTTTCTGGAAGCGACAGCGCTGGCGCTCCGCGTCGCGGAGCACCGAGCGGACCAGCGATCGAAATGCAAGGCACTGTGAAGTGGTACAATGCCACTAAGGGATTTGGTTTTGTCGCACCCTCAGAGGGTGGCAAGGATGTGTTTGTTCACGCATCCGCGTTGCAACGTGCTGGGGTGACGCAATTAGCCGAAGGCCAGACCATTTGGATGGATGTGGTTCAAGGGGCTAAAGGGCCAGAGGCGGCTTCCATTCGTATCGATTGATCCGACGTACTCCTGTCTAATCAAAAAGCCCGAACGTGACCCTCTCGCGTTCGGGCTTTTTGATGCGTCGTCATCGCCTTTCTGAAACATCGAAACCGGGATTAGGAAGCCGACAAGAGCCTCTACGCCCTTGGCGCATCCACTGCGTTTCTATCGGCCGGTTCCATGTGGTTTTTCCTCAGGAGGCGATACCGAGACGGATCGAACACACCACCACCAATTGATGTGCCTCGCCAGTGCTTATCTAATCAGAATTATTACAGCGGATTCCTTTGATCTCGGGCGCCGGTCGGCTATAAACTCAACTGATCGATGATCGGTCGGTTGAAAAGTCTGGTTCAGGAACAAGTTTGGGCATCGAATGACTGCGCGTATCCTGATCGTAGATGATGTACCTGCGAATACGCGCTTGCTCGAAGCTAAGCTGGCTGCCGAGTATTATCAGGTCATGTCTGCACGCGACGGCTTCGAGGCACTGACGGCTGCGCGTGATTGGCAACCCGACCTGATCCTTCTCGACGTCATGATGCCGGGCATGGATGGCTACGAATGCTGCCGCCTGCTAAAAGACAATCCGCTCACATTGCACATTCCGGTCGTCATGATCACCGCACTCAGTCAACCCGGAGAACGACTTCGTGGTCTCGACGCGGGATCGGACGATTTCCTAACTAAACCGGTGGACTACGACACCCTCATGGCTCGAGTCCGGAGCCTGGTTCGCCTAAAACGCCTGCTCGATGAATGGCGCGCTCGCGGCGATACGGTGCGAACCCTCGGGCTCGGCACAGATCGCGTAATGGCCCCTTTAATTGCTGGCGCCCGCGCCCTGGTTGTTGATGACTGGGATCAAAGTGCACAGAGCATTCAGGACGCCCTGACCGAAGAGGGCGTTGTCGCGGTCTGTGCCCGAAGCGGCGCCGATGCGATTCGCATGGCGGCTGCGGTCAACTTTGATCTGTTGGTCATCAATCTCTCCCTGACTGACGACGACCCCCTAAAACTGGTAGCCGCCCTGCGTGCTTCCGACGCCACCCACGAGACCCCTATGCTTTTGGTTGGGGAGTTGAGTGGGAAAGACCGCATATTGCGTGGCTTCGAACTGGGGGCGAATGACTGGTTGGTACAGCCCATCGACCCACACGAACTCAGAGCGCGGGCGCGCAACCAAATACGGCGTAAATTTTACCAGGACCGGCTGCGATCCGATTTGGGGACAGCTTTGGAAATGGCGCTGACCGATCCTTTGACCGGGCTGTATAATCAGCGCTATCTGCGGCGTCACCTCGGCGGCTTGGTAGAGGGGGGCCAAGGCAAGCAACTCTCAGTGCTGATGATCGACGTCGATCACTTCAAGTCGGTGAACGATCGCTTCGGTCATCCGTCGGGAGATCGGGCTTTGCGCCTGATCGCG
>JANXLQ010000198.1 GCA_025355085.1 Rhodopila sp.
ACACCAAAGGCGGGGTAAGCCCCACAGCCGACACGATCAATCCGGCCACGGGGGAGATCAAAAGCGGATTGCGGATCAACGCAGACCCAACCTTGGCGGCAATACGCAGCGGAGCCTGTCCGGGGCGATCCATCTCGATCAGCGCAATGGCGACCGCGAATTGTGGGCAGGCGGTGATCACCATGCAGATGACGCCGGGCACCAGGCTCTCGTCGCCAAACGCCATGCGGCACAATGGAATCCCCATGTAGCCGGTGTTGCAGAACGTGGCACTCAGCGCCTGCATCGCGGCGTTGCCCGGCGGGGCGCCTTGCCGCCGAGCCCATATCAACGCGATCGCGCCAGGGACCGCGATGCCCAGGCAAAACGCGGCGATCAGGCCGGGACTGTTCAGTTGTGCCGGCGGGATATGCGCCATGGCCTGGAACATCACCGCCGGCAGCGACAGGTAAACCACGAACATGTTCAGCGCACCGGTCGCGTCCCGGCCCAGAAAGCCAGACTTTCCGGCAAACCCGCCGATCAGGATCAAGGTGAAAACCGGCAACGCAATCGACAGGACAGCCAGCACAGCGCATTCCTTAGGCGAGATCGGGCTGGGCAGGACACCATCAGCGCGTGATTCAATCAACCAGCACCATGTTCCAAGACGCGGCGCTTGCACACCCGGCGGCAACGACCTTGAATAGGATAGAGACAATTCCAGGGGAACGACCATGGGAACCATTCATGCCCGCCTCGCCCACGTCGGCATCTACGCGCACGATAAACCTCGGCTTGAGACCTTCTACACCACAGTGCTCGGTTTGATGGTAACCGACAGCGGCACGGCCCGCAGCGGTATGGAACTGACGTTTCTCAGCGCCAGTCCCGGCAACCATCATCAGCTTGTGTTGGTCAGCGGCCGGCCTGACACGGCCGGGTTCAATCCGATCAACCAAATTTCGTTCATGGTGGACAGTTTATCCGATTTGCGGGTGGTGCATCGCCGGGCGTTGGACAACGGCGCTACCGGCATGCGGGTTACCAGCCACGGCAATGCGTGGTCCTGCTACTTCAAAGACCCCGAGGGCAACACCGTCGAGGCTTACCTGGACACGCCGTTCCATGTACCTCAACCGCACGGCGAACCACTGGACCTGACCAAATCCGACGACGAAATCCTCGCGGAAACCGAGGCATCCTGCCGCGCGGATGCTGGTTTCATGATGATGGAGGAGTTTCAGAAGGCGCTGGCGAATCGTCTGGCTGGCTGATCGGGGCTGGCACTCCGGCTATCCGCAAAAGCTTGCGCAGGCCGGGGTGAGAATATATCGCCAGAAGATCGCCCGCTGTCGATGAGCGGCGGAATGCGGTTCGGGCCGGCCATGTCAGGCTCCGGTGCCTACGCTCCCGGTGTAACACGCAAGCACCCAACAAACCGTTAACGCGCTAAAAATGGCTGCGTCAGCAGTCGGACAACGCCGCCTTCTGGTAATTTGGCTTATCAAATTCGGTTTTCAGCCGCGCGCCCAGGCGATCGACGCACGAGCCAGCGCGTCGATGGTGTCCACGACAGGCACATGCATTCCTTCGGCCGGCCCAGCCAGGATAGCCAGCGGGATTTCCGTACACCCCAAGACGACAGCAGAGGCACCGCGAGCCGCCAAACTGTTGACGACCTCGACCAGTGGATGATGCGCCTCGGCCACGCGGTTGGCTTTGACTGCCGCGATCGCCGGCGTCACCAGCCGTTCCATCTGTACCGGGTCCGGTTCGATAATATCCCATCCCTGCGCGGCGAGACGATCCTGAAACAGCTTCATCGACAGAGTCAGTTGAGTGCCCATCAGGCCAATCCGGCCAGGGGCAATCCCGATACGCCGAAGGTCGGCCGCGGTTGCATCGACGATGTGCAGGATCGGCATTCCGGCATCGCGCGCCATCGGCTCGAACCATCCATGCGCGGTGTTACAGGGAATGGCAATCGCGCCGCACCCGGCAGCGCGCAGTCCGTCGATGCCGCGCATCAGCCAGGGCAGTGGATCGGGTCCGCCACCCAGCCGGGAAACTGCGCGGTCAGGAATGCGGGGATCGGACCACAGCACAGCCGGAATATGGTCCTGGTCTTTGTCAGCCGGGGTCAGCAGTGTCAGCCGCAGCATGAAATGGGCACTCGCCAACGGCCCCATGCCGCCCAACACTCCAAGCACCTTATTCGTCATCCGATTCGTTCCCGTTGCGCCGCCCGCACCAATGTATCCAACGCGCTGAGAAACTGCGAGCGATCTTGCTTTGTCAGCGGCGCTGGGCCGCCAGTGTTCATCCCCATCTCGCGCAGGTAACGCCCGACCTCTCGGCCGGCGAGTGCGCTGCCAATATTATCGGGGGTCCAGATTTTTCCATTCGAAGCCAGTGCGCGCCCACCCTTGGCAAGACAGCGCGAGGCGAGCGGGATGTCGCTGGTGATGCAAACATCGGCTTTGGTGCAGCGTTCGGCGATCCAGTCGTCAGCAACATCGGCACCGGCCTCGACCGTGATCATGGTCACGTTCGGCCGCCCCGGCGGGCGAATTGGCCGCGACCCATTGGCCACGACGAAAACCGGCAAGCCCAGCCGGTCCGCGACACGATAGACCTCGTCGCGGACCGGGCAGGCATCGCCGTCGATATAGAGAGTCGTCATTTGCTTTGCGCCAGAGTCCGTGGTTGGCGGGCAAGCGCCCGCCATGACGGGTTGTTACGCTGCGGAACGCATGCCCCGATTGCCACGGTCGTTGTACTTACGACGCTGGGCCTGACCCGGAGCAGACGGGCGGCTCTGCTGATGCGTCATCGGCGGCGGCGCGTCGCCGACGATAGCGATCGAGAAATTCATCTGCCGTTCGATCTGACGCAGAACCGGCCGTTCGGACGGATCGCAGAAGCTGATCGCAATGCCCGCGGCGCCGGCGCGCGCGGTGCGGCCGATGCGATGGACGTAGCTTTCGGCTTCAACCGGCAGGTCGAAGTTGATGACGTGGGAAATGCCCGTCACGTCGATGCCGCGCGCGGCGATGTCCGTGGCAACCAGAACGCGGGCCCGGCCACTGCGGAAGTCGCGCAGGGCTTTCTCACGTTGCGGCTGGCTCTTGTTGCCGTGGATGGCGTTCACCTGGATGCCGGCGTTTTCCAAAACGCTGGCG
>JANXLQ010000236.1 GCA_025355085.1 Rhodopila sp.
GCCTACACCGCTGTGCTGCCGTCCTTCGTCGCCTATCTCTTATTCAACCGCGGGGTGGAACTGATCGGCTCCGGCCCAGCCGGTCAATCGCTGCACCTCATGCCCTTGTTCGGCAGCATCCTCGCGGTGATTTTTCTCCACGAAAGCTTCCAAATCTACCATGCGGTAGGGATAGCTCTTATCGCCGCCGGTATCGCGTTGGCCTCATTATCGACTGGACGGCGGGTCCAACCGATCCCCGGCCCCAATACAACGTGATCGGCAAGCACCAAACGACTGCTTGATCGGCGCCCATTCGGCGCTGACTCTGCCCACCGGTCAGGAGGCCAGGATGCGACGAACAGCTATTATTGCTGGATTTGCCACAGGTCTGCTGGCCGCTTCAGTTGTCACAGCAGACGAATCGGCGCCACCGAACCCGGTTCAGTCAGTGGCTCCTGAGGAGGCGGGGGCCATCCTGGGGCAGCGTGTCACCGATCTGGACGGCAAGGATATCGGCCGGTTGGTCGATGTACTCGTCGATGCGAACGGCCAGCCGCAGGCCGCCGTTATTGATTTCGGCGGATTTATGGGGGTCGGCAATCGCAAGGTGGCGGTGCATTGGGCTGCCCTGCATTTCACTCCGGCCGATGCCAGCCACAAGATCGCGTTGGATATGACGCAGGATCAGATCAAGGCAACGCCCGAGTTCCGTAATCCAAACCGAGCGGCGTCGGTCGTGTCGCCGGCCGAACCCATTCCTCCATCGCCCTGAGCCAGAGGTGCAACGGTTGTCTTTCTCCTGGCCCGGCAGCAATCGGTCACTCGATCTGGTTAGCTTTTTTGTCGCGGATGTGCAGACCGGGTTCGGGCCATTCGTCGCGGTCTATCTGACAACGCATAAGTGGACCCAGGTCGAGATCGGCTTTGCCCTGACGTTGGGCACAATGACCTCGCTGATCAGCCAGCTTCCCGCCGGGATACTGGTGGACTCGATGCGAAACAAGCGGACGGCGGCATCGGGTGCGCTGGTTGGCATCATCGCCGCGGCACTGTTGCTGGCGGTTCAGCCGCAGCAACTGCCTGTGCTGATCGCGCAGATGCTGCACGGGTTTGCAAGTTGCGTGATCACTCCGTCGATCGCCGCGATCAGCCTGCATTTGGCAGGTCATGCGGGACTGGGGGAGCGGCTGGGGCGCAACGCACGTTATGCAGCGATTGGTAACGGGTTGGCGGCGGCGGTGATGGGCGTGACGGGAGCGTATTTTTCGTCGCAATTCGTGTTTCTGCTGACCGCGGCACTGTGCGTGCCGGCACTTGTCGCACTGTGGTCGATCCGGTCAGAGCCCCATGCGAGGGAGCAGACGACCAGTGCGGGTATGGATTTTGCCGGATTGAAGAGACTTTTAGCGGATCGCCGGCTGTTGATTTTCGGTCTGTGTGTGATGCTGTTCCACCTTTCCAATGCCGCTATGCTGCCTTTGGCGGGTTCGGCGGTGACCATGCGGGCCGGACATTTCGCCAACCTGATTATCGCGGCCTGTATTGTCGTGCCGCAGTTAATCGTGGCTGCGATGTCGCCCTGGGTCGGAAGGGCAGCGGAGCGGATCGGCCGCAAACGGTTATTGCTGATAGGATGGGGAGCGCTGCCGTTACGCGGTTTGCTGTTGGCGGTGTTGCCGGGATCGTGGCCGCTGGTGATGGGTCAGGCCGTCAGCGGCGTCAGCGCGGCCGTGTTCGGAGTGTTGCTGCCCCTTTTGGCGGCAGACCTAAGTTTGGGAACCTCCCACTTTAACCTGTGCATGGGGATATTGGGGCTGGCGATGTTTGCGGGCGCCGCCGTCAGCACGACGATGTCCGGCGGTATCGCCGATGCCGCTGGAATGGAGGTTGCCTTCATGACACTGGCGGGTGTGGGCCTGGTTGGCTTTTTAACGGTCTGGCTGGCCATGCCGGAGACACGGCCAGCGAAGCAGGCGGTTAGTCCCTCAGTTCAGGAATGACCCAAAGCGGCTTGTCGCCACGGATCACACGCTGGCAGTTGTCGAACGCGTTGCGGAAGCGGGTGTATTGGTTGTCCTGGGTCGGGCCGGCGAAATGTGCGGTCAGCACAACGTTTTGTAGCGCGAACAGCGGGTTGTTGGGCGGCGGTGGCTCTTGATCGAACACATCCAAACCGGCGCCGGCGATGGTGCCGGTTTGCAGCGCCTCTATCATGGCGGCCTCGTCCACGACCGGGCCGCGGCAGGTGTTCACCAGGTAGGCGGCCGGCTTCATCATCTTGAACTGCGCCGCGCCCATCATGTGCTTCGTCTGTTTGCTCAGCGGCACATGCAGCGACACGATGTCGGAGGTGCGCAGAACTTCCTCGAACAGCGAGAACCGCACCCCCAGGTCATCGGCCTGTTCTTCGGTCAGGCGGGTGGTGTCGTAGTATTGCACATGCATGCCGAACGCCTGGGCGAGGCGGGCGGTCTTCTTCCCGATGGTGCCGAGGCCGACGATGCCAAGCGTGCGGCCCTTGAGTTCGTACAGCTTGATGTCATCGACATTATTGCCACGCCACCGGCCGGCCGCGACGTTCGCGTGCTGCCAGACGATGCGCCGGCATACCGCCAGCATCAGCAGGATCGCATGCTCCGACACCGCGGTGGAATTGGCGCCGCCGTTGTTGCAGATCGGCACCGCGGCCCGTCGGGCGGCCTCGATATCGCAGCGATCATAGCCGGCGGAGAGAAGTTGCACCAATTTTAAGTTCGGGGCGGATTTGTAGAAGGCGTCGTCCATCGTGCCGTCGCCAAAGCCGACCAGACAGACGGCATCGGCGAGGGCTGCCTGAAATTCCGGCGTGCCGTGACGGGCGACAACCGCGTCCAGGCTGGGCGGCAACAGTTCTCTCGCGATGCCGATTTCGTTCAATGGATTTTCAGCGATAATGATTTTAGCCATCGGTTTCCCCTGATTACGTTTCCGGCCCGGAGTCTAAACCGATTTCGCCAGCACGCCAAAATCGTGGCCGGTATCGGCGAATGAGACATCGGTGCGACGGAACCCGGGCACTGTTACGAATGGGGACGAATGTCCGGGCAAACAGATGGTTCGGATCGTGTCGTGCCGTGCCGTGTGGTGTCGTGTCAGTGGTCCGGCACGATCGCTTATCATAGCAGGTGCCGTCTATGGCATTCGCACATCGCCCCTTCATGTTCGCCAACATCCGCACCGGCAAAGACGTTCCCGAAATCGTAGATTGTATTGAACGGCAGGACGGTCTCCGCTCGGTCTAGCCAAACGCGGATTCTTGTCGGACACTCATTCGACCAACGGGAGGGAGAACAATCATGGCTGACGAATTACGCACTAAAGGCAAGGCGATGCGCCGCAAGCTGATGGGCGACGCTTATGCCGACAAGCTCGATAACGGGCTTTACAAGCATCCGATCATGGAGAAATTCGCTGCCTACACCCAGGAAGCGATTTTCGGTTCGCTGTGGACGCGACCTGGCCTCGATCTAAAAACACGCGCGCTGATCTGCGTCATTTCAGATGCGGCGCAGGGACGCGACCCGGAACTCAAGGTGCATCTGCGCTTCGCCCGCAACGAAGGCTGGACCGAGGATGAATTGTCCGAGGCGCTGCTGCACCTCGCCGGCTATGTCGGGGCGCCTTTGGTGCGGGAGGCGTTGCTGACCGCAATCGAGACGTTCAAGGAAATGGCGGCCGAATAGGCAAACCGCGCGGGATCGGTCAAGAGCGGTCCCGCGCACAGTGTCATTGCGAGAAGCGCAGAAAGGCGGCAATTTCCGCAACCGTGCTAACGGCTGGAACGGCGCTCCGCGCAACGACAGGGTAAGGATTCCAAAATGCGTGACTTCAAAGGCAAGACCGCTATCGTAACGGGTGCGGCGTCCGGTATCGGATTTGGCATCGCAAAAGCGCTGGCCCATGCGGGTGCGAACATCGTGCTGGCCGATCTGCGCCCGGAACCATTGGAGGCCGCTCGGAAAACCATCGCGTCGATCGGTGTCAGAGCGATTGGGGTAACGATCGACGTGTCCGACGCGGACTCAGTCGCGGCGGCGGGCAAAGTTGCGCTGGAGGCGTTTGGCGCACTCCACATCGCGGTCAACAACGCCGGGGTCGCGATGCATGCCACGCCGCTGGAGAACGTGTCACTGGAAGAATGGGACTGGGTGATCGGCGTCAACATTAAGGGCGTCATCAACGGTATCCGTACTTTCGTGCCGATGATTCGCAGCCACGGGCAGGGCGGCCACGTCGTCAACACCGGTTCCGTATCAAGTCTGTTCGTTCGCGAAGGCCGTAATCAGGGCGCCTACGCCATGACGAAATACGCCGTCCTGGCGCTTTCCGAGGCGCTCGAACAAGAACTTAAAGGTTCCGGCATCGGCGTGTCGGTTGTCTGTCCGGGCGGGGTGAACACGGCGATATTCGCTTCCGCCGCGACAAGGCCGGAACGTTTTGGCGGGACCTATAGCCGGCCGGAGCAGGAGGCCCTGAAATCGGCTTTCGCGACGGGGATGCTCGCCCCTGAAGTCGTTGGCCGGCGCGTTCTCCAAGCCATCCAGGATGACGAATTTTATGTCCTGACCCACACGACCGAGCGGGAAATCATCGGGGAGCGGCTCGATCGGATCAAAGCTGCGTTCGACCGTGCCGATCGGATCATGCCGGCTATCGACCGGTCATGATGCGGTTTGGGCCGACAGCGGCGCTGGATTTCTATCTGACTTCGAAGGGTGCTAAATTATAACCGCTGCCGCTTACGCTTGGGGCCAGGACAGAGACTGAAAAAATCCTTGACGGATAGAGTCGTTTTAGCCTGTTGCTCCATGAATCGCGTATGATTTGGGCCGGTTTTATTTCTGATCGCCGCGTCCGGCGGCAGAACTGTCGTTCCGCACAATTTCCAGGACCGCCATCAGGTTCGGCGTGATGCCATCGCCCAGCAGCGTGCCGGACAAATCGGCCCCATCGCCCAACATTACCGGAATCGCGATCGGATCGAATATGCCGGCTTCCGCCAGCGCCGCCGACGGGTCCTCGCCGTCCTGTACCAGGACTGCGCGGATAGAAACCCGGTCGTAAGCGGGCAGGCGGTCCAGGGGGTTGTTGCTCATGTCGAGGGTGAGTGATTCATGAAATGTTCTTAGCAAAATCGTCCCGATTTTGCAAGGGTAATTTCTCCGAACGGACGATCGAACAATGACGCGATACCGCTCCGATGGCGGGCGAAGGCTCGCTATCGACGGTTTTTCCTGGCCTGGGACGCCGAAAGGCGTGGATGGCGGGCCTTCGCCCGCCATGACGGCTGTGTTCAAGGCGTCCGCTTTGCCAAAACGAGATCGGCTGGATGCCACAACCACCGCCCGTCAGGCGTTGACCTCAAGGGTCACAGTGGCAAAGTTTCCTGCGCCGCCGCACCCCGCCCGCGTCCTGTTCCTCCGTGGGCAACCGCATCGACCTCACCGTCGCCAAAGTGCAGGCGCAGCTTTCCGCCGGGTTTGACGGCGGCGGCACTCGTCACCGGCACACCCGCCGGGTTCGTGACCAACACATACCCGCGCTGAAGCAACGCCATTGGCGACGCCGTTTCCAACCGCGCGCCGAGACCAGAAAGATGGGCCCGAGCCTCCCGCACCGATGACCGCAACGGTGCCTCGGACATCCGTCCTAAAACGCGCTGGGCTTTCCCGCGCAGTGTCGCCAGGGCGCGATGCGCCGCACCGGTGAGAAGCTGGGACGCCATATCCAAACCGGAACGCCGCGCCGCGACCAACCCCGGCGCTGCCAGCCGCAATCGCAACGCCCGATCCCGGATGGTCTCCCGAGCGGCCGAGGTCAGGCTGCGCGGATCGGGCAGGCGGCGTTCGACCGAGGTCAGTACCACGCGCCGCCGCGCCACCAACCCCGGCAATGCCATCAACGCCCGTTCCGCTCGGTCATCCAGCCGCTGGCGGGCCGCACCCAGCAGGGCGGGCAGATCGGGGATGCCCCGTTCCGCCCGTGTCAGGCGCAAACGGCTTTCCTGCGTCAGCCGGTTCAACGCCCCGATCAATCGGGACGCCTTTTGCAGCAAATCGGCGACCAGATCGGTGCGGGCTGGAATGGCCATCTCGGCGGCGGCGGTCGGGGTGGGCGCACGGCGGTCGGAGACGAAATCGATCAGCGTGGTGTCGGTTTCATGCCCAACGGCGGAAATCAGCGGGATGCGGCAAGCCGCAGCGGCGCGGACGACGATTTCCTCGTTGAAGGCCATCAGGTCCTCTAAGCTGCCACCGCCCCGTGCGATAATCAGCACGTCCGGCCGCGGCGGATCGCCACCTGCCGGCATGGCATCGAAGCCGGCGATGGCGGCAGCGATCCGTTCCGCCGCGCCGTCACCCTGCACCGGCACGGGCCAGACCAGGATCGTAGTGGGGAAGCGGCGGGAGATGGTGATCTTGATGTCCTGGATCACCGCGCCGCGTTCGCTGGTGACGACGCCGATGACACGAGGCAGCACGGGTAACGCCTGCTTGCGGCCGGCGTCGAAGATACCTTCGGCTGCCAGACGCTGCCGGACCATCTCGATTCGCGCCAGCAGCGCGCCGGCGCCGGCGTATTCCATCCGCTCGATGATTAACTGGTAGGAGGATCGTTCGGCGTAGGAGGTGATGCGGCCTGTGGCGATCACCTCGATGCCATTCTCCGGCACCATGCCCAGGCGGGACACGGACCCTTTCCAAACGATGCCGGAGATCTTGGAATTTTCGTCCTTAAGCGACAAATAGATGTGGCCGGACGGGTATCGCTTCACCTCCGTCAGCTCCCCGCGTACGCGCACGCGGCCGAAAGTTGTCTCCAGCGTGCGTTTCACCGCCCCCGAGATCTCGGAAACGGTGTATTCAGGCATATTGGTAACGGTGGTGGGGCGTGGGTCGTCCATATCCCTAGCCTATGCTACGGCGTGGCCGCATGGAACCGGGTAAGGAGTCTTCGATGAAAGTGCTGGTCGTCGGATCGGGCGGACGGGAGCACGCGTTGTGCTGGGCCATTGCCGGCAGTCCGCTGTTGACCAAGCTGTATTGCGCGCCCGGCAATCCCGGAATCGCGGCGGTGGCCGAGTGTATCGACATCAACGCCCTGGACATCCCAACGCTGGTCGGGTTCGCCCAGGACAACGCCATTGACCTGGTTTTTCCCGGACCCGAGGCCCCATTGGTCGCCGGCCTGACGGATGCGATGGAGGCCGCCGGCATTCCCTGCTGCGGCCCAACCCGGGCGGCGGCACAGCTTGAAGGCAGCAAGACATTCACGAAAGAAATCGCCGGCGCCGCCGGCATTCCGACCGCCCTGTGGGAGCGATTCGAAAACGCCGACTCGGCACGCGAATTCGTCCGGCGGCGCGGTGCCCCGATTGTGGTGAAGGCCGACGGACTGGCCGCTGGCAAAGGTGTCGTCGTCGCGATGACCGAGGACGAAGCCCTGGCTGCGATCGACGCCATGATGGACCAGAAGGTATTTGGCGAATCGGGCGCCGCCGTCGTCATCGAGGAATGCCTGGCCGGCGAGGAAGTCTCCCTCTTCGCACTATGCGACGGCGAGGACGCCCTGCTGCTCGGTTCGGCGCAAGACCACAAACGTGTTGGCGACGGCGATACCGGTCCGAATACCGGCGGCATGGGGGCGTACAGCCCGGTTCCCAGTTTCCCGCCCGAACTGGAACAGGCCTGCATGGACAAGATCATCCGCCCGGCCCTGAAGGAAATGGTGCGCAAGGGCATGCCATTTCGCGGTATCCTGTTCGCCGGTCTTATGTTGACAGAGGAAGGGGCGAAACTGATCGAATTCAATGTGCGATTTGGCGATCCGGAGTGTCAGGTGCTGCTCGCCCGCTTGAAGTCCGATCTGTTACCGGCGCTACAGGCCGCCTGCGATGGTGAACTCGGGGATTTTGACCTGCGCTGGAACGACCAGGCTTCAGTCGCGGTCGTTATGGCTGCGAGGGGATACCCGGAGGCTCCGGAGCGTGGCTCGGTGATCGCAGGTCTCGAAGCCGCCGCTGCGCAGACGGGGGTATCGGTCTTTCATGCAGGCACCGAAGCAGGTTCCGATGGAACGATCCTGGCGGCGGGTGGCCGAGTCCTGACGGTTTGCGGCACCGCACCGGACCTAAAGCAGGCGCGTGATCGCGCCTATGCCGGGGTAGATGCGATTAATTGGCCGGAAGGTTTCTGTCGCCGGGACATTGGGGCACGCGCGTTATGAGTGAAACCGAAGAACCCCGTGGCGATCGGATTGCCAAATGGCTATCCCGAGCCGGAGTCGCCAGCCGGCGGGATGCCGAAAAAATGCTGGCTGACGGCTTGGTGAGCCTGAACGGCAAAAAGGTGACTCACCCGGCCACCTTCGTCACGTCGGACGATGTGGTGCAGGTGAAAAACAAGGTCGTGGATCAGCCGGATCGCACCCGCGTATGGCGCTATCACAAGCCGGAAGGCCTGGTGACCACGCACAAAGACCCCGAGGGCCGGCCAACCGTCTTCGACAAGCTGAAACAGCAGTTGCCGCGCGTGATCAGCGTCGGACGGCTCGATCTGACCAGTGAGGGGCTGCTGCTGCTGACCAACGACGGTGGTCTGGCCCGCACGCTGGAACTGCCGGCGACCGGATGGTTGCGGCGTTATCGGGTGCGGGTGTTCGGTGTGCCGAACGCGGCGGCTATAAAGGCTTTGGCGGACGGCGTGACGGTCGAGGGTGTCCGCTACGGATCGATCGATGCGGCGGTCGATGCCACGAAGGGCGATAATACCTGGCTCACCGTCAGCCTGAAGGAAGGCCGCAACCGGGAAATCCGTCGCGTCATGGACCATCTCGGATTAGCGGTGTCTCGCCTGATCCGGGTCGCCTACGGGCCTTTCCAGCTCGGCACCCTGGAGCGCGGCGGTATCGAGGAAATCCCCGCGCGCGTCCTGCGCGAACAGTTACCGGCCGGCGCCGGCGCACCGCCCATGCCGGCGCGCCACCGGTAACATGCGGATCGTCGCTGGGGATTGGCGGGGCCGGGCGTTGGTCGCGCCGCCGGGGCAGGGGACTCGCCCCACGGCGGATCGGGTGCGTCAGGCGCTGTTCGACATGCTGTTGCATGCGGAATGGGGGGGGCGCGAGGCGATCGAGGGCGCCGTTGTGCTGGATGTCTTCGCCGGAACCGGGGCGCTGGGGCTGGAAGCGCTGTCGCGCGGAGCGGCCTCCGCCTGCTTTATCGAGAACGATCCTGCGGCGCTAAAGGCGTTGCGGGCCAATATCGCAGCGTGCAGGGCGGCGGATCGGGCGGTCGTTTTTTCGGCCGATGCGCTAAGGGCCGGCTCCTTTAGCTCTGCCGCCGGGACAGTGACCGGAACACGCGCGCTAAGCGCCGACTTTAGAAAACAGTCACGGACTTATCCCGATATGTCATGGCCGGGCTTGGCCCGGCCACCCACGACTTTGCTTGTTTCGGCCCAGAAAGTCGTGGGTTGCCGG
>JANXLQ010000314.1 GCA_025355085.1 Rhodopila sp.
GATGGGTCACGATCCCGGCCATCGGGGCCACCATCGTGCAATACGAAATCTGCAACTCCGCCGCTTGAACGGTAGCCTCGGCCTGCTTTAACGATGCCTCTGCCGCAAATACCTGAGCCCCGGCCGAACGCACCGAGGCCTGCGCCCCGCCCACCGTTTGGCGGCTGGCGTCCAACTTGGCCTCCGCCGAATGGAACGTCGCCGTTGTAGCCTCTATCTGCTGGCGGCTGACCGCATTCGGGTTAATTTTTTGGAACCGGTCGTAATCCTGCCTGGCTTGCAACAAGCCGGCTTCCGCGACACGCACATTAGCGGCCGCCTGATCGACACTGGCCTGTTGGACGAATACCTGTGCATGGGCCTGTTGCACACTGGCCTCGGCACTGACCTGCTGCGCTTTCGCCTGATCCAATTTCGCCTGATAATCTCGGGGGTCGATCAGCACCAACGTTTGGCCCGCCGTGACATGCTGGTTGTCGGTGAACAGCAGTTTCGTCACCTGCCCGGCCACCCGAGGCGCCATTTGGGTCGTGTGAGCATCGATCGAAGCGTCGTCAGTGCTTTCGAAATGCCGCGCTTCCAGCCAGTACCAAACGCCGCCCACGATCATGCCCAAGACCACAAGACCGCCAAATGCGATACCGAGCAACCGCTTCCCACCGTTCGGTTTTTGGGGGGGTATCCGTTGCTCAGCGTCCCGTTGCCTCAGGTCACGGGTCATATCGTCCATAAATAGCGCTCCGTGATGAGACCGCAAAAAGTAGAGTGGGCATTGACCGAACCGTTCGGTCAATGAAATAGGACAGGTAATGGAGTTATTCAGGTTGTCAATATGACGCCTGCGCAGGATGGTTGGTTCAATGGATGTCGAAATCGCCTTAGGCCCGGAAAAACGGGTCCAGATACTGACCGGCGCCGCGACCGTGTTCGCCGCAGACGGCTACGAAGGCGCCAGCATGGCTCGGATTGCCGCCATCGCCGGTGTGTCGAAAGGCACGCTGTATAATCATTTTGACAGCAAGGCCGCGCTGTTCACCGCCTATGTGGGGGAAAAATGTCAGCAAACCCTGGCGCGGGTGTTCGACGGCGCAAACCACGACGGCGATCCGGCGGAGGTGCTGCGCGGTATCGGCAAACGCATGGTACAGATGATGCTGTCGGACGTCGGCCTGGCGATCTATCGCGTGGTGATCGCCGAGGCGACCAAATTCCCCGACCTCGCGCGCGGTTTTTTCGAATCCGGCCCCGCCCGCGCGATTGGCTTCATGGCGGACTGGCTGGCGGAGGAAACAAGGCGCGGCCGATTGAATGTGCCCGATCCGGCATTCGCCGCAGAACAGTTCTTCAATCTGTGCCAAACCAGACTCGTGCTGCGGCGAAAGTTGGAGATGTTGCCCGATCCGCCGGAGAGGGACATCGATGAAGTGGTGGACGCATCGATTACGATGTTTCTAAAAAGCTACAGCCCCGCGCAGGTTTGATCGCGGAGGCCGCTTGTTCCGGCTATCCGGAGCACCTGTTGTTTATTTGCCAATGGCAGGAATCGGTCCAGCCGTTACGAACGACCACAATGACAATTCACCCGCCGCCGGGCCCGACGCGGAAGACCATCATGCTATGCACCGCCAAACCCAGTAACCGGCGATCATCTGAATTGGTGATCTCGCTTGGTCGCGCCGCGTTTGGCAGATGCAGCACGATCGTCACCGGCTCGTCGTCCTGGATCGGCAGAGGCGGTAACCGCACTTCGATCACCGACTGGACTTTCAGCTTGCAGGAACCCAGCAACTCTCTGTCGATCGTCAGCTCAAGAGCTTGGAATCGCAGACGTTCCTCGACCACCAGCGGGCTGACAACCATACGAAAGATGAAATACCCATTCCCCAGCAAAGGCGGCAAACGGATCGTGCAATGTTCGGCAACCGTCCAGGTAAAACTCTCCTCAGGCAACCCCCAGCCTTCGAGTAAATAATTTTCAACCCCGGTGTTAGCCATGACATCTATCGATAGAATGGTTTCCACTTCGGCTTGTCCCGGAACATCGATCGACACCGGGGCCAGATACATTTCCACATGTTCTGCGTCTTCGGCCACCAGGATCTTGGCGCCGGCAGGCCTGACGCCTGCCAATTCAGCTAAAGGCGGAATTGTGTTTGCCGGCAGTGTTTCGGTTAACGGCGGCCCCAGCAGTCGCGCGATATCCTGTCCAGTGACCGAGGCCGCCCCCGATTGGCGCAGCGCCCAGCACACGACGTCGTAGAGCTTTTGGTCCTCCTGTATCTCATCAGCCAAAACTGCGCCGCACAGGCGGCGTGCCTCGGCGTTGGGAAGAATTGACTCCGACCGGTTATGCCGCGCGCTTTCTTGAATGCCCCAGCGGTCCTTAAGCCAGCGATCGTAAAGCTGCGTCGTTGTTATTTCAACGTTATGGATAATCAGGTTAGCCATCGCCGGCGCATAGCGAGTCTGAGAGCCCCGCCCAAGGTAGAAGCACGTTCGGTTTGGTTCGGCTATCAACGGATTGAGCAACGCCTTGACCGTCATATCCTTAAAATCCTCCGGGATCATGCCTTCCGGTAGCTTCGTCAGCCCGAGAAGGCGCAAATACTCAGCGGCGTCGGGATCATGTCCGTTAGGGTCCTGCCTTATACGCCCCACAACATAGTTCGCCTGCGAAATCATCTGATCCATGGGATCGCGCAGTACCGTGAAGATACGATCGTCGGGACGAATCCCGACCCATTCGACAAATTCGCCCAGTTCCATGTGGCCATACGCGAACAGCCGATCGCCCGATATCGCGGCGCGCGCCAGACCGCCGACAATCTCCAGAAACTCCGTGCTCGTGGTCGAATTTTCGTGCGCAAGCATGGTCGGCAACGGCACGGAGCGATGACCAAGATTGAGAATCAGATCAGTGCCTGCGCATTTGGGAATGTGGATGAAAACGTCGCGTCCTTTCTCTGGAAACGCCCGCAGAAATGACGTCTGAATGGTTTGACGGAACTCCTTCGACAACAGGGCGCCGCGAAAATGCTCCCGAGCATCGTATTCCGCATGCGGTAGCGCAACAGCAACCGATTCCGGAGGACGGCCAAGCACGACCTGATAAACCTGGATCGGGGTTACGCCGGTGAAGTCGATCATCCGCAGAAATTCAGCAAGACCGATATGTGGCGTGTATAACGCCAGAAGCTGAAATAACTCCGGACGCGAACGCGGCATACGAACTGGCGCACCGCGGAACCAACGGAGCAGGTCTTTTTGTGTTTCACGGTTTACGGCGTCCAATGAAATCAACTCCTCCAGTAAACCATCTGGCGTGGCATTCAAACCAATGTCGTTCGGCAATTTTTGCTATTCCAGCTCTATGTGAAAACTCATCTTACGCATTGTAATCGCTTGGTTCCGGTCAAGCCAATCCTATCGAGTCCAGCAATTTTTACTCTACAGCAAGTATTGCTAGAAATCGGTTAAAAACCAATGCTATCACTGCTCACGATACGATGAGAAATTTTGACGGCCGCGGCAAATAGCATGCACACAGCCACCCAAGGCAGCATCGGCGAACCAGCGGTCAGACAATCGTGTGAAGCCAGCCGGCATATGGTTTGGCGCATAGAATGCGCCCGCTCATCGTTAGGACAGGCGCAAAATTACGATTCCTACCTTTGAAAATATGGTAACTACCCAGATACACCTTTAGTTTGCCCAGACAGTCTCCGGGAAACAGGTCTGTGGTCGAGTTTGCGCGGCGTCGATGACGTTTTGGGGTACGAACTTGGCCCACAGGCTGGATTCAGGCGACCTATCCGGGCCGTTTCCAAAAATCGATATACGGGAGGTTTCGCGTGACGAGAAGCGGGGGCGGCATCTTGACGGAAGCATTGCGACCGGCATCGCCGCCGCCTCTCGCAATGCGCGGCATATCCAGGGTTTTTCGAGGGAAAGGTGCAGCAGGCGCTGTTTGCCTGATCGGGTGAGGATGCCTGCCTCGTCACCGTTCCAGGGCGGGTCACAGACCAATGGGCAACGGGTTTATCCGTGCTTCGTCGCGGCCCGACTCGACTACCGGCATCAGCCCGCAACGCCGAATTTTCCTGGAGTCTTTTCGCCGTCATTGGAAAGGATCCAACGACCCTTCATCCTAACCCGGACAAGCTGGGCTATGATAAATCGGAACGTTTCCAGATGGCCGTCAACACATCAATCTTGTAAGCTGTTGCAGAGATGCGTGCATGCCCCGCAATATCTTCCGTGCCACCTCCACCAGCATCGTGCCAGGATAGATGGCGCGGGCGAGCCGAACCGAGACGACGCGGGGATACCGGCAATATTCCGGTCAGCCTGAAAACGCTCCTGACGCAAAATGAATCGCATTGAGGGGCGGCAAAGCCGGGTTAGCCGCCCCCGATCTTTGGAATCAGATAGATTTCGCTACCCGGTTTTAACTCCGCCGAATAGGCGTCCTGGAAAATCTCGCCGTCGATGGCGATTGCCATACTTTCCTCGACCTGCTTGCCCAGGCCGGGAAACCGCCGCTCCAATTCCAGAATCAGCCGGCGGAACGTGGTCGCCTCAACCTCGAACTCCGTCTGGCCAGCAGTAAACTGCTGGACAGCGGAGCCCGAGGAGAGGACGACTGTAGGCACTTATCCGGCCGCGTCGAGCGCTGCGCGGATCTTCGGCGGCGACATCGGCAGATCCGGCATACGAAGTCCGGTCGCGCTGCGGATGGCATTGGCGATCGCGGCCATCGGCGGGATGATCGGCACTTCGCCCACACCGCGGGCACCGAACGGGTGACGCGGGTTGGGCACTTCCACCAGCACCGCCTCGATCATCGGCATGTCGGAGGCGACGGGTACCCGGTAGTCGAGGAACCCGGCGTTCTCCATCTGGCCTTTGGTGTTGTAGATGTATTCCTCGCTCAACGCCCAGCCGATGCCTTGCGCGGCACCGCCCTGGATCTGGCCTTCGACGTAGCTGGGATGGATCGCCTTACCGACGTCCTGGATCGCGGTGTAGCGCTCGATCTTGACGTGACCGGTTTCCTTATCGACCGACACATCGCAGATGTGGGCGCCAAATCCGGGGCCTGCGCCCTGGGCGTTGACCGACACCTCGGCGAGAATCGGCCCGCCTGTGCGGCCGGCCTTCAGCGCCAGGGCAGCGAGATCCAACGGCTCGAACGCACCGGCGTTGGAACCGGCCGGATAGGCCATGCCGTCTTTCCACTCGACCGCTTCGACCGGGATGTCCCAGGTCTGTGCGGCACGGCGCTTCAGGTCTTCGACCACCTTTTCGGCGGCCTGCGTGGCCGCCATGCCGGTGGCGAAGGTCACCCGCGATCCACCCGTCAGGAAGGTGAAGCCGATCGACGCCGTGTCCGCGACGATGGTACGAACCGCAGTCGCCGGCACACCGAGTACTTCGGCGACCATCATGCCGATGGAGGCGCGAGAACCACCGATATCCGGGCTACCCGTCGCGGCGGTAACCGTCCCGTCCTCATTCACATGCACCTGCGCCGAGGATTCGCCGCCGATGTTAAACCAGAAGCCGGTAGCCAGGCCGCGGCCGTGGCCTTCCTTCAACGGCGACTTCCAATGCGGGTGCGACTTCACGGCGTCCAGAACGGCGGTAAATCCAATGTTCTGGTGGACCGGCCCGTAATGGGTTTTCGTGCCGTTCTTCGCCGCATTCATCTCCCGCAGGGTCAGTGCGTCGATGCCCAGCTTGATGGCCAGTTCGTCCATCAGGCTTTCGACGGCGAAAGAGGTGATCGGGGCGCCCGGGGCGCGATAGGCAGCGACCTTCGGACGATTGCTGACCACGTCGTAGCCAACGACATCGACGTTCGGCAGGTCATACATGGCGAACCCGCACATGCAGCCCGGCCCGATCGGCGATCCCGGGAAAGCGCCGGCCTGGAATTTCAGCACCTGTTGAGCGGCGACGATGGTGCCGTCTTTCTTGGCACCGATCTTGACCGTCATCGCGGCGCCGGACGTCGGACCAGAGGCGCGGAACACATCTTCCCGCGTCATCTGCATCTTGACCGAACGGCCCGACTTTCTCGACAGCGTGACGGCAACCGGCTCTAGATACACCAACGTCTTGCCACCGAAGCCGCCACCGATCTCGGCCGGATTGACCCGGATATTGGACATGCTGATGCCCAACAGTTTGGCGGTGTAGGCGCGGACCATGAAATGGCCCTGGGTGGAGGTGTGGATCTGCACCTGACCGTCGGGGGCATAGCTCGCAAGGCACGCATGCGGCTCGATATAAGCCTGATGCACCGGCTGGGTGGTGTAGCTACCCTCGACGATGACGTCCGCTTCCTTGAAGCCGGCTTCCACGTCGCCCTTCTTGAAGGTAACGACCTTGGCGATGTTGGACGGCTTCTCGGGCTTCGGTGACACGCCGGAGGTGAACATGTCGGCGTGCAGCACGGGTGCGCCGGGAGCCATTGCATCTTCCACGTCGATGACGTGCGGCAGAACTTCGTAGGTCACCTCGATCAGCGCCAGCGCCTCATCGGCGATCGCCTGGGTGCTTGCCGCGACGGCGGCCAAGGCATGGCCCTCATACAGGACTTTATCGCGCGCCATGCAGTTCAGCGACAGATCGCGGAAATTCATCGGACCTTCACCGACGAACGCCTCTTCCGAGGCGATCTCGGGGAAATCGACGCCGCTGACGACGGCAAAAACGCCCTTCAGCGCCGCCGCCTTGGTCGTATCAATCGATACGATTCTGGCATGGGCATGCGGCGACCGCAGCACCTTGCCCCACAACATTCCCGATGCCCGCGTATCCGCTGCGAACACCGCGCGTCCGGTCACCTTATCCACCCCATCCGGACGGATGGGACGAGTGCCAACGACTTTTAGACTGGAGTCGATATAGTTCATGCAACAGTCTCCCCACGCATATCGGCAGCTACATCCATGACGGCGCGGATGACTTTGTCATAACCCGTGCAACGGCACAGGTTTCCGGCGAGCCAGTAGCGCGCTTCGGTTTCGGTCGGGTTCGGATTCTCGTCCAGCAGCGCCTTGGTGGCGACGATCAGGCCGGGGGTGCAGAAACCGCATTGCAGCGCCGCGTATTCCAGGAACTTCTGCTGAATCGGGTGCAGCGTGTCGCCGTTGGCGATGCCTTCGATCGTGGTGATCGATTTGCCCTCGGCTTCGACGCCGAGCATGAGGCAGGAGCACACGAGGCGATCGTCCACGATCACCGAACAGGCGCCGCAGTCGCCCGAGCCGCAGCCTTCCTTACTGCCGGTCAGACCGATGACATCGCGCAGGACATCGAGCAGGGTCTGTTGCGTCTCGCACAGGAATTCCGCGGACTCGCCGTTGATAGTGGCGGATACGTACGTCTTTGCCATCTTAGTGGGCCTTTCCGTTCTTGATGCCGTTGGCGCGATCGAACGCGATCGCAGCAACGCGGCGGGCCAGAACGCCCGCGATCTTAGTGCGATATTCGATGGTGCCGCGCTTGTCGGTAATCGGCTTGCAAGCGGCCTGAGCCACCGCATCCAGCTTCGCCAGCGTGTCGGCGTCCAGCGTGTGCCCGATCAGCACGTCGGCAGCTTCCTGAACCAGCAGCACGGTTGGGGCAACGGCGCCCAAAGAGACCCGGGCGGCGGTGCAGACGCCATTTGCATCGAGCGTGACGCTGATACCGCAGCCGACAACCGCGATATCCATTTCCGTCCGCGGAATGAAACGCAAATACGCGTCGCTGGACCGTGCCGGACGTACCGGCAGTTTGAACTCCAGGATGAATTCGTCCTTGGCCAGCGATGTACGGCCGGGGCCGGTCGGGATCTGCTCGACCGGCACTTCGCGACGGCCTTTGCTGCCGACGATGATCGCGGTCGCGCCGGCGGCGAACAAGGCCGGCACGCTATCGGCGGCCGGAGAGGCGTTGCACAGATTACCCGCCAACGAACAGCGGCCCTGCACCTGCGTCGAACCGATCAGGTCCAACGCTTCCACCAGGCCGGGCCACGCGGCGTTCAGGCCGGCATGGGCTTCGACTACCGCACCGGGGGTGCCCGCGCCGATAATGAAAGCGCCATTTTCCTCGCGGATGCCGATGATCCCCGGAATTTTCTTGGTATCGACGATCAGTTCCGGCTTCAGGCGGCCGGACCGCATTTGCACCAGAAGATCAGTTCCCCCGGAAAGAACTTTCGCCAAACCGGCAGAACCGGCCAATAGTTTAACCGCATCGTCCACCGAAGTGGGTGCGGCATAGCTGAGACTTGTCATCATCGCTCCCGATCAAACGCGTTTTGCTCCCCCCGGTAGCGTTTCCGGGGCGGTCAAGTACCACGTTAGGCGATAGAATCCGGATGGTCGAGAGGGGCATGCATCGCGCGGCCCCGGGCGGGCAGGTTGCCGCCCGCTGTAAATTGAATATTCATGTTAAATCGCTACCGCACGCGCCGACAAATCGGCGGGTCCGTGCCACGAATCGGCGTTGCGATACGAGAATATGCGCCTCATGTACCCTGCCAACTAAAATGACAGTGTTGCGTCAGAGGCACCGGCGGAGAAGTGCGGCCGTCAATGTGTTTTCCAACAGGCACGCCACGGTCATCGGTCCCACGCCGCCTGGTACCGGGGTGATGGCCCCCGCGATTCCGGCACACTCGTCGAATGCGACATCGCCAACCAGCCGGCCATCCGGAAGGCGGTTGATCCCGACATCGATCACCGTGGCGCCTGGTTGGATCCAATCGCCACGGACTATCTCCGGCCGGCCCACGGCAACAATAAGAATGTCGGCGCGGCGGCACTCCGCCGGAAGATCGCGTGTCCGCGAATGTGCGATGGTCACGGTGGCATCCGCGGCAAGCAGCAGCCTGGCCATCGGGCGGCCGACAATGGCGGACCGGCCCAGAACAACGGCGCGAGCTCCCGAGATTTCCACCCCGGTCGCTCGGAGAAGTTTCATAACGCCTAGCGGTGTACACGGAACCAGGCCAGGGCGGCCGTCCGCCAGATGGCCGACATTGGTGGGATGGAAGCCGTCCACATCCTTCGCGGCGTCGATCGCTGCGATGACCGCCTGTGAGTCGATTCCCTTTGGCAATGGCAGTTGAACCAGGATTCCATCGATCGTGTCATCGCCGTTCAGGGCCTCGATCGTGGCCAACAGGACCGCCTGCGTCGTGTCGGCGGGCAGGCGGATGGTGCGCGCGGCGATACCGGCCTCCCGCGCTGCACGGTCTTTGGTGCGCACATAGACGGTGCTGGCGGGGTTCTCCCCTACCAACACAACGGCGAGGCCAGGCGTGAAGCCGGCGGCTGACACTTTGACGGCTATCTCGGCACGCAGCGCTGCCGCGATAGCTTTACCGTCTATAATGCGGCCGTCTATAATGGGGGCGGTCAGGGGCTTGGTCACAATGTCTCCAGTATGGCGGTCAGATGTGTTGCATCGCCCGTGACGTGCAGCGTTTTGTTACGGCTGGTGTGACCGAGCGTGACGGCAACCGACGAGGTTGGAACGTGAAGCGCCTCGGCCAGCGCCGCGCAGGCTGCGCGATTTGCTCTCCCGTCTTCGGGGACTTCGCTCACGCCGATTCGCAGGCATGCGCCGTGAGCAGAACCCGCCCTGCCCTGAATGCCGGGCCGGCGCGACTTCGGTTGAACCTTCACGGAAACGCTGACACCATCGCTCATTGCCCGCCAAAACACAGTCATGCCAGTCAGTCTTCAATGCCGTTACTACGCGGGTCTGGTAAAAATGGCGGCGTTGTAAGGAAGCCGGCGAACGCCGATACTGGCGAAACTACGCAAAAAGTTCTGAAATGAACACGGCACGGATTTGGCAATGCGAGATTGAAAGTCACCAATCGAGCCCACCACGGACTTACGCATGCCCTGCGCGACGAACAACGTGACTACGCCTGAAAGCGTCACCAGTGCGCCCAGGTACGCCACGACCGCGCGGGTGCATAGCTTCAGCAACTCATTTAACCGCCAGAATCGCGTCCCGATCATCGGGTGGACACTCCAAAATCCGAGCAGCAACCTAAAGGTGCCGGCGGCGTTGGGCAACCAGCTTCGTGGCGGTCGATCTGACATGATCGAACCACACGCGAACCATTCTGGTGCGTCGGCCCCCGTTGACGAGGCACCCGCCGATCAAAGCGGCGCACCGCGCCACCGCTGGGAATCCTTTAGAAAATGAGGAACAGTTACGCAATGCAGTGACGATTGGCGGAGTCTGCGGCATACGAAATACAGTCTTGATGTCACTGAGTATTTTCCGAATCCAGCATTCCTATACACAGCCGGGTATCTAAACCTCAAACGATGTTAGGAACGTCACCGGATCGAAGCCAGCCCCCAACACCCGCCCCCCTGTCGCTTTCCGTTCACCCGATTGCCCTGCAAGTTACCCCGGCCAACCATGGTCCACGGATACCGTAATTGGCGGTTCAACGGATCGAACACCGGCTCCCCTCTTGCACCAACCCGCCGCATGGCTTCCATTGCGACCGATAATGAGCGCCAACGATCCGCTGAACCAGCCGAACCCACGCCTTGCGGCCAACGTCATGCACTTCGCGCGACTGCTCCGCCGCGCCGGCCTGCCCGTTGGTCCGGCCGAGAGCATCGCCGCGCAGGACGCGCTGACCCGCATCGACCTCGCCTCCAAAACCCAGGCGCGCACGGCGTTGCGGACCGCGATGATCCACCGCCACGAACATCAGGATGTATTCGACCAGGCCTTTGCCCTGTTTTGGCGCGATCCCTCCTCGGCGGAGCAAGCAGCGGCGATGGCGCTGCTGGACGCGCAGAAAGAAAAGAAAGCCGAACGCCCTCCCCCGGCCGCGCGCCGGGTCGCGGAGGCTTTCGCATCCAAAAAAGATAAGCCGCATCGACCAAAGGACGAACCGCCGGTCACCGACATGACAATGACCGTGTCGGCACAAGAGCGGTTGCAGCAGATGGATTTCGAAGCGATGGGCGCTGCGGAAATCGCCGAGGCCAAGCGCGAAATCCGCCGCCTGGTGTTGCCGCTGGACCTGCGCCGCACGCGTCGCCTGCGCGCCGATCAGAACGGCCCGAAAACCGACCTGCGCCGCACCATTCGCGCCAGCTTGCGCCAGGGTGGGGAAATCCTCACGATCGCGCGCAACCGCCGCATCACCCGGCCGCCTCCGCTCGTCGTACTCTGCGACATCTCCGGCTCGATGGCTCGGTATGCACAGATTTTGTTGCACTTCCTGCACGCGGTGACCAACGACCGGGACCGCGTGCACGTTTTCCTGTTCGGCACGCGCCTGTCCAACGTCACCCGCCAGTTGCGCGCCCGCGATCCGGAGGTGGCGTTCCAAATGGTCGCCCACGCGGTGCCCGACTGGTCCGGCGGCACCCGAATCGGTGAAGCCGTCGCCAGCTTTAACCACCTTTGGGCCAAGCGGGTGCTGGGTCAGGGTGCGGTCGTGCTGCTGATCACCGACGGCCTGGACCGCGACGGTGCCCACGGTCTGGCGGAGAACATGGACCGGCTCCATCGGTCCTGCACAAGGCTGGTATGGCTCAATCCGCTGTTGCGCTGGAGCGGGTTTGAGCCGAAATCCCAGGGTATTCGCGCAATGCTGCCGCATGTGGACGAATTCCGTCCAGTGCATAACCTGGCCAGCCTGCGCAGCCTGATCGATCTGCTATCCCGTCCTGCCCCAATGAAGGGAAGAAGTTCATGAGCATGTCAGAAGACGTCCTGTCCACCGCCGCTGCCTGGCGCGCTGCGGGGGAGCAGGTTGCCATCGCAACGGTGACGGAAACCTGGGGAAGTTCGCCCCGGCCCGCCGGCAGCCAGATGGCGGTTACCAAATCTGGCCGGATGGCCGGGTCGGTGTCCGGAGGCTGTATCGAGGGCGCCGTGGCCGACGCGGCAATGAAGACAATCGACTCCGGGACACCGCAACTGCTGGATTTCGGCGTCAGCCACGAACGGGCCTGGGAGGTTGGTTTGGCCTGCGGCGGCAAAGTGAAGGTGTTTGTCGAAAAGCTGAGTTAACGCAAGCGCATGGCCTTCCATAACGTAAGGTATGGGAACTTAAGGTGCGGGAACTTACGGTGCGGGTGGCCGAACGCTGGCGCAAAGACCGTCTTGATCTCGCCCCGTGCTGTTCTGTCTCAATCGCGCCCCTGAAGTCCCTTCTCGAAGCCGTGCGTTTGCTCAATCTCAGCCTTTGGTCAGCGGCGCCCTCCCCTTTCTTGGCGGAGGGCGTTATCATGTCCATCCAAGTCGCAGGATAAACGACCATGACCCCAGAAATACTCGCCGCGCTGGAACAGGCAAAACAAGAAAAGCGACCCGTCGTACTGGCCACGCGATTGCCGTCGGGTGAACAACGCCTGCTGCCCGGCCCGAACGCGCCGGCCGATCTGAACGCCGCCGCCAATCGCGCATTGGATCGGGATGAGAGTGGGACGGTCAAGCTGGGCGACACCGACTGGTTCCTGCATGCCTACAACCCGCCGCTTCGGCTGATCGTCGTCGGGGCCGTGCATATCGCACAGGCGCTGGTGCCGTTCGCGGTTCCCTGCGGCTTCTCGGTCACCGTGGTCGATCCGCGCCGGTCGTTCGCGTCCGACGATCGCTTTCCAGACACCGTCATCTCTAACGAATGGCCGGACGAAGCCCTGGACAAGTTCGCCCCTGACAGCCGCACTGCCATCGTGACGTTGACGCACGATCCGAAGCTGGACGATCCCGCCCTGGACCGCGCATTGAAATCGCAGGCATTCTACATCGGCGCCCTCGGGTCCCGCCGCACCCATGCGGCGCGATTAAGCAGGTTGCGGGAATTAGGGCACCAGGATTCTGCATTGGCCCGCATTCGCGGCCCGGTCGGTCTCAACATCGAAGCCGTCACCGCCCCCGAAATCGCCCTGTCCATCATCGCCGAGATCGTTGCTGTCCGCCGCAACGCGTCGCTGCCGGCGAAGCCGACCCCATGAAATTCGGGGCAGCGCCGCTGGATGAGGCCAAAGGTGCCATCATGGCGCACAGTCAAAAGGTCGGCGAGCGGATGATCCGCAAGGGATCGTTGCTGGACGACACCGCTATTGAGGCGTTGCGCGCGGCCGGCCGGCTAGAGGTGATCTGCGCCCGTTTGGAACCGGGCGACGTGCCGGAAGACATCGCGGCCGATCGGTTGGCGACGCCGCTGGTTTCACCGTTGATCGCACGATCCCGAGCCGCGACGGGGCGCGTCAATCTGTCGGCCGAGGTGCCGGGACTGTTGCGGATCGACACCGCGCGCATCGACCGGATGAACACGATCGACGAGGCACTGACAATCGGCACTCTTCCCGATTATGCCGTCGTCGCGCCGAGAGATCTTGTGGCGACCATTAAGATTATCCCCTTCTCGGTCCCCGGCAACGTTCTGTCGGTTGCCGAGGCCCTCGCCAGACAGGGGACAAGCCCGCTGGCGCTGCACCCGTTTCGGCACCTTAAGGCCGGTCTTGTCATCACCGAACTTCCGGGCCTGAAAGACAGCGTCACCGACAAGACGATCGCGATCACCGATGCCCGCATCACCGCGCTGACCGGCACGTTGCTGCCACCCATCCGGTGTGCCCATCACGAAGAAGCGGTGGGACGCTCATTGGATCATCTGGTGGCGGCGGGTGCCGATCTGCTGCTGGTTATTGGCGCCTCGGCCGTTGTGGACCGGCGCGATGTCGGACCCGCCGGGATCGTACGTGCAGGCGGAGAGATTTTGCATTTCGGCATGCCGGTCGATCCGGGGAATCTGATCTGTCTCGGCCGGATCGGCGATAAGCCGGCGCTGGTGCTGCCCGGCTGTGCGCGCAGCCCGGCCTTGAATGGTATCGACTTCGTGTTGACACGGTTGTTCGCCGGCGTCCCCGTCACACCGCGCGACATTATGCGGATGGGCGTCGGCGGTTTGCTGAAAGAAATGGAGACACGGCCGATGCCGCGTGAGAAAGCGCCGGCCACGCCGAGATCAGGCCCCGCCCCGCGCAGTGCGCCAGTGATCGCGGCGGTGATTTTGGGGGCCGGACGGTCTCGGCGCATGGCGCCACACAACAAACTGCTGGTAACCGACAAGGCGGGGAAGTCGATGATCGCCCGCGTTGTCGATAACGTTTTGTCGTCGAATGCCCGGCCGATTTTGATCGTGACCGGGCATCAGACCGAACAAGTCGAACACGCGCTCGGCGGCAGGCCGGTGCGGTATGTTCACGCGCCCGACTACGCCGAGGGTCTATCGGCCAGCCTGAAAGCCGGAATTGCGGCGGTGCCGCCTGAATGTGCCGCGGTGGTGGTGTGCCTGGGCGACATGCCGCTGGTGACCGGACGCATGATCGACCGGCTTATATCGATGTACGACCCGGCAGAGGGACGGCTGATCGTACTGCCCACGTTCCGCGGCAAGCAAGGTAACCCGATGCTGTGGGACCGGCGGTTTTTTCCGGAGATACTCCAGATCAGCGGCGATTCCGGGGCGCGCTTCCTGGTCGGAAAACATACCGAATTCGTTTGCGAAGTAGAAATGGCCGATGACGCGGTGCTGCGTGATTTCGATACGACGGAATCGCTGGCAACCCTGCCAAAGGGTATGCGGCCGGAGGGCATGGCGTAGCGGTATTGCCGAAACAGAGTTGGCAAGAAAAGCTCACATGGTGCGCGAGGACGCACCATCCACGTCATTGTCCTAACCCGTCGCAGTCATTGCGGGCCTTCATCCGCCATGACTGTGACGGGTTAGGCATAGGGCCGTTGGTATAACATGCCTCCGCGACCTCGACCGTCCGTCGATTCCGTGCGACATTTCCTGCTGGACACCACGCCCACAAGGAAATGCTGCATGACGACCGGCCCGAACACTGGCCCCCTGGCCCGCTTCAAGGTTATCGACCTCACCCGCGTGCGGGCTGGCCCCACGGCTGTACGGCAACTGGCCGACTGGGGCGCCGATGTCATCAAGATCGAATCCCCCGAAGGCGACGCCGGCCTGGGTGGAGAACGCCACGGCCCCGACTTCCAGAACCTGCATCGTAACAAGCGCAGCCTGACGCTGAACCTGAAATCGCCCGACGGCGTCGCGATCATGAAACGTCTGGTCGCCAAGGCCGACGTGGTTGTGGAAAACTACCGGCCGGATGTGAAATTCCGCCTCGGCGTGGATTATGAGAGCCTGAAGGCGATCAACCCGCGCATCGTCTATGCCAGCATCTCGGGTTTCGGCCAGGATGGTCCCTATATCGACCGTCCCGGCTTCGACCAGATCGCCCAGGGCATGGGCGGCCTGATGTCGATCACCGGCGAACCCGGTCGCGGTCCGATGCGTGTCGGCATTCCGGTCGCCGATCTGACGGCGGGGATTTTCGCCGCCATGGGCATCCTGATTGCCTTGTTGGAACGCGAGCAGTCCGGTGAGGGGCAATGGGTAACAAGCTCCCTGTTGGGCGCTCAGATATCAATGCTGGATTTCCAGGCCGCACGCTGGACCATCGGCAAGGAAGTGCCGGGCCAAGCGGGCAACAACCATCCCACCAGCATCCCCACCGGCGTATTCGCGACGGCCGACGGCTACATCAATATCGCGGCAGCGGGAGACGACATCTACCGCCGACTGTGCAAGGCACTCGGAGCAGAACATTTGTTCAGCGATCCGATGTACTCGACCGGCCGCGCGCGGTCGCAGAACCGGGATTCGCTGAATGAGGCAATCGGCGCCTTCACGGTGGCGAAAACGTCAGCGGATTGGATTGAGACACTCAACAAGGCGGGCGTGCCGTCTGGTCCAATCTATAAAATGAATGAAGTATTCGCCGATCCACAGGTGAAGCATCTGGGCATGACTCGGGTCGTGCCGCACCCCGTACTCGGTGACGTGGAGGTTATCGGGCAACCGATCGAACTCAGCCGCACGCCGTGGAGCATTCGCAGCGCGACACCGGAAGCGGGCGAACATACCGATGCCGTGCTGACTGAACTGGGATACAGCGCGGAAGAGATTGCTCGGTTGCATGAGGGGAAAGTGGTTTAAGCAGCCGGCATCGATGCCGGCTCTCGCGCCCAGTCGTCATGGCCCGGATTGTCCGGGCCATGACGGAAATGAAATGGCAGCACGTCAATGTTAACGCATCGCAAGACTTAATACACCGGGGTCCGAACGGGTCCGCACATGGCGGCACCTACAGATTCTATTCGCAATAAACAGGAGGAAACGAACATGGACTTTACCGGCAAGGTGGCACTGATCACCGGTGGCGGCGGTGGCATCGGCCGCGCAACGGCGCTGGGCTTCGCGTTGCGAGGTGCCAAGGTGATGGTGGTCGATGCGGATGCGGACTCCGGTCAGGCTAGTGTCGATATTATCGCGCAACGTGGCGGCACCGCTGCATTCGTGAAAGCCGATGTAACGAAATCGGCGTCGGTGAAGGACTATGTTGAAAAAACAGTCGCCGCCTATGGCCGGATCGACGCTTTCTTCAACAACGCAGGCATCGAGGGGCAAGTCGTTCCTACCCAGGATTACGACGAAGAAATTTTCGATCAAGTGATCGCTGTCAACCTCAAGGGCGTGTTTCTCGGGATGCGCCACGTCCTGCCAGTAATGTTGAAACAGGGATCGGGCGCGATCGTGAACACCGCCTCGGTCGCCGGCTTATTTGGGTCGCCCGGAATGGCAGCCTATGTGGCGTCCAAGCACGGTGTGCTCGGCTTAACGAAAGTGGCTTCCACCGACGTTGCCGGGCTTGGAGTCCGGGTAAACGCGGTCTGCCCCGGTCCGGTGGAAACCCGCATGATGCGGTCGCTCGAATCCCAGCGGAATCCTAACAGCCCCGAGAGCGTCCACGCCGCATATTCCGCCGGCATTCCAACCGGCCGCTATGCGTTGCCGGAAGAAATCGCCGGCGCCGTACTATACTTGTGTTCCGACCTGTCCGGCGACGTGACGGGAACGCATATCGTCATCGACGGTGGCCGCTCCGCTTCGGGCGGCGTCGCACCTGTGAAACGTATTTAAGGGAGACCTTCAACCATGCCCGATTTTTTTGAAATCCTCGGAACCACACGTTCCATGCGCCGGCTGAAGCCAGACCCGGTGCCGGACGAACTGATCAAGACAATCCTGGAGGCGGGCATCAGCGCCGCCAATGGCGGGAATACGCAGACGTGGCGGTTCCTGGTCATCAAGGACCCGGCGATCAAGAAGGCCGTGCAGGTTTGGTACAAGAAGGCGTTCGATGAGGTCGTCGGGCCTCGTTACGCATCAAGCCCCGTGCCGCCCGGCGTGACAGCGGAAAGTTTCGGCAAGCAACATGGCGCGGTAGAGTATCTGACCGAGCATTTTCATGAGGCGCCGGTCTGGATTGTTGCGTGTTTGATGGATGGACCGAACCCGAACCGGGCAACCGGGGCGTCGATTTATCCGGCGGTGCAGAACATGCTGTTGGCAACGCGGGCGCTGGGGCTCGGCTCCACGCTAACGACACGGCATCTGCTGCATGCGAAGGAAAGCGAGGCAGCACTTGGGTTGCCCGAGGGCGTACATTCCTACGCCATTCTACCGATAGGATATCCGATGGGTAAGTTCGGACCCGTTGGGCGCGGAAATCTTTCGGACTTTGTGTATCTGGATAAGTGGAACCAGCCGTATCCGGCAGTGTCCGGCGCGTAATTATACCATCTCATACCAACGGCCCTATGTTTTGACCCGTCATGGCAGGCGAAGGCCTGCCACCCACGTCTTTGTCTGAACCAGCATCGCGAGATGTAGATGCGGCCTTTTGCTCGCAATGACGACAATGGGCTGAACAGTCAATATATAGGGCCATTGGTATCATGCGCTATGGCTCGGGCCATCCGGTCCATAGCGCGTGAGGGCCACTTCTTCTTAACTAAGTGCGTCAGCCGCCCTCGATCCGGGGGATAAAGAACACCTCCGCACCCGGCGGCACCGGCTGGAAATACCCGGTCTCATGGTATTCGCCGTTGATGGCAACGGTCGTTTCCTCCTCCAGATGCTCACCAAGCCCCGGATACAAGTCGTCCATCGCCTTCAACACACCGCGCATATTTTTCGCCTCCACCTCGAACTCCCGCACGCCGCTGGTGTAACGGCGTGCGAAACCCGAGGTGAAAACGACCGTGGCCATCGGATCAGGCCGACATGGCCGCGAGCAGGCGTGGCGGAGACATCGGCAATTCGGTCATCCGCGTGCCGGTTGCCATGGCAATCGCGTTGGCGATCGCGGCCATCGGCGGGCAGATGCACGCCTCGCCCACGCCCTTGGCGCCATACGGATGGGTCGGGTTCGGCACTTCGACCAAAATCGCGTCCAGCATCGGCAGGTCGGACGCAACCGGGCAGCGATAATCGAGGAACCCGGCGTTATCGAGCAGGCCCTTGGCGTTGTAGATGTATTCCTCGCTCAACGCCCAACCCACGCCCTGGGCGACGCCGCCCTGGATCTGGCCTTCGACATAGGACGGATGGATCGCCCGTCCGACATCCTGGGCCGCGACAGCCTTCAGAATGGTAACATGACCGGTTTCCGGATCGACCTGAACATCGAAGAACTGAGCGGCAAAACCGGGCGCCTGTCCGCCGGCATTGACGCCGTTGGACGCCGTGATCGGGCCGCCGGTTGCCGCCGCCTTGGCTGCGATGTCTTTCAACGACAACGGCTTGAAGTCGCCGACGTTGGAGGACGCAGGCTTGGCAAAGCCATCTTCCCAGACCACGCCTTCCTCATCCACGCCCCAGATCAGCGCGGCGCGTTTGCAGAGGTCTTTCACCACGATGTTGGATGCATTCACCACCGCCATGCCGGTCGCGAACGTAACCCGCGATCCGCCGGTTACATGCGTGTAACCAACCGAAGCGGTGTCAGCGACAATGGCGCGCACCGTGTTGTAATCCACCCCCAGCGTTTCCGCGGCCATGATCGCCATGGATGCGCGCGAGCCGCCAATGTCCGGGCTGCCGGTCGCCACCAGAACGGTGCCGTCAACGTTCACCTGAAGGGTCGCGCTCGACTCGCCGCCGCCATTGAACCAATAGCCGCAGGCAACGCCGCGTCCCTGGTTGGGACCGAGCGGAGCCGTATAACCAGGATGATTCCGCAGCGCCTGCAGGGTTTCGACAAACCCGGCATGGGCATGCTTCGGCCCACCGAGTGTCGGCGTACCAATCCGGGCGACGTTCTTAATCCGCATATCCAGCGGATCCATCCCGATTTCCTTGGCGCAAAGATCGAGCACACTCTCCACCGCGAAGTTTGCGATCGGGGAGCCAGGCGCACGATACGCCGCCGCCTTCGGCCGGTTCGACACCACGTCGAAGCCCACCGCCCGCTGGTTGGCGATCTCGTAAGGTGCATAGGCGCACAGGCAGCCGTTCATCACCGGCGAGCCCGGGAAAGCGCCTGCCTGGAACTTGAAGATGCCGTCGGCGGCCACAATCGTGCCGTCCTTCATAACGCCGATCTTAACCCACATCGACGCACCGGAGGTCGGGCCAGAGGCGCGGAAGACTTCCTCGCGGCTCATTTGCAGGCGTACCGGCAGGCCGGATTTGCGGGATAGCGTGGCGGCGATGGGTTCCAGGTAGGTGACCGTCTTGCCCCCGAAACCACCACCGATTTCAGCCGGCGTCACGCGCAGGTCGCCCAGTTTGGCGCCGAGGATCTGCGCGGTAAGGGCGCGCATCTGGAAGTGACCCTGGCTGGAGGACCAAATTTCGCACTGGCCGTCGGCCTCATACTTCGCGACGCAGGCGTGCGGCTCGATATATGCCTGATGGACGGCGGCGGTCTTGAACTCCTTCTCGATCACCACGTCGGCCTGCGCGAAGCCGGCCGCGACATCGCCCATGGCGAAATCCAGGCGCTTGGAGATGTTCGACGCCTTCGTGGGCACCGGCTCGATGCCGCGCGAGATCATGTCCTCGAACAGCAGCGGCGCGTCGGGCGCCATCGCTTCATCGACGTCGATGACATGCGGCAGAACCTCATACTCGACCTTGATCAGCGAGGCAGCGTGATCGGCGATGCTGGCGCTGATCGCAGAGACCGCAGCGACCGCGTGGCCTTCGTACAGCACCTTTTCCCGCGCCATGATGTTGCGGGTGACGTGCCAGAAGTTTACCGCGACCCGCTCCGGCCCAATGTAGTCGAACTTCTGCGCGGGAAGATCGGCGGCGGTCATCACTGCCTTCACACCCGGCAGAGCCTCGGCGGCGGAGGTGTCGATCGACACGATACGAGCGTGCGCGTGCGGCGAGCGCAGAATCTTACCATAGATCATTCCCGGCAGCTTCAGGTCCGCGCCATACATCGCTCGGCCCGTAACCTTGGGAATCCCATCGGGGCGAATCGGACGGGTTCCGATCCACTTAAAACGCTTCACTGAATCGGTGACGATCGTAGAGTCGTTCACGGCATCCTCGCTTTGCTTAATCTTGAACCAATTGGCTGTAGCCAGGGTCGCCCACCAGGCAGGGAAACGCAATAGCTGGATGCAACCGGACTACCGAACATCGCGCCCAGCCGAAGGAAATCCGGCGCCACCATCAAGGCCACGCTGTTCCCCGCCGAGCAGTTGGGCCAGGCGTTCGACCACGACGGTATGACACGCGACCAACTTACGGAGATCCCCGCCGGAGATGAATTGCGGTTGGAGCCGATGCCGCCCCAACCGCTAACGGCGTTATCGCGCCTGCCCGTGATACTCCCGGTTCGGCATCATGTCCGTCGCCGAGGCCATCCGGTTCGACAGGTTGAAGAACGCCACCGTCTCCGAAATGTCGAAAATATCCTCCTCGCTGAACCCCTGCTGCGACAGAACGTCGCGATCCGAGTCCTCTATCAGATACGGCGTTACCGTCAGCTTCCAGGCAAAATCCAGCATCGCCCGTTGCCTGGGTTCCAGCCTCGCCACGCGGTAATTAAGCGCCATCATCTCCCCCAGTTCGGGGTCATCGGACAAAGCCCGCACCGCCGCGCCGTGCGCCACCAAACAGTAGTAACACCGGTTGGCCGAAGAAACGACCACGGCAACCATCTCCCGTTCCAGCTTCGACAGCCCGCACTTAGACAGCATAATCTCGTTATACATCGCCATGAAATTACGCAGGCGCTGCGGCCGCAGGCTATAGGTGCTCAGAACATTCGGCACGAAGCCAAGTTTCTCCACACACTTCGTCCATATTACCTTCAGGTCGTCGTCGAAACCGTCGGGTTCGGGAACACCAAGAGCCGAGATATGATCGGGTTGCGGCATGCCCCTACTCCGCCGCCTGCAACACGTCGGTCTTTTTCCACGAATGCAACACCGGCAGAACCTCCTTAGCGTAAAGCTTCAAGCCTTCCTCGGCCAGATCGTAAGGCGTGCCGCCGAAGCGGAACGAGGTGGCCAATTCGAATTCCCCGACAACCGCGCGGCGTTCCTCAAACATCCGCAGGATATGGTCTGGTGTTCCCCACACCGCCGCCGACATGAAGGCCGAAACGATACCATCCATGCCGATCTCTTTCGCCAGGGCGATCTTCTGCGCGTAGGAATCGTAACCCTTCACTTGCGCAAAATGTTCCCCAAGCAATTCATAATGATAGAAATTGCTCTCGACGAATTTGCCCATGTATTGGCGAGCCTTATCCTCGGCGCCGTCCATCGTCGGTGTGCAAATACAGAAATCCGCCAGCAGCGGCGCCAGTTCCGGTCCGCCATGCATCTGCTTGATCAGGTCGCGATGCTTCTGGATCGCCGGCATCCGCATCGGCCACGGCCGATCCGCGAACATCACCATGCGGGCGTTCAGTTTCGCCGCCGAAACTACAGAATCATCCGACGAAGCCACCGCGTAAATACGCCCATCGATCGGCTTGTAGGGCCGGGGCCGCAGCTCCGTCCGAGGCTGCTTATAAAACGGCCCGTCGCCTTCGATGAAACCCGTCCGCAGCGCCCCGACGATCATCGCGGCCGCTTCGTCGAATCGTTCCCGCGATTCGTCCATCGTCCCGCGAAACGCCTCGAACTCCCGCCGAGCCAAACCGCGGCCCATGCCCAAACGCAGACGGCCTTTGCTCAGAAGATCGACCATGATCGCGCGTTCGGCGACCCGCAACGGATCGTTCCATGGCAGGATAACCGCTGCGGTTCCCAGATCGACGTTCGGGCAAACCGCTGCCAGATACGCCATCAGTTGCAGATTGTCGGGACAGAACGAGTAGTCGTTGAAGTGATGCTCCACCGCCCACAGAGCATCGAATCCGCTGTCCGCCGCTAGCCGCGCAAGCTTGATTTCCTCGTCCCAGACCTGCTCGTCCGAAACCCCTGTCCAGCCATAGCTGGCGAATACCATCTGCAAACCGACGTCCAACGCATCCTCCTGACTTTGTTGGCGGCATGTTCCCACGCCCCCGCTTAGTGGGCAAATTTGGCCTCTGCCAAACCGCGCGCTAAGCTTCCGCAACAGACAGGGGTACACGCATGGCGCTGAAACGCATGGTGCTGGAAATCGGCATGGGCACAGACATCAGGGGCATCGATCCCACAAAGGCCGCCGTGCGCGCCCTTCGCGACGCACTCTGGCACAACTCGCTCGGTGTTGCCGCCGCGCTGGGACTCGACACCGACTCGATGCAGGTGGAGGTCACCATCGGCGTGCCGCACCCAGAACAGGTGGACAAGGCGCAGGTGCTGGCGATCCTGCCGCACGGCACCGGAACGGTAACAGTCGTGGAGGGCGGGTTGGAAATCCCGAATGACGAAGGCACCAACGCCACCTTGATCGCCAGTGCTGCCGCTGTAGTCTGGTTAGACGTCCCCTAGAGCGCGATTGTTTGAGGTTGCTTCCACCTCAAACGTGAATCACGCGATCGAACATAGAATTAGACCATGATCGGCACGGGAGAGGGTTCAATCTCAAACGATCATGGTCTAACGGAGAACAGCATCATGGCACGCAAGCGCGTTATTCTGGAAATGGGCACCGGCAACGATCTGCACGGTGGAGACTACACCAAAGCGGCGCTAAGGGCGGTGCAGGACGCCATTCACCACTCCTCGCTATCCATGATCCGCTCGCTCGGTATCGACGCGAAGACGCAGATGTTCGTAGAGGTAACAATCGGCGTTCAGCAGCCCGGCGAGGTGGACCTGGAGGCCGTGAAAGCGACTCTGCCGCACGGAATCGTTACTGTGAAGGCGGTCAAGGGCGGCTTGGATGTGATCGACCGGGAACGTGGCGACAACGCGGTCATTGCCAACGCAGCCATCGTGGTTCGGCTGGAACTGCCGTAGTTACAGATCGCCTATTGAACCAAGGTGGCCTGCGCAGGCAGCAGTTCTCATTTTGGCAAAGCAGCGATAGTGTCTCCAGTCGTCATGGTGCGCGAAGGTGCGCCATCCACGTCTTTAGGAGTCTCGGACCAGCAAAGACATGGATGGCACGCCTTCGCACACCCACGCCTTCGCACACCATAACAATGAACGTGCGAGACGCACCTTCATCCGATTGCCCTGCTGGGCGATACCTTCCTCGATTGCCCGGGTGATATACGGCGAGATAAACAGCATAATAAGAATTTCTGTGTCGTAGCCGCCACATGGCCGAATCGTAACAGGGCCATGCGGAGACTACCAGGATCGCCCGGACTTTAGCGGCCACGCCAAATGGGTTGACGTTTTTCGACATAGGCGCGAATGCCCTCGACTCTGTCCTCACTGCTGTATGGACTAATGCCCTCATTCAACCGAAGCGCCGCAGGCACCGGCAAACCGTTGGATCGGATCGCCGTTTCCTTCATGCGCCGCAGCGAAACCGGGGCGTTTTCGCAGATCGCCTCGGCCATGCGCATCGCTTCGTTCAGCGCTTCGCCACGCGGAACCACGCGGTTCACCAGCCCCCAGCGCCTAGCGTCCTCGGTGCCGATATATTCGCCCAGATACAGCATCTCATAGGCGATGCCGGACGGGATCATCCGCGGCAGCATGACATTGGCGAAGTGCGCGCCCTTACCGCGTTTGGCTTCCGGCAAACCCAGCAGCGCATGTTCGGCAGCCACTCGCATGTCGCAGGCCAACGCCAACTCCAAACCGCCGGCGACAGCCGATCCATTCAAAGCGGCGATGGTGGGCTTGATGGTTTCATAGACAACTTCGAACACGTACCGCTGGACGCGGGACAGCAGCGGCTGGAACGGCTTTCCGTCCGCATCCTCCTGCGCCCGCGCCTTCAAATCGGCACCGGCGCAGAAGGCCCGGTCGCCAACCGACGTTAATACAATTGCCCTAACGTCCGGGTCGGCGCCGCCTTCGACGAACGCCTCGATCAATGCGTCCGACAACTCCGGCGAGAGCGAGTTCATCCGCTCCGGCCGGTTAATTGTCAGCACCAGGATTTGTCCGCGCATTTCCGCCAGCAGGATGTCGGTCATCGTTCTCTCCCCCAAAATACAGGCGGCCAGAATAGCGCGGGTTTCCGAACATGGACATGGCAACGGACGATGCGACAGTATGCGCGCCGCGAAACGCCGCCTTTAGACGCCCGGAGTGCTCACTGTATGCCAGCCCAAATCGCCACGCAGGACGCGTTGCACGCCTTGTTCCATCCGCGCGCAGTGGCAGTGATCGGCGCGTCCGACGATACAACGAAGCACGGCTATATCGTGTTGACCAACATCCGCGACACCGGCTTTGAGGGCGGTATTTACGGCATTAGCCGCCGGCTGAAGGATGTCGATGGCATCCCGTGCTTCCCCGATCTGGCATCGGTTCCCGAACAAATCGACACCGCATTCCTGGCGATCCCGGCCGAGGCTGCCGTGCAGGCGGTGCGCGACTGCGCCAGGGCTGGCCTTAAAGCGGTGATCGTGGGCTCCGCCGGTTATGCCGAAAGCCTGGATGCCGGCGGCGAGGCACGCCAGCGGGAACTTCAGCAAATCGCCGAGGAGGAAGGCATCCGAATCGTCGGGCCGAACTGCAACGGCATGTACAACGCGCATCATCCCGTATCGGTCGGGTTCAACACCGCGCACGCCAAGCGGCAGACACCCGGCGGAATCTCGATCTTTTCCCACAGCGGCGCGCTGTTCGATGCGATGGCCGGCCGGTTGCGCATGCTCGGCGCCGGGCTGTCGCTGTTCGCCTCGGCAGGGAACGAAGCCGACATGTCAGTGCTGGACTACATGGAATACGGCATCAGCCACGCCCAGACCCGTGTCATCGTTCTGTTGATCGACAGCCTGGACGATGGCCCGCGATTCCGCCGGCTGGCACTGGCGGCTCATGCGGCGGGCAAGCATGTCGTGGCATTGAAGATCGGAGGGTCGGAGGCAGGCGCGGCGGCAGCGGTGGCGCATTCGTCCCGCATGGCCGGCGACGACGCGTCCTATCGCGCACTGTTCGCGGCCAGCGGCGTGGCGACGGTCAAAACGCTGGAGGGCCTGATGACAGCCGCCGCTCTGCTGGACAAATACGGCAGTTGCCCGGGAAAGCTCGGGTCGCTGTCCACATCCGGCGCCGGCGCCTCTCTCATCGCCGACCGCTGCGAGGCACTCGATGTGCCGCTGGCAACCCTGACGCCGGAAACCTTTGCGGCAATCGACTCGCACAAGATGTTCTCGCGCATCGGCAACCCGCTCGACATGGGAATTTTCGGCGGCATGCGTCGCTCGGCGGAGGTTCCCAGCCTGCTGATGAACGATGCGGGCGTGTCGGTCGGCCTCGCCCTGGTGCATTCGATGAACCCCTGGCAGGGCGACCCGTATCGCGCCGCGATGGGCGATGCCCGGAAGCGGTCCGGCAAGCCGCTGCTGGTGGTCACGCCGGGCGGCATGCCAGAGGCGGAACGGCAAACCTATCTGGATCGCGGCATCGACGTGTTCACCGACACCGACATCCTGTTAGAGGGAATTGGCGCGCTGATGACACCGCCGCCGCAACCCATTCCAGAATCCGTGCCCGCCAGAGCAAGCGCCCTCCCCGGCCGCCAGCTTACCGAACCCGAAAGCCTGCGCCTGCTGGCCGAATACGGTGTGCGGACGGTGCCGACAGTGGAATGCGACTCGGCGGCCGCTGCCGTCACGGCAGCAATCCGCCTGGGTTATCCCGTGGTGTTGAAAGGCGTTGCCGACGGAGTCGCGCACAAAAGCGACCTCGGTCTGGTACATGTCGGCCTGCGCGACACCGATGCCGTGGCGCAGGCGTTCAAGGCGGCCGGCTGTCCCCGCGTGATCGTCCAGGCCATGATCGCCGGCGACCTGGAGGCCATAGCCGGAATCACCCGCGCGGACGGTGTCGGACTGGTCCTGATCGCCGGCCTCGGCGGCATCTTCGCGGAGGCGCTGCACGACGTCTCCACGTTCCCCATTCCTATCGGCCGCGGGTTCATCGAGGCCGCACTGGCGAAAGGCAACCTCGGGCGCGTGCTGGCCAGCCCCCGATGGAAACACCCCGGCTCATTCGATGCCTTCGTAGATCTGCTGATGGCACTACAGGCAGCGGCGTTGTCGCTCGGCGACACCCTGCAAGCCATCGACATCAACCCCGTCATTCTGGGCGAAGCAGGCGCCATTGCCGTCGATGCGCTGGTGATTCCAACACCATGAGATTCGCCGTCACCTACCACATCCGCTCCGACGCGGCGTCGATCGAAGCCCGCGCCCAAGGCATCGCAGTTGAACAAAGCGTCGAAATGCCGCTCGGCGGTATTCAGGATTCTGCCGTCCTGGTCGATATTGTCGGACAGGTGGACGGGATTGCCGACATTGGCAATGACCTGTTCGCTGTCCGGATTATGCTTGCCGGCGCGACGATCGGTGAGGACGCCGGGCAATTCCTGAACATGCTGTTCGGCAATACCTCGCTGCACGAGGACGTCCTGCTGCACGACGCGGAAATACCCGGCACGCTAAGGTTGGCGTGCGGCGGCCCGCGCCACGGCATTGCCGGCCTGCGCCAGCGTTTGGGCGTGCCGCACCGGGCGTTCACCGGATCGGCGCTAAAGCCGCAAGGTTTATCGCCGGATCAGTTAGGAGGTCTGGCCGAGCAATTCGCCAGTGGCGGGCTGGATTTCGTGAAGGACGATCATGGGCTGGCGGACCAATCCTACAGCCGCTTCGCCAGCCGGGTGCGTTCTTGTGCGGCCGGTATCTCCCGGGGCACAAAGATAACCGGGCACCCGACCCGATACATTCCCAGCCTGACCGGTAACCTGGACCAATTACGCACGCAGGCAGCACTGGCGCGCAACGAGGGGCTGGACTGCGTCATGGTGGCGCCGATGATATCCGGTTTCTCCAACGTTCAGGCACTGGTCGCGGATTTCCCGGACATGGCCTTCTTCGCCCATCCCAGCATGGGCGGTCTGCGGATTTCTCCAGGTCTGCTCATCGGGAAACTGTTTCGCCTCATCGGTTGCGACGCAGTGGTGTTCCCAAGCCATGGCGGGCGGTTCGGGTATTCGCCGGCCATGTGCCTGGCATTGGCGGAAAATGCTCGGGGCAACGATCCCGGATGCCCTGCCCTGCCCGTCCCGGCTGGTGGCATGACGATTGACCGCACTGCTGAAATTCTTGACTTCTATGGGCCGGACACGATGCTGCTGATCGGTGGCAACCTCCTTCTGGCGCGCGAGCGGATCGCCGGGGAAGCCGCCGCCTTTGCCCGCGCCGTTGCGGACCACACATTTACCAGGGGCTAGCCATGGATTCCGAAATTCTGCCGCTGTTCCGCCCGGTCAAAGAAGACTTCCGTTGGGAGGCAGTTGCGCACCAACCGTACAAACAGGACGGAAGCGCCCCATTCAAGGATATTTCGCGGCAGGTGTTGTTCCACGAAGACTCCCTGGCGTGCGAGCTGCGCTATTTTGAAATGGATGCTAACGGCTACTCGACGTTGGAACGGCACGAGCATACTCATGGCGTTATGATCCTGCGCGGCTCCGGCGAATGCCTGGTCGGTGAAGATGTGCGAACGGTCAAGCAATTCGATTTAATATCGATCCCATCCATGGTCTGGCACCAATTCCGCGCCACCGCTGGTGAGCCGCTCGGTTTTCTCTGCATGGTCAATGCACAAAGGGACCGGCCGCAATTACCCTGCGACGCGGACCTTGCGGGTCTGAGGTCAATCCCGGCAGTAGCCCGATTTCTGGCAAAGCCCTGATTGGAATATAGTGTAGCAGAGGGGCACGCCGGGACGTGCCCCTCTGCTGACAGATCAGCGTTTGGTCATATCCCTGGCAGCATCTTTTGCTCCGCCAACCGCATTCTGCACCTTGCCCGCAGCCTTTTCGGCAGCACCTTCAACCTGCGTTTTTGTGTCGCCGGTAACCTTGCCGACTGCCTCTTTCACACTGCCCTTGGCTTGGTGCAGGGCGCCTTCGACTCGATCCTTGTCCATGTCTCACTCCTGAGTTTCAGACGACCCTGCCGGGTCGTCTGAAACCTCAACGAGTGAAAGACGGATAGGTTGCCTGTCGCATTCCAATCAACCGGCAACAGGCTTCGTCGCGATTGGTATCCATCCCGGGTTTACTATCGTTTGGCGGTTTAGATTCAGATCGGTTTGACGAATCACGACATGACCCGACCGGGCGCCGGGCCGTTGCCGCGCATTTTCAGCACCCCCGATAACGTATCGAACCAGAATGTCGCGCCGAACAGCGTGGATAGTGCAGTGATCGCGAAGCCAAGACATTTGGCCAACCAACCGATAACGGACTTCGGGCATTGCGAGCCATCCATTTCCCAGCCGATCGGCAATCCAAGCTTCAGCATTTCGTCAAATGCGAACTTGGGTGGCAAAGCCTGCGTGATCGCATGCGTAATCTGCGGCTGTTGCCAAAGCGTCCGGGCAATTGCCAAGGTGTCGATATTCAAACCCATGGCGATCAGCAGTCCGAACCCAAAGCAAAAAAGCTGGGTCCAGCGTTTGTAGCTCCCACTGACCCTGTCCATTCCGGTATCAAACCAGGTACCGACCGCTGCTCGCATGGCATCGATACTCCCCTTTGCTCTGTCAGCCATGCCTGTCAGCATTGTTTGCATTTGCGGGTTCGCGGTCAGCAGCGGGCTGGCGGCAATCGCTGCCTTCATGTCCTCCGCCGTCCCGGACACGATGTTTACCGAATCCAGCATCGCGCCGGCGAAATGCAACGGATCGATGTAGGCCGGTTTATGGATCATTCCACCCGGCGTCGTCGCGGAACCGTCGTCGCGCGGATTGACCAGCGCATGCTGGTACAGCGTCAGCGCCAAACCGGTAAATTTGGGATCGTTGACCAGGGACTGCACGCCGGCAAGCAATGTATTGGCCCGCCATGAGGCGACCGTTGCGCAAACCTCGGTCATCAATCCACAGATCAGACTGACCGTCAGGAAAGCAAAGACGACGCCGACGGCGACATCAAGCACGCTGCTATTGAACATTGTTGCCCCTCAGGATGACTATTTCGGTCACCGGCGAGGGAGTAGGATTACGTTTTCATTCTGATAGTCAAGCATCGCCGCGGACGAGGTGCCGTTAGGTCTGGTGGGACTGCGGCATCAGACCGCGCCTCGGCAACCATGCGACGAAGCGGTTGGCGTTGTCGATCGCTTCCTGCTCAACCGGCCGGCTGTCGCGCACGTAACGATTCGCGAAACCGTCCACACCCCAGCGTTGATATTGCATCACATGCGTCAATTCATGCGCCCACACCTTCAGGTCCGATTGCGCCACGGTTTCGGCCTTGAACAGAACGACATCGCCCAGCGTCATCGCCGTGGCGTCGCCATAGGAAAAGGCCAGCGCAGGCAGGGTCAGCGCACGCGAACCACCGACGGCAAAACGGCAGCGTTGCAGCAACGCAGCGGGGAAATAGCCCAGCAACGACCGATAGACCGACGGCGGAATACCACGAACACCGTCCGCGATTGCTTGCTGACGTGCGTCTTCGATCAGCCGGGCTAGCGCGCTGCCGGCATAGTCGAGAAGGCCGGGTGCGATCCCGGGCTGCGCACGAACGGGGATTGCCCAGCCAAGGCAGGCTAGAAGGAATGAGCGGCGCATTTGCGTACGGTCTGAAACAACATGACGATATATTCACCACCCTATCGCGTCGAAACGCCGCCTAAAATGTGGCCATATAGGGACAATTGGCGGCCGTCGGGCCAAGACTTGTGGTGGGCGCGTTCAAGGTAAATGTACGGAAAAATCCCGGAATCAGGCTATAAACCGTTGATAATAAAAATTTCATCTAACCGCGACCTGCCCGTCAATGCCGGAACAGGCCCGTCCGCGCATCCCCCCCCGATCAGGGCGCCCTCTAAATCCGCTCGCTGATTGTGATCGCGGCGCGGCAGCCGGCCTTGATGACACGCGACATCAGCCGGTAACCGAACGCCTGTTCGGCTCCGTTCTCCAGGCCGATGTCACGATGCTCCAGTTCCTCGGCACGGAACGCCGCCACCGTCTCCCGCAGCGCCGGTTCAGCGGTTCCCAGGGTTTCGAGTTGGGCGGAGTAATGCTCGTCGATCGCTTCCTCGACCGCGACAGTGCAGGCCATCGCGGCTTTTTCGCCCATCGCCGCCGTTACAGCACCGAGCGCGAACCCGGCAATGTGCCAGAATGGCAGCAGCGCGGTCGGACGCACGCGGCGATCCGCGATCATGTCGTTAAAGGTCCGCAGATGCTGCTGTTCCTGTGCCTGCATGTGGCGGATCAGATCACCCTTCGGACCCTGCCCCAAGACCGCGAGTTGTCCGGCATAAATCCGAGTCGCGCCGTATTCGCCGGCCTGATCCACCCGGATCATCCGCTCCGCGATCTCGCGAACACTCGGATCGCCCGGCAACGCGCGCTCGATCGGACGGTTGTTTGTCATCGTGTTCCCCTTCTGCCCAACAGACAGATGGCCAGCCCCGCGGCAAACGCCAGAGCGAACAGCAGGTTCATCGCTGCCATCGACAGCGGCAGGCCCGGTATCAGGAACGTCGGCTCATCGCACGGCTTGGATGGCCGCGCCGGCATGGACGCCAACCGTTCCGCGATCGAGCCGCTGAGGTGCGGTGCTGCACACTCCGGCAATGGGCTCGGCCACCAATGGAACTCCACCCCCACATGCACTGCCGCAACGGCGGCATCGGCCAGTAGGGCGGCGATGGCGAGACATAGCAACGGGATCACCAAACGGCTTGGTGCCATAGCCGCCAGAAGCCCAAGGACGATGACAACCCGGTATGGCCAGCGTTCGGCGAGGCACAGCGCACAGGGAACCAATTCGCCCCAAATCTCGGACGCGTAGGCAAAACAGAGTGCGGCTGCCGCCAAAAGGGCCGCGAGAATGGCAAGGGTACGGGGTGAAAGACGCTGCATAGCTTTCCATGTGCCCTGACTAATGGGGGGATGCAAGTTGCCTTGGGTGCCGATAAGGTAGTCCTTGGAAACCCTGTTTGAAGAGAAAAAACCAATGCATCGCATCGTTTGGGGACGGCCTACATCGAGCAATGTGATGAAGGTCCTGTGGCTGCTGGACGAACTCGCTTTGCCGTTTGAGCGGATCGATGTGGGTGGCTCGTTCGGAAAGACAGACACGCCGGACTACCGCACTATGAACCCGACCGGGTTGGTGCCGACGTTACAGGAAGACGACTTCGCGTTGTGGGAAAGTAACGCGATCCTGCGCTATCTCGGGCAGGCACATGCCTCCGCCATCAAACTCTGGCCGGCGGATTTTCACGCTCGGGCGAACATCGACCGCTGGATGGACGCACAGCAGACGGTGCTGAACCGGCCCATGAGCCAGGTGTTCTGGGGCTTGGTCCGGACGCCCGCAGACAAGCGCGATCTGGTTGCCGTGGCCGCGGCGATCGAGGAAACCACGCGGGCGTGGCGGATGATCGACGCCAACCTCGCCGGTCAACCTTATATCGCGGGCGGGGAATTCACGCTGTGCGACATTTCCTGGGGGGTCCATGCGCATCGTTGGTTCAACATGGACTACCTCGGTCTGACACGGCCCGAGATGCCCGCGTTGCGCGCCTGGTACGACCGGCTTTGCCATCGTCCGGCGTTCCAGCAGGCTGTGGTGGCAACGCCAATCGTCTGATGGATGCTGGATGCTGGATGCTGGATGCTGGATGCTGGATGCTGGTAAAACCAGCGTCGTTCGTGTGACAATGCTAAAATTCGTGCTGCAACCCGTATGCGACGCACGCGGGATGCCATTTTCGGCAACCGTTCGAAAGTCAGGTTTTGAGCATCCCCCAAGCTGCCGTTCACCCGTCGCTCCCTCGTTTGGCTCTACCGGCGGCGGTCAATAAGCGCCGGATCGTCTGGTCATACGCGATTACGGTCGGGGCATACCATCTGATCGCGCTGCTGGCGCTGATACCGTGGTATTTCAGTTGGACCGGCGTCGTGTCGGCGGTTCTAGGGATGTATGTGTTCGGCACCCTGGGTATCAACCTGTGCTACCATCGGCTGCTGACCCATCGCGGGCTGGTCTGCCCGAAATGGCTGGAACATGCGTTCGTGGTGCTGGCCGTGTGCTGCATGCAGGATACCCCGGCGCGCTGGGTGGCGGTGCATCGGCGGCATCACGAGCATTCGGACCGCCAGGACGATCCCCACAGTCCGCTGGTCAATTTCTTCTGGGGCCACGTCGGCTGGATGCTGGCGGAGAACCGCGATCTGGTGCGGCTGGGAATTTTTGACCGCTATGCCAAGGACATCCTGCGCGACCCATTTTATAAACGGCTGGAACGGACACTGCTTTACCCCTCCATCCTGTTCGGATCGTGGGCGGTGTTTTTCGCCAGTGGTTTCGCAGCGGATATGTTAGCTGGAGGCAGCTTCTCGGAAGCATTGCAGTTCGGCGCCAGTCTGCTGATCTGGGGCGTGTTCGTGCGAACGGTCGCGGTCTGGCACATCACCTGGTCGGTCAATTCGGCGGCCCATCTTTGGGGTTACCGAAATTACGAAACCGGCGACCGAAGCCGCAATAACTGGATGGTGGCGCTGATCACCAACGGCGAGGGCTGGCACAACAACCATCACGCCGACACACGCTCTGCCAGGCATGGTCATCGCTGGTGGGAACTCGATGTGGTGTACCTGTCGATACGGGTGCTGGAAATGTTGGGATTGGCGCGGAATGTTTGCCGCCCGGACAAGACGGTGGCGGCGGGACTGGCCAAGACGAAACGGACCCGGTAGCGGAGGACGATACTGGGCCGGTGGGATCAATGGTTCAGATGACTCCGATCTCCATCGACGCAACAATGACCGTAAACTGATTCGGCCATTCAAGCCCTCAAAGCCCCAGCGCCCAAGGCGCGGCTTGGGCCACCGCCCGACGGTTACGGGGCCAGCTATTCTGCGGCGAAGGCGGCGTTCTGTTCTGCTGCCATGTGCCATAGGCCGTCGGCATCAACGTCGATCGCGGGATCGCCATTCGGACGCGTGGGCTCCGGCCACTCGATCGACATGCCATGATAGGTCACTCGTACTTGGGAAAACAGGTGTTCATCCCGGAGAGCCTCCCATACTGGACCGTTGGCGATATCGCCGGAAAAATCGGTCACCGACTGCTCCCCGCTGCTCCACCGGACCAACAGCCGATACCCCGGCACGGGTTCAATCGATGCGATGCGATGC
>JANXLQ010000324.1 GCA_025355085.1 Rhodopila sp.
TGCTGATCGTGGCAGGCGTGGTTATCCTGGTAAAATAGGCACCGGGCGGCCGGTCAGCGACCGCCCAATGTTTATCTGACCAAGGATGACCGCGCCGGTTGCGGTTACAAAGCGCCACGCAAACGCGGGTCCAGCACATCGCGGATGCCATCGCCCAACAGGTTGAACGCCAGCACCGTCAGCGTGATCGCCGCCCCCGGGAACAACACCAGCCACCAGGGCGGTATCAGGCCGGAGTTCAGCGCATCCGCCAGCATATTGCCCCATGTCGGCATCGGCGGCGGTATGCCCACGCCCAGGAACCCCAGCGAGGCCTCGATAATGATCGCGACCCCAAGGTGGGTAGTGGCGAGGATCAGATAGGGCGCGATGCATTGCGGCAGGATGTGACGCGCCATCAGCCGCAGGTTCGACGCCCCGAGACCCCGCGCGGCCTCGACATACGCCAACTCCTTCAGCGACAGCACCACGGCGCGGATGATGCGCCCGCCGAACGGAATGCGTGTGATGGCGATAGCGACGATGACGGTGCCGGTCCCCGAACCAAGTGCCATGGCGATCGCCATTGCCAGGATCAGGTCCGGGAACGATTGCAGGAACTCAATGATGCGCTGACTGACGATATCGAACCGTCCGCCGAAGAAGCCGCTGGCCAGCCCCCATAACGCCCCCGTCGTCGTTCCCAGCAGCACCGCCCCGAATGCCACCGCCAACGACGCTCGGCTTCCGTAAATCACGCGGGTCAACGTGTCGCGGCCGATTTGGTCGGTGCCAAAGAAATGCAGTGCGTCAGGTGCTTTCGTCATGTGTCGAAAGTCGGAGCGCAGCGGCTCGAACGGGGCAATGAACGGGGCGAAGATGGCAACCAGGACGATCGTCAACGCGACGATGCCCCAGAACGCGGACATGGGGGAGCGGCGTGCGAAATACCACAGCGCGCCCCCGACGCGGTTCAGCAACGAACGCGCGACGGGCGCCGGCAGTTCACCGATTTGGGTGACACTCATTGATAATGAATCCTCGGGTCCAACCAGGCGATGATCACATCGACTGTGATGTTCAACACTACGAACACGACAGCATACAAAAACACCAGGTTCTGCATCACGAAGATGTCGCGCTCCGACACCGCTATGAACATGGAGGAGCCAAGGCCCGGCGTGCCGAAAGCCCGTTCCACCGGGATCGATCCGGCCAGGACAAATCCGAGCAGAATACCTGACAGGGTAATGACGGGCAGCAACGCGTTGGGCAGCGCATGCAACGTGATGACCAGACGGCCGGTCAGACCTTTCGCGCGCGCCGTCCGAACGAAATCCTCGCGAATGACCTCCAGTAACGAAGAGCGGGCCATGCGGGTGATGTAAGCGGCCTGCCCCAGGCCGAGGACAACAGCCGGCCCGATGACGATCTGGAAATTACCCAACGGGTCGTCAAACAGCGACACGCCGGCCATGGGCGATTTGTAGCCAAACCAGAACAATGACGCTAATACGATCAGCATTCCGAACCAAAATCCCGGGATGGCCAGGAACAGAATACTGAAGAACCGGGCGACGTTATCGACCACGCTGTTGGGCCGCAGCGCACTTAATACCGCCACGGGGATGCCGACGACCCACGACAGAATCACTGACAGCAGTGCGATCTCTGCTGTGATCGGCCCCCTGCGCAGGATCGTGTCCGCCACGCTTTCGGAGCGGAAGAATGAATGGCCGAACTGCCCGCGAGCAATATCGACGACCCAGTGCCAGTACTGTAGCGCCAGGGAGTCGCTCAACCCCAGCGCGTTCATGTAATTTTCCCGTTGTTCGGAGGTTAGCTTGGTGAAGCCCTCTGTCCCGAAGATCGCAATCAGCGGATCACCCGGCAACACGCGCATCACGACGAAGACAACAATCGACACGCCCACGATCGTGAGCGCGCCGAACGCCAAGCGGCGAACGAGGTAGCTGAACACTACTTATCGAGCCAGAACGTATCGAACCGAACGCAGTCGTAGATGCCGAAGTAATCCTTCGGGTTATGTCCCTTTACATAATTGTAGTAGATGTCGTTGATATTCTCCCACGCCACCGGGAACACCGGCGGGTCCTTCTCCATCAACATCTCTTCGGCACGCACCAGTGCGAGGCGTTTCGCCGGATCGACTTCCTGATCGATCTGTTGCTGCCGAGCGTCGAATTCCGGGCTGTTCCATCCGGAGTAGTTTTGGGGGCCGGTGCTTTTGTACCAGGCATTGAAGTAGTCGGAGGGGTCGAGCAGTGTCGAAACGACGGCGCCGACCGCCAGATCATAGTGCCCGCTGGCGACGTCGTCGAACCAGACCGATTCCACCACGGTGCGAAGGTTGCATTCGACGTTGATCGCTTCCTTCAGCATCGCCTGGATGGCTTGCGCCCACAGCTTGAAGCTGGCGACGTCGCGTACCAGGAAATCGATCCCTTTTAGCCCGTTCGCGTAGCCAGCTGCCGCCATGAGCGCGCGAGCCTCTTTGATCGCTGCTGTACTATCTTCCTGGTAGCCGGGCCTTTTAGCGAGTTCGGCCGGCGGCGTGGCGAAATCGGAGAACGGATAAATGAATCCGCCCACCCGCATCGGCGTCACGTCCTTGACCACTTCAATCAGCACCGGCCTGTCGAATGCCAAATGGATCGCCCGCCTTACCCGCGGGTCGCTCAATGCAGCATGCTTGGTGTTTACCCAGGTTCCCTGGATCACGCTTTGATTGAATGTGGCGGTGGACATCCCCGGCGTCGCCTTGGCCTTGCGCGTCGTCACCGGATCGACGATGCGGGCGTAATCAACGCGGCCCGACAGGATCGCCGACCCCAGTTCGGTCGAGAACGGAAGCGCATGGTAGAATTCGATGCCGTCGAGGTACGGCATGCCTTCATTCCAGTAGCTCTTGTTGGCCTCCATCACCCAGACTTCGTTTTCCACTCGCCGCTTGGATTTAAACGGACCGGTGCCGGGAATAATTTCGAGTTTTCGTAAATTGTAGTTGTTTTCTTCAAGCGTCTTTTTGCTGAAGATCACATTCCAGCCGCTGGCGAACGCAGACATGATGAAATTCGGCGGGCGCGCTTCCGCGAGTTTAAACTGGACGGTGTATTTGTCCGGCGTGGTGATTTCGCTAACGGTCTTGAACAAGATGCTGCGGGGGATCAGCACGCCCTGCGGCGGTTTTACGATGCGGTCGAATGTCGCCTTGACGTCTGCCGAGGTTAGCTCCGTACCGTCATGGAACAGCACGCCCTTGCGTAGGAAGAACGTGTAGGTCTTGCCGTCCGGGGCGATGTCCCAGCTATGCGCGAGATCGGGGATGATAGTCTGGCCGCTGTCGCGCGGATCGCGACGGACCAGATTGTCGAACATGCAGCCCTGCGCACCAAGGCTGTTGATGGTGCCGGATTGATGCACGTCAAAATGCGGTGGCCGGTTGGTGATCGCATAGCGCAGCACACCACCGCGTTTCGGAGCAGCCTCCGGCGCTGCCAGCTTGAATTTTGATCCGTCGAATTGCATCGGAACATCGGCGGCCAAGCCGTAACGCGGCGCGAAACCATAGGCAGCGGCCATCGCAGCGGCACTGCCTTGCAAAAAGCCACGCCGGCCCCAGCCCGTATGATGTGAATCCTGGCCTTGCATCTCGTTTTACCTCCCGTTTTATATTTTCTTTATTCCCGCCGGTATGCTCTGATGGCTTGTCCGTCGGTATCTTAAAATCAAAATAACAGACGGGGCACGGGGAGTCACTTGTTGAATCAAAGCAACGTCGCGGCGGCAACGCCAATTCTGGAGGTTGATAACCTTCGGACGCATTTCTTCACGGCGGCGGGCGTGTTGCCTGCCGTGGATGGAGTCTCTTATCACGTTAACGCTGGCGAAACCCTGGGCGTAGTCGGGGAATCCGGATGCGGCAAGAGTGTGACCGCTCTATCTATACTACGCCTCGTTTCCAGCCCCCCCGGCCGCATCGTCGGGGGTGAAATCCGCTTTCAGGGCACCAACCTGCTGGCGCTCAGCGAACCGGAGATGGAACGCATTCGCGGCAACGATATCTCGATGATTTTCCAGGAGCCTATGACGTCGCTCAACCCGTTGCAGACCGCCGGGCATCAGATCGCCGAGGCTATTGGCCTGCATCAGCATCTGTCGCGCCGCGCCGCGATGGCCAAGGCCGTGGACATGCTGCGGCTGGTGCATATTCCCGAACCGGAGCAGCGCGCGGCGGCCTATCCGCACCAGCTTTCCGGCGGTATGCGTCAGCGCGTGATGATCGCCATGGCGCTGTCGTGCAATCCGAAGGTCCTGATCGCGGATGAGCCGACCACGGCGTTGGATGTGACGATCCAGGCACAGATTCTCGACCTGATGCGCGAACTGCGGCGAACCCTGGGCACTGCGATGATTCTGATCACGCACGACATGGGCGTTGTCGCGGAAAACGCGGATCGCGTGGTTGTGATGTACGCCGGACGCAAGGTGGAGGAAGCCGCGGTCGATGACCTGTTCGACCGGCCGGCGCATCCCTACACGCGCGGTTTGCTCGCCTCGATTCCAAGCCTCGATGTCGCTGCCCGGGCTGTTACCGGCACGCGGTTGAATGAGATCAAGGGGATGGTGCCGGTGCTGTCTCGGCTTCCGGCGGGATGTGCGTTCGCGCCACGGTGCGGTTTGGCCTCGGACCGGTGCCGGATCGATATCCCATCGCTGCGACCGTTGCGCGATGGCCATATCGTCGCCTGCTGGAACACGGAGGGAGGCGTATCATGACCGCCCTGCTGGAAGTCCGCGATCTGAAGAAGCATTTTCCGATCCACAAGGGCGTGTTCTCACGCGTGGCTGGTCAGGTGCGCGCTGTCGATGGCATATCGTTTCATATCGATCGCGGCGAGACCCTTGGGCTGGTAGGTGAAAGCGGTTGCGGCAAATCCACTGCCGGACGCACGTTGTTGCGATTGCTGGAGCCGACGTCGGGAGAAGTTCTGGTGGATGGTGAGGATATCACCTCGCTGGACGCCAAGGCGTTGATGCCGTTTCGTCAGCGCATGCAAATGATCTATCAGGATCCGTACGCGTCGCTCAATCCGCGCATGACGGCCGGCGATATCGTGGGGGAGCCGCTGACGATCCATCGCACCTGCGCACCGAATGAGCGTACCGAACGGGTCGCCGCTCTGTTCACGCGCGTAGGGCTGCGACCGGCTTTGATGCAGTCCTATCCTCATGAATTCTCCGGCGGCCAGCGTCAGCGAGTCGGCATTGCCCGGGCACTCGCGCTAAACCCGGCGTTGATCGTCGGCGACGAACCGGTGTCCGCGCTGGACGTTTCTATTCAGGCGCAGATTATCAATCTTCTGATGGATCTGCAGGACGAATATAAATTGTCGTATTTGTTTGTCGCGCATGACCTGGGCGTGGTTGAGCATATCAGCCACCGGGTTGCCGTGATGTATCTTGGCCGTATCGTTGAAATGACGGACAAGGTAAGTCTGTTCGAGGCGCCTCTGCATCCTTACTCCGAGGCCCTGCTGTCCGCCGTGCCGATCCCGAAGTCCGGCGCCCGCGGGCGTCAACGAGTGATCCTGACAGGGGATGTACCAAGCCCGATCAATCCGCCGTCAGGATGCCATTTCCATACGCGGTGTCCATACGCGATGCAACGATGCCGGAACGAAGAACCGGCGTTGCGAGAGGTGATTCCAGGCCATGTGGCGGCGTGCCACCTGCATGACAATGGAGTGCGACTGCCCCTGGCGAAGGCGGGCTGAGTTCCGTCCGCCGGCCGAGCTGATGGACATTGTCCTTCCGCGAGGCCGGCGGGCGAGATATTACTCCGCTGCCACTGCGGCAATAACCGGGTGCGCGAACCGATCCAGCAACTCCGTCCTTCGGATTGCCGCCTTGTCGCGGTTCGCATCCTTCACCGGTCCAAATCCGCGTATCTGATCGGGCAGTTCCGCCACCGCCACCGCCGTGTGCATATTATCGCGAGTCAGCGTTGACAGGACTGTCCGCAAATCTCCGGCATACTGGTCGATGAGCGCCCTTTCCTGCCGGCGTTCGGCCTGATACCCGAATAAATCGAACACTGTCCCGCGCACGGCCTTGCCAAGCCGCAGAACACGGAACAGCGGCAACGCCACCGAACCGGGGATCGCGATCTTGCGGCGCCGGCCGGTGGCCTTGTCGATCCCGGGCATCAGCGGCGGCGACATGTGGAACGCCGGCTTCTCGCCATAAGTCGCGGCGGCGTGCAACCGGGCGACCTCGTATTCGTCCTTGTAGGCCATGACGCGATACAAATTCTCGGCCGCCGCGCGAGACAATCGTCCTGGTCCGCCCGCAACGGCCGTTTCCCGCTGCACTACGTCCCGTACCAAGGCACGGTAACGATCCGCATAGTGCTTCGACTGATACGCCGTCAGAGCATCGGCCCGATGCGCGATCAGGGTATCCAGATCGGCGGGAGGGCCATCGATCACGCCCTCCAGTATCTGCTTCATCAGCCCCGGCTGGTCGGCCAGAATCCGGCCCCACAGGAACGCCCGCTTGTTCAGCTTTATCGCCGCACCGTTCAATTCGATGGCGCGCAGGATCGCTGCTTCGCCGACCGGCACTAATCCGCGCTGCCACGCCATCCCCAACAGCATCGTGTTCATCGCCTGGGCGTTGCCAAACAACCGCTCCGCCAGTTGCACCCCGTGCAGCCAGATCGATTTGCCGCTGGCGGTGACTTTCTCGATCGTCCGCCGGTGCAGCATTGCATCGATCGACAACGCCGCGTTGCGCTTGAAGTCCGCCGTCGCCGCAAGGTCCAAATTGCCGATCACCGCGGCCGTCCGGGCATTTCGCTCCAACACACCCGCCTGACACCCGACGCCGAGATCGGCCGCCACCATCAAATCAGCCGTTCCCAGCGGGATTCGGACGACATCCAGGGCCGCCTCATCCGTCGCAATTTGAACATGCGCGACCACCGCGCCGTTCTTCTGCGCGAGTCCCGTAAAATCCAACGTCTTGACCGCGCGCCCTTCCAGATGCGCCGCCATCGCCAGGATCGCGCCGGAGGTGACGATCCCGCCGCCGCCGATCCCCGCGAACAACCCACGCCAAACCGCTGGCACCGGTACTATGGGCAACGGCAGTGCTGCGGAGAACTCCGCTTCCCGCGCTTGCCACTTCGTGTCCGCACTAGGCGCCGCCGGCGGTCCCGCCTGCGTCACGAAGCTCGGGCAGAACCCCTTCAGGCACGACAGATCGACGTTGCAGCTTGTCGGATTGATCCGCCGTTTGCGCCCGAGTTCAGTCTCCACCGGCTCGATCGCGATGCAGGCGGACTGCACCGAGCAGTCGCCGCAGTTTTCGCAGACCGACTCGTTGATGACGACGTGACGGGTCGGCTGGACCATGGAACCGCGCTTGCGGCGGCGGCGCTTTTCGGTGGCGCACACCTGGTCGTAGATCAGGACCGATGGTCCCTCGAAATCGCGCAACGACCGCTGCACCGCGTCGAGTTCGTCCCGCGTGTGGCGGGTGACGCCCGGCGGCAGAGCAGATGCGGGCGGCAGGCGGTCAGCTTCATCGGCGACCACGGCAATACGTTTGACGCCCTCGGCCGCGAGTTGCGCGGCGATCATCGGGACGGTCGGCTGCCCCTCGGTCGGCTGCCCACCGGTCATGGCGACAGCGTCGTTAAACAACAGCTTGTAGGTAATTCGGGTTTTCGCAGCGACTGCCTGACGGATCGCCAGGCTGCCGGAGTGCTGGTAGGTGCCATCCCCGAGATTGGCGAACATGTGCTTCATCTCGGTAAAGCTGGACAGTCCGACGAAGGGTGCGCCCTCACCGCCCATCTGAGCAAAGGTGCGGGTGTGCGGGCCGTCGTCCAGCGCCATGAAGTGGCAGCCGATGCCGGCGCTGGCGAAACTGCCGTCGGGTAGTTTGGTCGATGTCGCATGCGGACAACCGGCGCAGAATGCCGGCGCCCGGCGCAGCAACCCATCCGGCCGATCCACCGCCATCGGTGCAGGGGGCGCCGGCAGGTTCAACCCCGCGTGCCCCAGGAATGTCGCCATTCCGGCGGCAACGCTCTCTGGCGACAGTTCCATCAGGGGCGACAATAATGCTGACCCGTTGGGCATGGTCTTGCCGCTGACATCGGGCCGCTCATCCGCAGGCAGATGATACAACGCGTCGCGGATCTGACTTTCCACGAAACTGCGTTTTTCCTCGATGACCAGGATAGAGCGCTTGCCGCGGGCAAATTCGCGCATTCCCTCCGTCTCAAGCGGCCATGTCATGCCGACTTTGTAGATCGCGATGTGCGGGTGCTGTTCCAAACCGAGCCGGCGCAGCGCGTGCATGGTGTCCTCATGCGCCTTGCCGACGGTGACCAGCCCGATGGTGGCGTCCGCCGACCCGCTTATCAGGCGATCGATGCGATTGGCGCGCGCCCACGCGAGGACGGCCGGCATCCGTTCATCCAGCATGCGCCGTTCGAGTTCGGCGCGATCCGCCGGAAAATGCAGCGTGTGGTCAAAATTGAGTCCGTGCGGCGGCAAGGCGATATCGGGCGTGATAAAGGTGCGGTTCCAGGGCACAATCGCGGTGGAGGCCTGCTCCATCGTCTCCGCTGTCGTCTTCATGGCAACCCAGACACCGGTAAAGCGCGACATCGCCCACCCAGCCAGCCCGAGGTCGATGACATCCTGGACCGAGGCCGGGTTCAGAATCGGCATGAAGCAATTCTGAAAAACGTATTCGGTCTGGTGCGGATAGGTGGAGGAATGCGCCCCGTGGTCGTCGCCGGAAACCGCCAGGATACCGCCATGCTTGTGCGTGCCGCTCATGTTCGCGCAGTGGAATGCGTCCCCCGCGCGGTCCACCCCCGGACCTTTGCCGTACCACATGCCATAGACGCCATCGACGCGCTTGCCGGGGAATGAGTCGATTTCCTGCGTGCCGTAAAGCATCGTTGCGGCGAGGTCTTCGTTTATCCCTGGTTCGAACCTTATGTCGTGTTTCGCCATCAGCTTCTTCTGGGCCCAGAGTTCGCGGTCCAGGCCGCCCAACGGAGACCCCCGGTAGCCGGAGACCAGTGCTGCGGTCTTGATCCCGGCGGCGATGTCCAGGCGGCGCTGTTCCAGCAACAGCCGCAGAAGGGCTTGTATGCCGGTCAGCAGGACCGGCCGGTCGAAATCGGCGAAACGCGATTCCAGGGTAATGCCAATCGGGGTAATGCTGGCGGGGGCGGGGGCGAGACCGGTATCCATGGGCGTTTGTCCCTTCAGGGGTTCTTCATACTACATAGTAGGTTTGGCACTGTGGGAAAGCTTGTCATAGTAGGGGCCGATTGAGGTTCATTTTGGTAAAATCCGCCAAAATGCCGGCTTTTGGGTAAGGATGCGTCGATGGAGTTGGACCGGCTGGACCTCGCGATCCTGGATTTGTTGCAGGCCAACGGCCGGGCTACGGCTCAGGAACTGGGGGAAGCGGCGCATTTGTCAGCCTCACCCGCTCATCGGCGGCAAAAGCTGCTGGAGGAGGCCGGGGTTATCACGCGATACGTGGCGCTGTTGGACCAGGACAAGGTTCGCCTGGCGGTGAACGTGTTCGTCACGGTGAAAATGGCGAATCATCAGGCGGAAACGCTGCGGGGGTTCGAGCGCGCGATCGAGGCGTGTCCGGAGGTAATGGAAATGTATGAGATGACCGGCGCGACCGATTTCTTGCTGCGTGTGGTGGCGTCGGATGTCGCGGCGTACGAGGCGTTCCTGCGCGGGCGGCTGACGCATATCCCGGGGGTGCAGTCGTTCGAGTCGGCGCTGGCGTTGAAACGGGTGGTGTACCGGACGAATTTGCCGCTGCGGCAGGGCGGGCGGTGATCTTTCGGATCGACGGAACCGAAACGCGGCGATTGGCCCGGCAGACCATACGTGTAGTGGCACGCAATTATGAACGGCCTGCCGGGCAACAGATGGTCGATATTGACGCGGATCGGTTGAGACAAAATGCACACTCAGTGAGATGGGCGGGAAAGCCGGCGGCCGCCGCATGCGACGATTCTTGCTCCGATAGGTCTAGACCTGCGGCCCAGGCTGACCTGAACAACCGTACCGAGGTGCGGAAAATGCCTCATTCATGCAGCCGCCGGCCTGTCGTTATCCTCGCGCCGATGCCACGGTAGCGTTACAAGGTGCACATCGCCAATCATTGGAATTTGCCGGAGCCTCACTGCCCGGGGTTACCGATGATCGGTGTAGGATCACTTGCGTATAAGCTTGCCGAAAGGGTCGGATCGAACATGGCGCCACATCCTCAACGATTGACAGTCACCCGCCGTGCGTGGCCGCTCGCGCGACCGCTTATGACCGCGGATGGGGTCAAGACCACGGTGGACGTTGCCGTCGTCGAACTTTCCGACGGCGACTCGCGCGGCCGCAGCGAAGCCGTGCCGCTTCGGCGATACGGCGAGAGCATCGACAGCGTCGTCGCCGCGCTTGAAGCGATGAAAGGCGCGGTGTTCTCGGGGCTCGACCGCGATACACTACAACATGCGATGCTGCCGGGCGCGGCGCGCAACGCCATCGATTGCGCATTCTGGGACATAAATGCGAAGCGCGCCTATTGCAGCGTCGCGGAACTGGCCGGGCTCGGTGCTGGGCCGCCGCTGTTCACTGCGCTCACGGTCGCCTTCGATACACCGGACAAGATGGCCGAGATGGCGGCCACCAATCGCGCCCGGCCGCTGTTCAAATTGGAACTGGGGGGCGACGGCGATATGGAACGTGTGCGGGCGGTTCGGCAAGCGGCGCCGGCGGCGCGCATCATCGTCGATGCCAATGAGAGCTGGAATGAGGCGCAGCTTCGCGCATACATGCCTATACTCATCGATTTGAGGGTGGAACTTATCGAGCAACCACTGCCGGCCGGCGGTGATGACGCGCTGGCGCGGTTGGAGCGTAATATCCCGTTCTGCGCTGACGAATCCTGCCGGACGGTTGCCGATCTCGACCGGCTCGACGGGAAATATCAGGCCATCAATATCAAGCTCGACAAAGTGGGTGGGCTGACCGAGGCGTTCGCGTTGGCGGCGGAAGCGAAGCGGCGCGACCTGCGGATCATGGCCGGTGGCGTGATCAGCACGTCGCTTGGGGTCGCGCCGGCTCTGCTCGTGGCACAGCATGCCGACATCGTCGATCTCGACGGACCATTGCGATTAGCGATCGATCGCGGGGCGGGGTTGCGATACGAGGGTGGTATGATCCATCCGGCGGATCCGAAATTGTGGGGTGGTCCCGATTGATAATGGGGCGTGAATTCATGCTGATGGCCGCCTCAAGCGGCACGGTCGCACCCATCTGCTGGACAGACCTTAGCAGGCTGCGGAAGAACTCCGAAATCTCGGGTGTTTACCTTGGCTGCGCTGACCCGCCGCGATACCTTGTTGGGCAGACATCGTCTCCACATATCTGGCCTGCCAGATTTTCGCCGTACCCCGGTCTATGGCCAGACTCCAAATGTTGATACGCCACAGCATCCGACACATTCGGTAGGTAGATCAGGTATTAGCAGGCGCCGTTTTTACACACTTTACAATTTGTAAAATCGCACAGCAAACCGCTTTACAGCTTTGCGACATTTGTGTGGGATTTTACAGTGACTTCGCAGATGCAGCATCCTACATCCGTCCGGCGCTCTTGAAGCGGTTCAATGCGAAGGACAGACACTGTGAAAAATCCGAATTACTCACCTGATGGTCTGGCTGGCGGTGGGTCCGGCCCGTTCGGCCGTCGCTCTTCTTATGACGGCCACACCGCCCGGATGGCCCAGCTCATTGAGAGCAAGGGTGGCACCTGGGACGGCATCAACCCCGAGTCCGTAGCGCGCATGCGCCTGCAAAACCGCTTCCAAACCGGCCTGGATATCGCCCGCTACACCGCCGCGATCATGCGCCAGGACATGGCCGCCTATGACGCCAACCCCGCCGACTACACCCAGTCGCTCGGCGCCTGGCACGGCTTTGTCGCGCAGCAGCAGATCATTGCGGTCAAGAAGCATTTCGGCACCACCAAGCGCCGCTATATCTACCTGTCCGGCTGGATGGTCGCCGCCCTGCGTTCGGAGTTCGGCCCCCTGCCCGATCAGTCGATGCACGAAAAGACCACAGTGCCCGACCTTATTCGCGAGATCTACACGTTCCTGCGTCAGGCGGACTCCCGCGAACTCAGCAACATGTATCGCGAAATCGACGCGGCCCGTAAGGCCGGTGACAGCGCGAAAGAAACAGAACTGCTGAACCGCGTGGAAAACTATGAGACCCATGTGGTGCCGATCATTGCCGACATCGACGCGGGTTTTGGCAATGCCGAAGCAACGTATCTGCTCGCGAAGAAGATGATCGAGGCCGGCGCCTGCGCGCTGCAAATCGAAAATCAGGTGTCCGACGAAAAGCAGTGCGGCCATCAGGACGGTAAGGTTACCGTGCCGCATGAGGACTTCATCGCCAAGGTCCGGGCCGTGCGTTACGCATTCCTGGAACTGGGCGTCGAAGACGGCGTGATCGTGACCCGGACGGACTCGCTGGGCGCTGGTCTGACCAAGCAGATCGCCGTCAGCCACAAGCCGGGCGATTTGGGCGATCAGTACAACTCGTTCCTGGATTGCGAGGAAATCACCGCCGAGAACGCCCGCAACGGCGATGTCATTATCAACCGTGACGGCAAGCTGCTGCGGCCGAAGCGTCTGCCCAGCAATCTGTTCCAGTTCCGCGCCGGAACCGGAGCCGACCGTTGCGTGCTGGATGCCATCACGTCGCTGCAAAACGGGGCCGATCTGCTGTGGATCGAAACCGAGAAGCCCAATGTCGAGCAAATCGCCAGCATGATGGACCGCGTTCGTGCCGTCATCCCGAATGCCAAGCTGGCCTACAACAACTCGCCGTCGTTCAACTGGACGCTGAGCTTCCGCCAGCAGGTATTCGATGACTGGGCCGCCGAGGGCAAGAATGTGGTCGCCGAATATGACCGTCCGAAGCTGATGAGCGTGATTTACGACACCACCCCCCTGGCGATCGAGGCGGACGAGCGTATCCGCACGTTCCAGGCGGATTCGGCGAAGCGCGCCGGCATCTTCCATCACCTGATCACGCTGCCGACCTATCACACCGAAGCACTGGCGGCGGACAATCTGTCAAAGGAGTATTTCGGCACTCAGGGCATGCTGGGCTACGTGCTGAACGTCCAGCGCCAGGAACTGCGCCAGGGAATCGCCTGCGTCCGCCATCAGAACATGGCTGGTTCGGATATCGGTGACGACCACAAGGAATATTTCGCCGGAGAGGCGGCCCTGAAGGCCGGCGGCGTCCACAACACGATGAACCAGTTCGCTTAAGAAACTGGAGGCTAGGCTGGGAGATAGAAACGGCCCGGGGCGTCGCTCCGGGCCGTTTTCGTTATTAGGTTCGCCAGCGGCCCGGCCCATCCTGCATGAGGCATTCCCCAATGTCACCGCGAGGAGCCTTGGCGATCTGCTACACATACCAGTGCGGTTGCAGATCGCCACAGCGCCGCCGATTTTCGCGGTAACAATCGGGCAGTCGAAGACCTGTTTTCTTCGTAGATAGCGCGCTTTTCTCTACCCGGCACGGTTGGTATCAGAGTTTGGTTGATGCCCGGGCCAGCAATTTCCACTGCCTGCTTTGTTTCTGCCAGATCATCAGGATCGCCAGATTGGGCTGGCTTTTCTTGTCACCTGCCTGATTTTCACCGACGAAGTGGAACCGCACAATCGCCGTCGATCCGACGACATTGACCTTAATATCGTCATAGGCCAGCGACAACCACTTCGATTTGCCACTGGTGGCATTGGCGATAAAGGTTGCCTTGTCTTCCACACGGGCGTCGGAATGGCTGTAACTCAACTGCGGAGCACTGAGCGTGTCGAGTGCCTTTGAATCCGCCGAAAACAGCGCGTCGCGATGCGCCTGCGTGTTCTTGAGAACCTCTGCCTCGTCCGATGGAGCCGCCACGGCCGATCCGGCGAGAACCAAGCCAGCCGCAATGGCTGACCCGGCGAGATGACGGCGATTCATATTCATTTCTTCCCCCTTTTATTTTTCAATCCTTGTAGTCGGGTTCTTTCTTATCCAGCAGCCTCTTCAGGGCGGCGAAGTGCCAGACGTGGTTTGGTTTGCCGCCGTATTGGTACGAATTCTGCCGGAATTCCTGCATCGTATGGTCAACGACGTCCTGCGGCAGATGCTTCAGCGGGCGGCCGGTCCACATGGCGTAAAGCTGAACCTGCGCAACACGCTCCACGTAATAGAGGCGATCGTAGGCCTCCGAGACCGACTGCCCGACGGTTGCGACGCCGTGATTGGCCATCATCAGCACGGTTTTGTCACCCAGCACTTCGGCCAGGCGTGCGCCCTCGGCGGGATCGAACGCGGGGCCGGTGTAGATTTCGTCGTACGCGGTATGGACCATGGTGCCGAGTTCGGTCTGGCCGATCGGCAGAATGCTCTGGTCTTCAAGCCTCGCCAGGGCGCTGGCGAAGGGCATGTGTGTGTGGAAGACAGCCGCTGCCTTGGCACTCAGGCGATGGATCGGGGCGTGGATGCAGTAAGCGGAGCGTTCGACCTCCCCTTCCCCAACCAACCGCGTGCCGTCGTAGCCGATTTCCATGAAGCAGCTAGCATTGACTTCCGACCAGTGCGTGCCGAACGGGATTTGGTAGTAGCTGTTGCCGGTGCCCGGCACGCGGAGGGTGAAATGGTTGAAAATCCCCTCGTTGAAGCCGTGCATGACCGCGAGGCGATGCGCGGCCGCAAGGTCCACGCGCGCCTGCCAGCGGGCGTCGGACAAACTGAGTTCAGCGGTTTCGAGTGACTCCAACGGCATGGCGGGCGCTCCTTGTTAAGTCAATTGCCGCGACTATTGGACGGGATCGGGGTGCGGTCAAGCTGAGGCGCCGCCTAGCCGGGTTAGCTCCGGAGATCTATGGATGCGGTATAGCGAAACGCGTCACCTTACCAATCCGTCGGGACGAGGCGCTTCCAGGCATGCCTTCGCCAGAGAACCATCGAACGTCTGCATATCGGCGCGCTGCCGGCGGCCCTCCTCCGTCGATCGCCACGCCAGTCTTCTCACAACTTAAAGAGCGGCCATATATACCTTAACCCGGCTCGGGTCTGTTAACCATTTAGCAATAACCTCGATTTACAAATGAATGGCCCAACCACGGTTTGGACTTTGCGTCCCATGTCGCACGACACTGTCACATCGGCCCACACCTTCACCGAAAATCTTGTCCGCACGATTCTGGTGGTTGAAGACGAAGACCTAATTCGGATGTTCCTAACTGAGTTTCTTCAGGACTGCGGATATAATGTCCTGGAAGCGGAAAACGTCGCGCGGGCCAAAGACGTATTAACGGATCAACACGTCGATGTGGTCTTCAGCGACGTCAATATGCCGGGCAACGAGACCGGCTTCGATCTGGAGAAATGGGTGCGCCGACATTACCCCGACACGAAAGTCCTTCTCACCTCGGGATATCCGCACTGTCCAGAAAGTACAATGGCATTAATGGAGCCGCTTCTTCCGAAACCCTATACATGCGCGGCGGCATTGCGACGTTTTCAGGCGTTGTCTCAAGCACGCTCGGCGATGGCAACCACATCAATCCAAAGTAAAAAATAGATTTTTGCGACGTATAAACCGCGGACAGAAAGCGCCGCGGTTAAGATGCCAACGCTGCAATCACACTCGGCAATAATCCCCGATCGCCCACTGCGATAATCCGCCCATCGCCGTCAACGCGCGGTGGATTGCCCTGCCAGTCCGTCACCAATCCGCCGGCACCGTGGATCACCGGCAGCAAAGCCGCCCAGTCCCACGGCTTGAGGTCGCATTCCACGATTACGTCGATCTGGCCGAGCGCCAGCAGACCGTACGCATAGCAATCGCCGCCCCAGTAATTTCGCCGCACCAGGGCCGCGACTTTCTGCCAACGCGGCGCGTCGTCGCCCAACATTTCGGGACTGGTGCAGGACAGTTCCGCAAGGCTTAACGATGGGCACGCCCGCGTTCCGACCCGGCCACCGAGCGGACCGGCAAACTGCGCCGGGCGTCCGGCCACACCGATCCAGCGCTCACCGGTGACGGGCTGATCGATAATCCCCACCAGCGGTTCATCGCCATCCAGCAGCGCGACTAACGTGCCGAATGTCGGACGCCCGGTGATGAAGGCCCTGGTCCCGTCGATCGGGTCCAGTACCCAGCGCAATCTGGCCTCGGGGCGCTCCAGGCCAAACTCCTCGCCGAGAATGCCACATTCGGGGCAGAGGCGGCTCAATACCGCCCGCATCGCCAACTCGGCATTCCGGTCGGCGATGGTGACGGGCGAGTGGTCGGATTTCAGGTCGGCCGCGACCGAGCCGCGAAAAAACGGCCGGATTACGTCTCCAGCCGAGTCGGCGGCGGCCACTGCCGCCGCCACGTAGCGATTGAGATCGGTATTCAGTTTGCGGGCAACGGAACGGGGGTGTGCGACAGGCTGCGCAGATAGGCGATAACGTCCGCCCGCTGCTGGTCGTTGTTGATCCCCGCGAACGCCATCCGGGTGCCGGGAATATACAACGCCGGCTTGTGCAGCCACGCGTTCAGTGCGTCAAAGGTCCACGGTCCGGCCTTCGCCTTCATGCCAGCCGAGTAGTTGAAGCCTTCCATGTGCCCATGCGCACCGCCGACAACGGCGTAAAGATTCGGCCCAACGCCGGCTTTGCCGCCCTCGGCAACCGTGTGGCAGGAGCTGCAAAGCTTCTTAACCGTCGATTCGCCGGCCGCGACATCGGCCTTGGCCAACATCGGCCCGATCGGCGGCAGGGCTTCCGGCTTCGCTGCACCGGTGGCGGCTACGGCCTCTGGCGCGCCCTGAATTGCGATCGCCGGCTTTTCCAGGCGTGTCTCGGTCACGAGGTGCATGCCGATCAGACCGGTGAGAAAGAACATGATACCCGCGACCAAAATCGCGGCCATGCCCTTGTTGATTTCCATGCTGTCCATGCAGCCAAGCTTCCTGATCGAATATGGGCGCCGGGGCCCGATTGGATGAACGCCAGCAAACACACCGACCCGCCGTTGCACGGCGACAGGCGCATCCGTAAGCTGGCGGCACCATAGGGAAACGAATTCGCCTCTTCAACCCACCACCGGACCACCAGCGCCGGTTTCATACCGTCGCGGCACATTTGGCAGCATTTGCAGGACACCCCATTGCCTTGAACCCTATCGTCGTGATCCCCGCCCGCATGGCTTCGACCCGCCTGCCCGGCAAACCACTGGCCGACATCAACGGCCGGCCGATGATCCTGCACATGCTGGACCGCGGGCGGCAGGCCGACATCGGTCCGGTCGCCGTGGCCTGTGGCGACCCGGAAATCGCGGAAGCCGTGCGGGCGGCAGGCGGCAGGGCGGTATTGACCGATCCGAACCTGCCGTCGGGTTCGGATCGCGTGCATGCGGCGCTGGCCGAACTGGACCCGGACCGCAGGCACGACGTTATTGTGAACCTGCAAGGCGATTTTCCGACGCTGGACCCGGAAGGTCTCCGCCTTGTCGTCACCCCGCTGCACGATCCGAACGTGGATATCGGCACCCTCGTCGTGCCGATTCGCGACGAAACCGAGTCGGCCACCGCCTCTTTCGTCAAAGCCGCCTGTGCCTTCGCGCCCGGCCAAACCATTGCCCCCGCGCTGTACTTCTCCCGTCAGGCGATCCCCTGGGGTCCGGGGCCGCGCTGGCATCATGTCGGGATTTACGCTTACCGTCGTGCGGTGCTCGACCGATACGTCTCTCTGCCGCCAAGCCTGCTGGAGCATCGAGAGAGCCTGGAACAATTGCGGGCGTTGGAGAATGGAATGCGGATCGCCTGCGTACGAATGGAACACGGCCCGTTCGGGGTCGATACCGCCGAAGACCTGGAACGCGCCCGCGCGTTGTTGGCCCGGTCATGACCGGAGCGATCTCGTTCCAGGGCGTCCCCGGGGCCTATTCCGACCTGGCGTGCCGCAATGCGTACCCGGATATGAAGACCCTGCCCTGCCCGTCCTTCGAGGATGCGATCGACGCCGTGCGCGACGGTCAGGCCACACTCGGAATGCTGCCCTGCGAGAACAGCCTGGCCGGCCGCGTGTCCGATATCCATCACCTGCTGCCGGAATCGGGCCTGTTCATCATTGGTGAGCAATTCCAGCGCGTCGAACACTGTCTGCTGGGCATCAAGGGCGCCGTTATTTCCGACATCAGGCGCGCCCATTCCCACACCGTGGCACTGGGACAGGTCCGGCGCATCCTGGCCGATCTGAAACTGACTCCGGTCGTCGAAGCCGATACGGCCGGGGCCGCGCAACTCGTCGCCGAATGGGGCCGCAAGGAAGATGCCGCCATCGCGTCGGCACTGGCTGCGGAAATTTATGGCCTGGAGATTTTGCGGTCGAACGTGGAGGACGCCGCCCATAACACCACGCGTTTCTACGTCGTCGCACCGAAGCCGATGATCGTGGACCCGTTTACCCCCCACCTGATGACCACCTTTATCTTCCGCGTCCGCAACGTGCCGGCCGCGCTTTACAAAGCGCTGGGCGGTTTCGCCACCAATGGCGTCAACATGACAAAGCTGGAAAGCTACATGATGGAAGGCGAGTTCGCAGCGACCCAGTTCCTGTGCGACGTCGATGGCCACCCCGAACAACCCGGACTGCGCCGCGCACTGGAGGAACTGTCTTTCTTTTCCACAGAGGTAAGGGTGCTGGGGGTTTATCCGATGGCGGCGTTCCGTTTGGCTCAGGGGGCAGGCAATTGACAGACGAAGTACTGGTGGAGCGGCATGACGGCTGGCGGAAGCTGACGCTCAACCGGCCGGCCAAACTGAATGCCATCAACATCCCGATGCTGGATCAGCTTCTGGCGACGCTCGACGCCGCCGAGGCGGATACGGCATGCCGAGCTTTGGTGCTGACCGGGGCGGGACGCGGGTTTTGCGCTGGGCAGGAATTGGGGGCGGACGTTACCCCCGGTCCAAATGGTCCGCCCGATTTGCAGGCGCTGGCCGATCGCCACCATCATGAGGTCGTTCGCCGCATCCGCGCATCTCGGCTGCCGTTTATCTGTTCGGTAAACGGCGTTGCGGCAGGCGCGGGCGCCAGTTTCGCACTGGCCGGCGATATCGTGCTGGCCGGCCGATCCGCGACGTTCGTGCAGGCGTTCATCCGGATTGGACTGGTGCCGGACAGCGGCGCCAGCTTCTTCCTGACCCATCTGGTCGGCGATGCGCGGGCCAGGGGTTTGGCGTTGCTGGGCGATGCCATCGACGCGGAGACTGCCGAACGCTGGGGCATGATCTGGAAGGCCGTGGACGACCTGGCATTGGAAGCGGAAACCGCGGCTATGGCGGTTCGCCTGGCCAAGGCCCCGGCCGAGGCGCTGGCCGCCATCAAGGTGATGTTCGCGGGGGCGGCGGAGAACTCACTGCACGCGCAACTCGATCTGGAGGCGAGGCTGCAAGGCGACGCGGGGCGGTCGGCAGACTTCGCCGAGGGCGTTCGGGCGTTCCAGGAAAAGCGCGCCCCACGCTTTGGCGGGTAGGTCGGTAGGTTGGTCTCGGCGGCGATACCGGACCCACCAATCGATCATATAATGGGTAGGCGGGCATACAATGGGTAGGCGGGCGCGTGGCCGATGAGTGTAATCGCACGACGCTGTCCGCGCGGACGCAGAATCGAAAAACCTATCCATCTGTCGAAACAGATCACCCTCCGGAGGCCTGCGCACTTAGAATGATCGTAGAATGAAAATTCAGAATGCCGCCGTTTGCACTGACAAGCACGAAATCGTTGCGCGGCGCCTGACGTTCGCCGCCCTGCCCTCGTGCCTGGACCACCGCCTCTGACAGCGGGGTGAAACCCCACATGTAATAGCCGGACAACTGGCCGCCGCCGGTGTTGGTCGGCAATGCCCCACCCGGGCCAAGTTTTCCGTCGGCGACAAACGCACCGCCTTCACCTTTGGCGCAAAATCCGTAGTCTTCCAGCGTAACGAGAACGGTATAGGTGTAGCAGTCGTAAAGCTGACATGTGCCAATATCGTCAAGCGTTATACCAGCCATGCGGAATGCCATCTCTCCCGAACGTTTGGCGCCGGTTTCGACCGCAGGATGACGATCGGTGCGCAGATTGTCGCCCGGCGCGCACTGCGCATAACCCAAGACGTTAACCGGCTTCTGCCGCAGATCCCGAGCCCGCTCGCTCGATGTAACGATCACCGCGACGGCTCCGTTGGAAACCAGGCAACAATCGAACAACCGCAGCGGTTCGGCGATGAAGCGGGAGTTGTAGTAATCCTCCATCGTCATGGGTTGTTTCATTTGCGCCCATGGACTGAGCTGCGCCCACTTTCTTTGCCCGACCGCGATCGTTCCGAACTGCTCCGGCGTCGTGCCGTAAAGGTGCATATGCCGCCGCGCTGCCATCGCATATTCCGCATTGGCGCCGAAATTCCCATACGCCGCACGCAGCCCGGCCATGCCACCGAGCGGATAGCGATGCGGTCCCGCGTATGATTGCCCGGCGCCGCGCGACGCCGACAGCGGGGCATCCGCATAGACCAGCACTACGGTTTTCGCGAGCCCCTCGCGGATCGCCATGCAGGCATATTGCATCATGCTGCCGGCGGTGGACCCGTAGGCGCTCATGACATTCACCAGCGACAGGTTTTCGAAGCCCAAGGTCATCTGGGCACGGACATCCATGTCGCCCGAAAGGTTTGCGTTGATCAGCAACCCATCGATATCGGATTTTTGCAGGCCGGCATCGTCGAGTGCGAGGGCAATGGCCTCGGCAGCGAAATCGACCGAGCGGCGGCCGTAGATCTTGCCCATCGGTGTAACGCCGAGACCGGCGATGGCGCCCTTTGGCTGATTTGACATCTGTTTCAACCTGCGACGGGACGGAATTTTGGGATTCTAATTTCGTCCGAGACATCCTCGAACACGACTTCAAGCTTCATGCCGATCCGTAACGCATCGTTGCCGGTCCCGACCACGTTCGACACCATCCGAACCCCCTCATCGAGATCGACCTGCGCCACGTTGTAGGGCACCGCGGAGGCAAAGCCGGGGTTCATGACCTGATGCATGACGGTGAATGTGTACAGCGTGCCGCGTCCGCTGGCCTGACGCCATGTCAGTTTGGCGGCGAAGCAATGCGGGCATCGTTCGCGGACCGGAAAGCTCCAACTGTCGCAGGCCGAACAATGTTGCAGCATCAGCTTCCGGTCGCGCGCGCCATCGAAGAACGGGGCGCTTAAATCGTCGGGAATGGGCACTGGTTTGGTAGCTGCCTGCGGCATCGGCGGTTTCTCCCTGTGCCCACAGCCTAGCGACGACACTCGGGCCTGACAAATCCGCCGGAAGGATTTGCCCCGGCGCCCGATCCCACCCTACCATCCCGGCTTAACAGGAGCCGTCCCATGTCCCGCCTGAATTTTGGTGCCTTCCTCGCCCCGCATCACCCGATCGGGGAACACCCGATGTTGCAATTCCGCCGCGACCTCGACCTCGTGGAGCACCTCGACAAGCTCGGTTACGACGAATTCTGGTGCGGCGAGCACCATTCCAGCGGCTGGGAGATGATCGCTTCCCCCGAAATGTTCCTGGCTGCGGCGGGCGAACGATCGAAGCGCATCAAGCTCGCCACCGGTGTCGTTTCATTGCCCTATCATCATCCGTTCCATGTCGCCCAGCGCATGGTGCAACTGGATTACATGACGGGCGGACGTGTGATTTTTGGGTCCGGCCCCGGCGCGTTGGCGTCAGACGCCCACACACTCGGCGTCGATCCCATGTTGCTGCGCGACCGTCAGGATGAGGCGATCGGCATCATCCGCCGTTTATTCGCGGGCGAGCGGGTGACCGAGAAATCCGATTGGTTCACCCTGAACGACGCCGCGCTGCAACTGCTGCCCTTGCAGGAGGAAATGCCTTTCGCCGTTGCCTCCCAGATCAGCCCGTCCGGCATGACTCTGGCCGGAAAACACGGGATCGGCATTATCTCGATTGGTTCGCTATCGAACGAAGGACTGAACGCCCTGCCGACCCAATGGGGTTTTGCCGAGTCGGCCGCCGCCAAACACGGCAAAATCGTGGATCGCAAGAACTGGCGCGTCCTGCTGAGCTGGCACATCGCCGAGACACGCGAAAAGGCTCGTGCGGAGGCCCGTGACGGCCTGCTGCGGCACCACAACGAATACATCACCGCGACCTTGCAACGCCCTGGTGCGAAACCGTTCAAAACCCCCGATGATGCCGTGGACAAAACCGCATTCTCAAATGGTGCGGCCGCCACGATCGGCACGCCGGACGACCTTGTGCAACGGATCAAAGAGGTGCTGGCGATCAGTGGCGGCTTCGGCACCGTCGTCGGGTTCGTGCATGACTGGGCCAATCCGGAAAACACCATGCGCAGTTGGGACATGGTGGCCCGCTACGTCGTGCCGGAGATCAACGGCTATTTGGCCGGGCTACGGAAATCCCGAGAATTCGTCGCCAACAACCGCGAATACTTCGACCGTGCCCGGCAAGCCGTGATGTCGAAGATCAATGAGAACGATGCCGCGGCGGCGGCCCTGAAGGTCACTAAATCGACGATGTTAAGCGCATCCGGAAGTAATATCCCCGATCTGGACAAGGAACGGGAAAAGGCCGCGGCGCGATGATCCGGCCCGGCGGCTGCATCGGACGCTTCACGCCTGTTCGGGGAAGGCTCCGGCAATGAACGATCTGCAACAAACCGAATCGGTGCTGTTCGAAATCGTGGAACCGCACATCGCGCTGGTTACCATTAACCGGCCAGAGGCACGCAATGCCGTCAACGGCGCCGTCGCGGCCGGCTTGGAGGCCGCGGTCGAGCGATCGGAATCCGATCCGGATATATGGGCCGTTATTCTGACCGGCGCCGGATCGCAGGCGTTCTGTGCCGGGGCCGATCTGAAGGAAGTGTCGGCCGGCCGCCTTGGCGGACTTTCAACCCCGAAAGGCGGTTTCGGAGGATTCGTACGGGCGCGCCGCACGAAGATATGGATCGCGGCGGCGCAGGGACATGCGCTGGCCGGCGGATTGGAACTGCTGTTGACGTGCGACCTGTCAGTGGTCGCCGAAACGGCGAATTTAGGCGTTCCTGAAGTCAAGCGCAGTCTGCTCCCCGCCGCTGGGGGCGTTTTCCGGCTGCCGCGCGCCCTGCCGAAAGCAATCGCCCTGGAAATGATCGCGACCGGCGATCCCATTTCGGCCGCGCGCGCCGCACATTTCGGACTGGTCAACATGGTGGTGCCGGCGTCCGAGGTGATCGCCGCCGCTTTGGCCCTCGCACGCCGCGTCACGGTCAACGCCCCCCTCGCCGTCCGCGAAGCCCTGGGCGTTGCGCGGCAAGCCTATGATTTTCCCGAGGCGGACCTGTGGGAGATCGCCGGTGCGGCCATCCAGCGGCTGTACCCGACCGAGGATTTTCAGGAAGGCCCACGCGCCTTCGTGGAGAAACGGCCGCCGAACTGGGTTGGACGGTAACAGCAGCATGGAAACGACCGCCATGCCGGACGAAGAAGGTATGGCGGTGGTTTGTTCAGCAGGTCGAATTGGGCGTCCCGGCCTGCATCGGATCGAGTTCAAATTCGTCGCCTCGGGCCGGCCCCCGCAGTATTTCGGTATCCGCAACGGCGGGCAAAACCCAACGATGATGCACAGCAGTTCTAGACAGAAAATACCTGGGTTAACATCCTGAAAAGGCATGGATGGCGCACCTTCGCCTGTCATGACGACGTGGAACGCAATCGCCGCTTTGCTAAAATGGAAACTGCAGGACGATGGATGAGCTTATGGACAGCCGCGCAGACCTGCACGACACTCCGCGGTGCCAACCGGCAAAGCACCATTCCCCGGGATGAACACCATGCTGACGGACCGCTATGGCCTCACCGTTTCCACCACGTCGTCCGCTGCGCGAGACGCTTACGTGCAAGGCTGCGACCTGCAACTAAGCATGCATCCTGGTGCCGTGGCGGCATTCGACACTGTCATTGCCGCAGATCCCAACTTCGCCCTCGCCTTCGCCGGCAAGGCCAGGGTGCAGCAGTTGCAAGGAGACATCCCGGCGGCGCGGGCCTCGATGGCGGCGGCAGACGCACTGGCCCCTGGACTTCCACCAAGGGAATCCAGCCATATCGCGTTCTTCAAGCTGCTGCTTGGCGGCCAGGCAGACGCAGCGCTTGCCGCGCTCCGGGAGCACCTGAGCCGTTGGCCGTGCGACGCAATGGTCCTCAGCACCTCGGCCACCGCCAATGGCCTGATCGGCGCGTCCGGTTGCGTTGAGCAGAAAACCCTGCTGCTGGCCTTGATGGACAATCTGGCGCCGTCATACGGAGACGATTGGTGGTTCACCGGCCACCACGCTTTTGCGCTGGCGGAGAACGGGCAGCACGCGGTCGCACGGGCAAAGATCGAACAATCCATGGACCGCAACCCGAACAATGCCTACGGGGCGCATACCTGGGGCCATCTCTGCTACGAGGCAGGAGACTTGCAGTTCGGCCGGTCCTTTTTGCGATCCTGGCTTCCAACCTATACGCGCGAAGGGGGGCTTTACGGCCATCTGAGTTGGCATCTCGCCCTGTTCGAACTCGAGGCCGGCGACGCTGAGGCAGCATTCCGGCTTTACAGCGACGTGGTGGCGCCCGAAGTCAATCGCGACCCGGCAATCAGCACCTTGGCGAACGCAGCGTCGTTTCTGTGGCGATGGGAACTGGCGGGACATCCGCACGACCCGTCGCGTTGGCAGGCGATGCATGAGTTCGTGCGAAAGATGTTCCCGCGCGCAGGCAACGCCTACGCAGATTGGCATGCGGCCCTGGCGGAGGCCGCTGCCGGCGACGGCGATGCGCTGGAGGCGCGTGTACGCGAAATGGAAGACCTGGCTCGGAACGGCCACTATCCCTCCGGCCCGGTGGTGCCGGCGTTGGCGCGCGGATTCGCCGCTTTTCAGCGACGGGATTTTTCAGCCGCGATCGATGCGATCAGGCCGGTGTGGGATCAGCGCGACCGGATGGTGGGCAGTTTGGCACAGACCGATCTTGTGGAGTTCACGCTGTTGAGGGCTTACATTGAGGCGGGTCGCCTGGACGACATGCGCCGCATGGTCAGCAAGCGGCGGGCCGGTGCGGCTGGGATTCCTGTGGCGGGCGTCCACTAAGGGTTAGGCATCACCACCCATCGGCAATCCAAGCATGATCCGCCCGTACGGCACCATCGCGCCCTGACGGGAAACCACGGTGTGCGTGGCGATCGTCAGTATATCGCGAAGGTAAGCTTGTAACGGGTCGGCATCGTACACCGAACGCGCACCGGATATTTCTATCAGAGCTTCCATGCCCCGGCGCAACAGGCCGGCAGCGAACGTGACATCCCTTCGGTTGCGGGCAATAGCTTCGGGCGCGATCGTTATCCCGGTCTCCAGCGCCGCCATGCTTTGCGCACGCCTTGTTTGCATGATCAGCACCGCGGTGTCGATCGCGGCGGCAGCCTCACCTAACCGCATTTGCACGACTTCAGATGCCGCGACCTCTTTGACCCCTCGGGAAATCCGGGTGCGCAATGCTGCGGGCACGGTCGTCAGCGCTCGGCGTGCCAACGTGAACATCACGGGTGGTAACGAGAACGGTACGAGATACCCACGCGGCGCCCGCAGCAGACTATAGTCCGGCAGGATGGCGGAACCGGGCGTCGATCCATCCAGCAAATCCCCGAGCAGAACGGTTCGATGTTCCGGCACAAAAACGTCTGTCAGATCCAGGGAACAGCTTCCCGTTCCACGCAAACCCAGCACATGCCAGTCATCGGCGATCTCGATCTGCGTCATTGGTACAATAAGATAACGTATCGGCGTATTTCCCGCCGCATCCTCCGCTTTGGCCCCGATGATTGCTCATTGTGCATGCAGGCAACCGGACGAGAACGGAAACCGCCCGGACAACCGCCATCCACCCGTCGTGCGTCGCGCGGTTTCCCGAGGCGCCAGCGAGGACGCTGCCACCGCGAGAGGATTATTGCCCCAGACATCGATCTGTGACTGATCCGGCATGCAGGCGATGATCCACTGATGCTCCCCCAGCACGGCGTACACCCGGGCAGACGCTGCACAACCCTCGGTAAGGGTTTCCACTATACGCGAGAATACGTCGAAGCTGGCCTGATGTCCGCCGAAGCGGCGCGGCTGCATGACCTACAGGATGCCCAACCGATGGTAATCCGCGATGGTTTCATCCGGTATGGATCTACCCGCGCTGGCGGCAGCTTCGTGTGCCGCCAGCGCGGGAACCAGGTCAAACGCCGAGGTTAGCAGCTTTTGCGCGATATCGGACAAAGTCCGCCTTATTTATTTCGATAAAGCATCGTCTGTTTTGGCTATATGCCGAGCGATCATGTCTTCGATCGTTTGTCTATCGAAGCCGGCTTCGGTGAGGATTTCGCGGGTCTGCTGGCCCAGCCTGGGGGCGAAGCGGCCGGTTGGCGGTTTAGTTTCGGACCAGGTGCTGGGTTCGCGCATGGTGCGAATGCGGCCCTCCGACGGATGATTCTCCCACCGAAAGAAGCCGGCGTCGGCGAGGTGCGGATCCTCCATCAGGGTTTCCAGCGTATGTGGACGCATGCAGGGAATATCTGCTGCCTCCAGCACTTCCAGCCACTCATCGGTCGTGCGGTGCTTCAGTTCTTCGCCGACCATTTCATAAAGCGAGTCGATATTTGCCGTACGGCTGGCGATATCGGCAAAGCGCGGGTCGGTTTTAAGCATGTCGGCTTTGCCCGCGACCTCGAAAAAACGCCGCCACTGGCCATCGTTGTAGGGCAGTACTGCGATAAAGCCGTCCTTGGTCTGGTATGGTCGGCGATGCGGTGACAGCGTGCGCGGGTATCCGGCGGGGCTGGTTGGCGGATCGAACGTTTGGCCCTGCATATGCTCCGACAGCACGAACTGCGCCATGGTTTCGAACATCGGCACCTCGATCGACTGTCCGATACCCGTGCGGGCCTTGGAAAGCAGCCCGGCGAGCAGGGCGTTGGCGGCGGCCGAACCGACGATGCGGTCGATCGCGGCCATCGGAATAAAGCGTGGCTGGCCGGTGGATTGTTGCAACAGCATCGGAATGGCGGACGCCGCCTGGATCAGGTCGTCGTAGGCCGGGCGCCCGGCGTAACGGCCGGCGCTGCCGTAACCCACCATGCTGAGATAAACGATCGACGGGTTCAGCGTCTTGACGGACTCGTAGTCCAGGCCGAGACGCGCCAACGCCGCTGGCCGGATATTCGACGCGAACGCATCGACTGCCGGCACCAGCCGCAGCACCGCATCCCGCGCCGCCGCTTGTTTCAGATCGAGCACGATACTGCGCTTGCCGCGGGCGTTGTGCTGGAAACTTCCGCTCATGCCGCGATGCCTCGGCACCCCAGTATAGCGCGAGGAGTCCCCCTCCGGCGCTTCGACCTTGATCACGTCAGCGCCGAAATCGGCCAGAATCCGAGTACACCAAGGCCCCATTTGCACCGTAGTCAGATCGAGCACGCGAATGCCGTCAAGAGGCCCGCTCATGCCAGCCCCGATGTTTCGTATGTGTCCGGCATTTCGACGTGTCCCCTTGGTGTCCTGGCGTTGGTGCGACTATCGGGCAGCGGCGAGAAAGCCACAAGCCGATCGGCGCTGCCCTTGCCGAACAGTGGCATCGTCCGCCACTGTATCCCTGCAATCGCGACAGCCAAACCAAGGCCAGACCGCACCAGGAGAAGACCGCATGCAGTTCAGCTTCACCAGCGAGCAGGAGGAATTCCGTTCCATCCTCCGACGCTTCTTCGAGGACAAATCCCCGGCCACCGCCGTGCGCCGGCTGATGGCGACCGAAACCGGCTGGGACCGCGCCGCCTGGCAGGCGCTAAACCAGCAGCTCGGGCTAACCGCCATCCACATCCCGGAGGCATACGGTGGCCAGGGTTTCAGCTTCGTCGAACTCGGTATCGTGCTGGAGGAAATGGGTCGCGCCCTGGTTTGCGCGCCGTATTTTGCCTCCACCGTCCTGGCGGCGACCGCGATCGTCAACGCCGGAACCGAGTCGCAGAAGCGCGAACTGCTGCCAACAATCGCCGATGGTTCATGTATCGCCACGCTGGCCTTCACCGAACCGAACGGACGGTGGGACGCCACAGGCGTTGAGACGACGGCGGTGTCAGAAGGCGGCAGGTTCCGTTTGAATGGCGTCAAAAGTTTCGTTTTGGATGGGCACAGCGCCGACCTGATCGTCGTGCTGGCACGCGGTGCCGCCGGCCTGTCGTTCTTCACAGTCCCGGGTGACGCGCCGGGATTGACCCGTCGCGCGTTAAAGGTAATGGACCCCACCCGCAAGCAGGCTCGGTTGGAATTCACCTCCGTCGAAGCGGCACTTCTGGGCGAGGAAGGTGGCGCCGAGGCGCCGTTTACAAAAACCATGATCCAGGCGGCTGCGTGTCTGGCGAACGAAATGGTCGGCGGCGCCGAACGGCTGCGGGAATCGGCGTTGGACTATGCGAATCTAAGGGTGCAGTTCGGACGCTCCATTGCATCGTTCCAGTCGATGAAACACAAGCAGGCCGACATGCTGGTCGATGTCGAACTGGCGAAATCGGCAGCGTATGCGGCGGCGTCAGCGGCGGCGGAAGACGATCCGGACCTGTCGGCGATTGCGTCGCTGGCCAAGGCCGCCGCGTCGGAGGCGTATATGCAGACGGCGATCAACACGATCCAGACCCTCGGCGGTATTGGTTTCACCTGGGATAACGACACCCATCTGTGGTTCAAGCGCGCCAAATCGTCAGAAGTGTTCCTGGGCGACCCCGCCTGGCACCGCGAGCTGATGATGCGCGCCTGGCCCACGTCACCAACAAGCCTTTGACGGAGGGAATGATTATGAGCGAAATGACCGAAGCATCCGTCCGCGCCGAAGTGCGTGCCTGGCTGGAAGCGAACTGGAACATCGACTTCGGGCTGTTGGAATGGCGCAACATTTTGATCGACTCCGGATGGGGTGTGCCGACATGGCCGGCCGATTGGTATGGCAAAGGCCTGCCGGCTGGGTTGGCTGCTGTAGTGGACGAAGAATTTGCCCGGATTGGCGCGGTCGGGGTGGCGAAGGCGGGCATCCGGCGGTTGGCCGCGGCGACGCTGTTGGCGCACGGCACGCCAGCCCAGAAACAACAGTTCCTGCGCCGGAGTTTGACCGGCGAGGACTCGTGGTGCCAGTTGTTCAGCGAACCCGGCAGCGGATCGGATCTGGCCGGGGCGACGACCAAGGCGGAGCGGAAGGGCAACCGCTGGGTGATTAACGGGCAGAAGGTGTGGACGACCAGCGCGCATCATGCGGATTGGGGATTGTTATTGGCACGGACTGACGTCGATGTGCCGAAGCATCAGGGGTTGTCGTTTTTCATTATCGATATACACCAGCCGGGCGTGGACGTGCATCCGTTGCGACAGATGAACGGCCATGCGTCGTTCAATCAGGTGTTTCTGACGGACGCCGAGGTTCTGCCGGAACATCTGGTGCTGGATGTCGGACGGGGTTGGGCAGTGGCGACGACAACGCTGATGCACGAACGGCGAGAGGCTGACAGCGTTCGGATTTGGGGCCAGGCATCGGTCGGTGCCGGGCGGGTCTATGACGAGGAACGCGCTGAAAACGCCACGGTGATGGAGCCATACAAGTGGTATCCGCAACGGGCCGGGCGGGTGGATCTGGTGATCGAACGGGC
>JANXLQ010000360.1 GCA_025355085.1 Rhodopila sp.
AAACATTTTGCCGACCAGCCGGTCACCCATCATGGTGAACATCCGAGTTTTCACACAGCCTGGAAGGCGCGCCATGACGGGAAAGGGTCAAACGTGCACGGTGGCCAGGAGAGCTGACGGAGGGAAGGGAAGGGAAGGGAAGGGAAGGGAAGGGAAGGGAAGGGAAGGAAGATATGGACCGCGCGACGGGTTCATACCTTACCTTCCAAAAGCCTTTTCAATATAAGCGGCTATTATGCTTTCAGACCCAAAATCCGAGCGGCGTTGCCGCCGAGGATGGCGGCGGTTTGGGCGGGGCTGAGGGTTTTTGTTGCGAAGACATGGTCCACGGGATGCAACTCCCACTGATAGGGGTAGTCGCTTCCCAGCATGATCTGGCTGGAACCGACCTGGGCGACGAGGTGACGTAACGCTTCGGGCGTGAAGATCAGCGAGTCGAAGAATATCTGGTTGAGGTATTCCGTCGGCTTTTTCTTTAACCCGATGTTTGGATCGCAGAACGATGGCGCAACGAAGCAGGCGTGATCGGATCGCGGAGCGTACGATCCCAGATAACCTCCGCCATGCGCCGCCAGCACCTTCAGGCCGGGGAACTTATCGAACGAACCGTCGAAAATCAGGTGTTGCAGCGCGATCGTCGTGGCCAGCGGGTTGCCGACCGTGTTGCTCAGCCAGCCGTTGCCCTTCAATCGCTTGTCGAGTTCCGGCACGCCTTGCGGGTGGATGAACAAGACGGCGCCAAGCTCCTCGGCTTTTGCCCAGATTGGGTCGAATTTTGGGTTGGAGAATTCGTCGCCGGCAACCTGATCGCCGATGGCCGCGCCCTTCAGTCCCTGCTTTTTCATCGCGGTTTCAAGCTGCTTCACCGCGAGCGCCGGGTCCTGCATCGTCAACGACGCGAACGCGGCGAACCGATCCGGCTTTGACGCGACCAGCTCCGCCAGTTTTTCGTTTTGGATGGAGACGATTTTCTCACCCAGGTCGCGGTCGGATTTATACCAGAACGGATTGATCGACAGAACTTCCAGGTCGATCGCCTGCCGATCCATCGCGGCGATACGTTCCTCGACGACCAGCCATGCCTCGGCGCTGTTGTTGATCGGCGGAGCCAGCGCTTTGGCGCCTGCTTCGCCCATCAGGTTCGCGGCTTCGTGGAACAGGCAGTGGGAATGGACGTCGATGGTCTTGACCCGCTTACCGTTGACCATGACCGGCCTGCGTGCTGCCCCGCCCGCATTTGGGCGGACGGTGCCGGGTTGGGCGTGCGCCGCGCCGGGAAGCCCGCAGCCGCAGAAGACCAGTCCGGCCGTGGCGGCGGCTTTTATCAGGAAGTTCCTACGCGAATTCACTTTCATTTCCCCTTAAACGGACGTCGTTCGAAGCCGTGGTTTGGCCCGTGGAGCGATTGGTTTTGGGACCGATTAGCCCATGAACGGGCAGGCGTCGCGATCATTCCACAACTGACGCCTGTTCGCCAAGCGGCTGGCCCGGAAGATGTTGATGGATCAACATTTCGTGATATGCAGTAGCGGTCGTGGTGAATTTCTGACCGTAATAGTACGCAGAAACCGGGGTGGAAGTCATTTGATCGCCGGGAGAGGTTGTGACTCATAGAACCGGTCAGGGTGCCAGAGCGTATGCATGGCACCTGTCGCTGATTGGACTGATTATTGGTCTGCTGTGGACCGGTATCGGCTTCAATCTTTGGCACGAATACAAGGCGGCGGAGTTGGGTGCGTCGAAGGATGCCGCGAATCTCGCACGTACGTATGACGAAGACATCACCCGAATGGTGGGATCGGTCGATCAGACGTTGCTGTTCCTTCGCCATGCCTACCAGCACGACCGCGCCGGGTTCACCGATAGAACATGGGCCATCGGCGATGCTTTTTTGAACGACCTGCACATTCAGATGGCTCTGGCCGGCCCCGGCGGTGACGTGGTGTGGTCCAATCTTAGTTCGCTGACCGCTGCCGTCAGTGTCGCCGACCGCGAGCATTTTTTGGTACAAAAAGAAGCGCAGGACGACAAACTCTTTATTGGCAGGCCGGTGTTGGGCCGGGTTTCCGGGAAACTGACTATCCAATTCACCCGCAAGCTGATGACGCCGGATGGGTCGTTCGACGGTATCGCAGTCGTTTCGCTCGATCCGTCGTATCTGTCGCGTTTTTATAACTCGATTTCGATCGGTCAGGGCGCGATCATCCTTGCCACCACGGAAGGTATCATACTGGCGCGTTCGCCTGAACGACTGTCGTTGATCGGTACGCCGGTTACGGCGGAAATGAAAGGCCGTTTGTTGCAAGGCGCGTCAGGTGGCGTTCACCGCGTTGTCAGCGCGATCGACCAGGTCGAACGGATATTCAGTTTCCGTCTGTTGGCTCGGTATCCGTTGGTACTGTCGGTGGGTCTGGCAACCGAGGACGTTTTCGCGGCGTACTACCACAATAAGCGGCTCTATGTCGTGGCGGGCGTTCTGCTGTCGGGTGCCATCCTTGTCGTGGGTCTGATCATGCTGCGGCAACGGAAGTCGGTGCATGACAGCCGCCGGGCGCTGGCTGCTACCCTGGAGAATATTTCACAGGGTATCGCCATGATCCGGGCGGACGGCAGCATGCCGGTGTTCAATCAGCGGGCGATTGAGCTTTTGGGATTACCGCCGCAGATGCTGGCGAAAAATCCAACCTTCCAGCGTATCCTCGATTGGCAGATCGCCAACCAGGAATTAGGCGATGCTGATACATCGTCAGCGGAATTAAAGCGGATTTTGCTGGAAAGCGGCGGCTTCCACGGCAATTATACGTATGAACGAACCCGGCCGAACGGAACGGTTCTGGAGGTGCGAACCGAAGCGTTGGACGATGGCGCCATCGTGCGGACGTTCACCGATATAACGGAGCGAAAGCGGAACGAGACGGCGCTGTTGGCGGCCCGGACCCGCGCCGTCCATGCCGAACGGATGCAGGCGCTGGGGCAGTTGGCGGGCGGCATCGCGCATGATTTCAATAACATCCTGCAAGCGGTGCAGGGAGGTGCGAGCCTGATCCACAAGCGTGCCGCCGATGCGGACAGCGTGCAGAGGTTCGCGCGGATGATTTTAGACGCCACCGAGCGGGGTGCGTCCATCACCAGGCGGCTGCTGTCGTTCGCGCGTCGTGGTGAATTGCGTGCCGAACCGGTCGAGCCGGCGGAACTGTTGACGGGTTTGCGCGATGTGCTGACCCACACGCTGGGCGGCGCCATCGCGGTCGATGTCGTTCTGCAACCGGATCTGCCGCCGCTGTTCGCCGACAAGGGGCAGTTGGAGACGGTGCTGGTCAATCTTGCCACCAACGCGCGCGATGCGATGCCGGATGGGGGTGCTTTGACCTTGACGGCGACGGTCGAGGTGGTGACAGGGGATGCCAATCATGCCGCCGATCTGCGTCCGGGGCGCTATGTCAGGCTGTCGGTCGCCGATACCGGCACCGGGATCGATCAATCGAATTTGACGCGAGTTCTGGAACCCTTCTTCTCCACCAAGCCAGCGGGGCAGGGAACCGGGCTGGGTCTGTCGATGGCCAAGGGATTCGCGGAACAAAGCGGCGGCGGGCTTACGATCGACAGCCGTTCGGCTACGAGCGGGATCGATCGCGATATTGGTGAATCGGGCACGCTGCGGGGGGGCGTCGATTCCGGGCCGGTTCGCGGCATCGTTGGTCCCGGCGCGCCTAGCGGCACGACCATCAATCTATGGCTGCCGGTGGCTCGGTGGCAGCAAACGCCCTCCACGGCGCGTTTTGAACCGAAGGCGAACCGAGACGATCCCGGCAAATGCATTCTGCTGGTGGACGATGAGGCCATGGTGCGGGCGACTTTGGCAGCAGCACTTGAGGACTTTGGCTATACAGTTCTAATCGCTGTGGACGGTGCCGAGGCACTGACCATGCTCGTCGCTCCCGGCACCGAAGTGCATGTGATGGTGACGGATCTTTCGATGCCGGGGATCGACGGGGTGGAGTTGATCCGGCAGGCGCAACGCCATTGCCCGGGATTGCCGGCGGTGTTGCTGACCGGTTACGCCGGACATGGCGCCCAATTGGCCATTGGCGGGGCGGTGAGCGGTGCGTTTTCGTTACTGCGCAAGCCGGTGACCGTCGCGCAATTGGTGGACCGGATAGAGGCGCTGCTGGCAGTCGCGTTGACTGACGAAGCCGTTCCGGCTGCGTTCGGCGGGCGCGCCGCGTACTGAATGCAAAGCCGGTTTGTCCGTCGCCCGCGCGAGCAGAATCATCACGCGTGTCCGATGCGGTGACGCTGGCAAGCAGGCGGCCGGTCGAGGCCGTGGCGGTTATCCGGCTGCACCGGGACCGCCCATCCGTTGATATACCGCCCGCTTCAATGATCGGCCTTCCCGTTCTGCAATTACGCCCCCATGCCATTGGTTCGAATGGCCCATCTTGGCAACAGACCTGTTGCGGAGGTCTCATCCAGGATAAAATTGTTTAACAAAATCAGAAACGTATAGTCGGCGAAGCCGAATTCCGCAGCGGGTCCGATAGTGTGATCCGCTGTCTTCGCCGGGCTTTGAATTTGAGTGTTAGGGTTGCGGCCGCCGGTTGGTGGCTTCAGAAAGTCGCGCCCGGGTGGGTTGCTGAATGGGCGAGGTGGGTTCCCTATGCCGAAAATCGCGCTAGAGTGCCGCGAACAATGGAAACCTGGAGGAAATGATGCAAGGCGTGGTGTTTACCGGTGAGCGCGAGCTGGAACTGATGACGTTCCCGGACCCGACTCCTGGTCTCGGCGAGGTGGTCATCGAGATGAAGGCCTCCGGGATGTGCGGGTCAGACCTGCACCAATATCGCCGGCCGAAGGGACAGGCCCGCGCGGGCACCGGGTTGCCGGCCAACCCCAACCCGGTCATCGGCGGGCATGAGCCCACCGGCGTCGTCGTGGCGATTGGACCGGGCGTGCTGCCGACCGAGACGCATGTCGGCCAGCGCGTGATGGTTCACCACTATCAGGGCTGCACCCAGTGCGGTCACTGCCGCTCTGGCTGGCAGCAGCTTTGCCAGGAAGTGCCGGTCAAGGTCTATGGCAACAACGCCCATGGCGGCCACGCCAAGTATCTGCAGGTGCCGGCGAATACGCTGGTGCCGTTGCGTGAGGAGCTGTCCTTCACCGCCGGAGCAGCGATCGCCTGCGGTTCGGGAACCGCGTACGGGGCGCTGCGCCGGATGAACATCTCCGGCCGCGACACCATCGCGATCTTCGGGCAGGGGCCGGTCGGGCTGGCTGGAACGCAGTTCGCCAAGGCAATGGGCGCGCGCGTCATCGCTCTGGATATCAACCCGCAACGGCTGGAACGGGCCAAGGAGTTCGGCGCGGATGAGGTTGTGAACCCCGGTTCGAACGACCCGATCGAGGCGATCAAGGAACTCACCGGCGGCCGTTATGCCGACCTGACGTTGGATACCTCATCCAACTCCGAGGCCCGGTTGAACGCCATTCGCAGCACCAAGGTTTGGGGCACGATGTGCTTCGTGGGTGAAGGCGGCGACGTTCATATCGATGTCAGCCCGCACCTGTTGCGGCGGCAGTTGACGCTGGTGGCGTCGTGGACGTTCTCCAACATGATCCAGTCCGAGTGCGCGGATTTCTGCGTGGAGCGGAAGGTCGATGTGGACAAGCTGTTCACCCATCGCTGGACGCTGGATCAGGCGGACGAGGCGTACAAGCTGTTCGACAAGCAGTCGGACGG
>JANXLQ010000380.1 GCA_025355085.1 Rhodopila sp.
GCTGAACTATTTCGTCTGGATGAACGCGGTGCTGCCGCCGGATGTCTATGCCGGTGTCGCTTTGATCTCCTCGATCTGTTTCGACCTTTCGCTGCTGGAAATCTTCGCTCCGCTCACCTGCGGCGGTGCCATCGTCATGGCCGAAAACCTGCTGGCACTGCCGACGCTGCCGGCCCGTGAGAAGATCACGTTCGTCAACGCGGTCGCCTCCGCCATGGGCACCCTGTTGCGCATCGATGGCCTGCCCCGTTCGGTGCGTCATGTGGTGCTCGCGGGTGAGGCCGTGCCGAACAAGGTGGTTCAGGACCTGTATCGTTTGGGTACCGTCGAGGCCGTGCATAACTGGTGGGGGCCGACCGAGACGACGATCCTGTCCACGGCCTATCTGTGCGAGCGCGACGCGACACGCAATCCGCCGATCGGCAGGCCGATCTTCAACACCACGACCTATATCGTGGACGAATCCATGCGGATCGTTCCGGTCGGCACCTCCGGAGAGTTGTGCGTTGGCGGCGCGGGCGTAACACTTGGCTACTGGAACCGTCCCGATCTTTCCGCCGGCAGGTTCGTCTCCAATCCCTTTGGTGAGGGCCGCATTTACCGCACCGGCGACCTCGCCCGTTACCTGCCGGACGGCAATATCGAATTTTTGGGCCGGATGGATTTCCAGGTCAAAATTCGCGGCTACCGCATCGAACTGGGTGAGGTCGAATCTGCGCTGGAAAAGCATCCGGCGGTCGATCAGGCCGTTGTGCTGGCCCTGCCGGATGCCAACGGCGATAGCCGTCTCGTCAGCTATCTGCTGGCCAATCCGAACGAACTCGATCGTCTGGCGGCCGAACAGGATGCCAGCGAGCAGGTGGCGGTCGGCGGCAACGTCTATGACGAAGCCTATCGTCAGGCCCCCACGTCGGCGGACCCGGCTTTCAACATCAACGGCTGGATCAGCAGCTACACCGACGAGCCGATTCCCGAACCCGAGATGCGGGAGTGGGTCGCCGGCACCGTTGATAGAATCCTGTCCCTTAAGCCGCGCAACGTCCTGGAGATCGGGTGCGGCACCGGGCTGTTCACGGTCCGCCTGGCGCCGCATTGCGAAACCTATGCGGCCCTGGACCCGGCGCCGGCCGGGCTGGAGAATATCCGGTCCTTGCAAAAGACCATGCCCGGTCTGGCGCATGTGACACTGTACGAGCGGTTCGCCGATCAGCTTCAAGGGTTCGAACCAGCCAGCTTCGATACCATCGTCATCAACTCGGTGATCCAGCTTTTTCCCGATTTTGCTTACCTCCGGTTGGTCATGGACAAGATGCTGACGCTGGTTCGGCCGGGCGGACGCATCTTCCTCGGCGACGCCGTCAATCTTGCGATGCTGGAAACGTTGCAGGTCTCGCTGCAACTGTTCCGTGCCGCCGATGACGCGCTGGCCGGTCAGGTTCGCCAGCGTATCCGTCAGGAAGCCGGCAAGGAACGCGATCTCGCGGTCGCTCCCGGCCTGTTCCCCGCGCTGGCGCACGATCACGCCGAAATCGCCCATGTTCAGGTGATCCCGCGCCGCGGCCAGTTCCTCAACGAACTGTCCAGATTCCGTTTCGATGCAATCCTGCATGTCGGTCCATCCGTCCCGTTGCTGCGCGACCTGCCGGTACTTGACTGGCAGCGTGACAACCTGAGCCTGGACGCTGTCCGCCAAATCCTCGCGGAGACCCGTCCGGCGACGCTCGCTATCCGCGACATTCCGAACGCGCGCGTGTCGGAGGAGGTCGCCGCCATCCTCTGGCTGCGGGATGCACCGGCCACCGCGACGATGGCGCAACTACGCGCCTACCTTGGTCAACAGCCGCGCACGGGCATCGATCCGGACGCGCTGTGGGAACTCGAATCGCTTGGCTACCGCGCCGAACTGAGCTGGCTCGATGTGGATGTCGAGGGCGCCATCAGCGTCGTGTTCACGCGGGCCGGCCAACCGCAGGCGTTCGCCGATTTCGCCTGGCTGAACGATGCGTCACTCAAGCCAGCCGATCATTGCAATCATCCGCAGCGCGCGAAGTTCCACCGGCTGCTGATCCCGCGCGTTCGCGCGTTCCTGACGGACCACCTGCCGCATTACATGATGCCGTCGGCCTACACCGTGCTGGACGTGTTCCCCACCACGCCGAACAACAAGATCGATCGCAACGCGCTCGCGCAGATGCCGCTGACCAACGAACCGACGCCGGAAGATTTGGCCCCGGTTACCAGCAACCCGCTGGAGTTGATGCTGCTGGAAACCTGGGCCGATGCGCTGGATCTCAGCCGCCTGGGGCTCAACGACGATTTTTTTGAGCTTGGCGGCGACTCGCTCCGGGCGGTGATTCTGATGCATCGCCTCCAGAAGCGGCTCAATCGCGACATTCGCCCGGCCGTGCTGATGCAGGCGCCGACAGTGGCGAAATTCGCCGCCTATCTGCGATCCGAGGCCCTCTTGGGAACCGAGGCCCTCGTGGAAACCGAGGCCCTCTTGGAAACCGAGGAAGGCGAAATCTGACTTGACGATTCCGCCGGATCACATTGCCTCCCTGCTGGCCGAATTGGCCGGACAGGGCATCCAGCTTCGGCTGGATGGGGATGCCCTGCGCTACACGGCACCGCCGGGCGCCCTGACACCGGAACTCCGTACGCGCCTGCAAGAGGCGAAGCCCGGGTTGATCGGCCATTTACGGCACGCGGACACGACACTGCTGCCCGCCTCGCTGACTCAGCGCCGGTTCTGGGACCTTCAGCGCCTGGACCCGGAATGGTCGTTCTACAACGTGCCGTTCCTGTTCCAATTGCGCGGTCCGCTGGATGCCATCGTCCTGCGCCGCGCCCTGGATGGGATCGTCAACCGGCACGAGAGCCTGCGGACGACGTTGCACGAACGTGACGGCAAACTGGTGCAGGTCATTGCCAGGGATGGTGCGGCCGACTGGCTGGAGGCCGACATGCGCTGCGCGCCCGAGAACCAGGCGCGCGGCTTTTTACGCCAGCAGTTACTGCGGCCGTACGATTTCACCAGGGATCAAATCCTGCGCGCCGTGCTCGTACGGGTCGCCGATGATGACTATTTTTTCCAGATATGCCTGCACAACGTCGTCTTCGATCTGGCATCGCTGCTAGTCATTCTGAAAGAAATTTCCGAACACTACGCGGCGTTCGGCGCAGGCCGCCAATCCGCCCTGCCCGCACCGGTGCAATACGCGGAGTATGTGCGCTGGCAGGCCGCCCGGGTCTCCTCGGGCATGGAAAAGCGCCGAACCTATTGGGAGAACTGGCTCTCAAAAGGCGAGCCTCCCCCCTGGTCCTGGCCATCCCGGACAGAACCGCCCGTTCGTGCCGGGTTCGAGTCACTGCCGACCTGGGCACGCCTGTCCCCGGAACAGAATGTGCGGCTTCAGGCGTTTTGCCGAGCCCGGGGCGTCACGGTTTATATCGCGATGCTGACGGCGTACCTGCTCGCCGTGCGCCAGTTCACCGGCTGTCCCGACATCACGATCGGCACGACGTATTCGGACCGGGACGACCACCGCTTTGCGTCGATGATCGGGGCCAGCATCGTGGTGCCGGCCTTGCGCGTCGATATGAGTGACAACCCCGGCATGGCCGCGTTGCTGCTCCGGGTGCGGGAAGTCGTTGCGGCCGCTCTGCTGCATCAGGATCTGCCGATCGAAGAAGTTGTGCCGCGTGACTCGAAAGGCCCGTTGTTTCGCATGGTCTGCACGGCTTTTCCGGACACGCCTCACGGTAAGCTGCGCCTGCCGGGGATACAGGCAACCTGGGTGGAGGAATGGCTGAACCCGATCTCCCGGCCGCAACTTTATCTCGTGATCTGGGAATCCCCCGGGCCGGCCGGCATGTCGCTCACCTGCCACATGATGCACCGACAGGACGTGTGGGACCCCGATATGGCACAGGCGATGATCCAGGTGTTCGAGACGATCGTGCAATCGATGGCGGCAACGTCGCCCTAACGTCCTACCCGGCCAGCAGCCACGAAATTCACGATTTCGTGCTTGACCCGGCCATCCCCGCCGTGACAATTGCGAAATTGGCGCAATCTATCAAGGATACATCGCTTGCTCTTCAGCACGCTCATCCTCTCCGCTGTCGCTGGATTTTTCGTTGACAAGGACGCCCGGACGCCGGTGCGCCGCCGCCGCCGGCGTCGCGGGCCGCAGATGGCCGTGACGCTGGAACAACCGGAACAGCGCGTTATCGGTATGGTCGGCTCCAACGAGATCGTCGCCGTCCAGGAAAAAAACAACGAGGTCGTCGATAAGATTGCGATGCATCTGCGTGCAGCAGGCGCAATCGGAGCATGCGTAGCCGCTGCGACGGTGGCTCCGGCCGTGATCGTAGCAGTGCCGGCGATCGCGGTTTGGGCAACGATGCCCGCCGTTCGCAGCGCCTCGGCCTACTGGAAAGAGAACGGGCGGCCCGACGTCTATTCGCTCAGCGTGACACGATTCTCCATGGTTCTGCTTTCGCAGAACTTCGCCTCGGTCTTTGTCGCCATGATGATGCGCTGGGGCCACGGAAAGCTCTACCTTAGCACAAAGGACCATTCGCGGCGGATGATTTCCGACCTGTTCGGCAAGCAGGCCGACACCGGATGGCTGGTGACCGACGCGGGCGAGGTGCGTGTCGCCATCAGCGACCTGAAGGTAGGCGATGTCGTGGCCGTACAGGCAGGCGACCTGATTCCCGTGGATGGCGTGGTGACATCCGGTGCCGCCCGCGTCGATCAGCAGATGCTGACCGGCGAAGAACGACCGGTGGAGTTGTTCCCCGGCGAACGTGCCTTTGCCGGTACGCAACTGATCAGCGGACGGGTGCAGATCAAGGCCGAACGCACAGGTGCCGAAACCACCGCCGGCCGTATCGTCGCGGTGCTTAATCAGACGACGGAATACCGTCTTACCACCGAAATCCAAGCCAAGAAGATCGCCGACCGGTCGGCGCCGTACCATCTCGGCATTGGCGCGCTGGCCCTGCCGTTCCTCGGCATGTACCGCACCGCGGGTCTCCTGCTCGCTCTGCCGACCGCGGAAGTGCTGCTGTTCACCGGCCCGATCGGCATGCTGCGAACCCTGTCGCGCGCGGCGGAGCACGGCATCGCGATCATGGACGGGCGCACGCTGGAAATGCTGCCGGAGGTCGATACCGTCGTGTTCGACAAGACGGGTACACTGACCGAACCCGTTCCGACCGTCGATCGCATCGTCTGCGAGGTCGGCATCCGTGAGAACGAACTGCTGGCCTGGGCGGCGGCCGCTGAAAGCCGCCAGAGCCACCCGGTCGCACTCGCGATCCGTGGGGAGGCCACGGAGCGCGCTCTTGAAATCATGGAGCCGGATGAGGCCGACTACTCGCCCAGCAACGGTATCCAGGCACGCATCGGCGAAGATCTGATCCAGGTCGGCAGCGGCCGCTACATGGAGATGATGGACGTGGCGTTGACCAGGCGCGCCCGCGATGCCGAATCGGAGGCACGCGAAAAAGGCCGGCCGTTCGTGTTCGTCGCACTCAACGGGAAAATGGCCGGTACCATCGTGCTGCGCACAAGCCTGCGACCAGAGGCGCGCGGTGTGGTCAAGGCACTCCAGGCACGCGGCCTGCATGTTCGCATCCTTTCCGGCGACGGCCGGGCGCAAACCGAAGCGGCGGCGCTGGAACTCGGCGTCGATGGCTTTGATGCGGAAGTTCTGCCCCACGAAAAGGCCGAAGTCGTGCAGAAGCTACGCGCGGAAGGTCGCTTCGTCTGCTTCGTCGGCGATGGTATCAACGATCTCGTGGCAATGCGCGCCGCCCAGGTTTCGGTCGCCGTCGCTGGTGCCACCACCGCTGCCAACGCCGTCGCCGGTATCGTCATTTATGATGGCGACCTGGAGCATGTGGTCGATATGCTCAAAATCGGCGACCTGTTTCGCAAGCGAATGAGCGAGTCGATCATGGTCTCGTTCCTGCCGGACTCGCTGTCCGTCGGGCTGATCCTGTTCGGTGGCGCCGGCTTCATGACAGCCGTCATGCTTGGCTGGCTGTCAGTCGGCACCGCGCTGGTTACCTTTCTCCGGCCATGGCCGGAGGATTTGACATCGCGGGTGCGCAAAGCCGGCAAGCCTGTACGACGTACGCGACGATCCCGCCGGCGCCAGTTTCTGGCACCGCTGGGCACCAGCCACAGCGAACCCGTTCACAGCGGCAAGATCATCGAAGGCGAACTCACGCCTCCGGGTCAATGACAAATAGCTTTGGACTCCGCGCCTCGCGCTGCATGAGCACAACGAGCGGCCAGGGTTGCAGGATGATATGGACCGCATGAACAACACGACGATCGCCGGTGGTCTTGTCCGCGACAGTGCAACGACGATGCGCACCCCGGCTTCCGCCGCCAAAAGGCGTTAGAGGTGCGCGTCCTCCGCCTGGCCTTTGGCCCCGAGCGCGCCCATGTTCTCGGGATCGGCGTGGTGGGTGGCGCGCTGATGATGAGCTTCGGGTTCGAGGGTCCGATTCTGGCCAAAGGCGTCGCGGCGGCCTCGCTTGGCGTCGATCGGCCCGATCTCGCATTCGGATTGCTCGCGGTCACAGTTGCCTATGTCTGGGCTGGTATCTCCACGGTTCGGCGGGTCACCGAAAACCTCCTGCTTGCCGTCATGCTCGGCCGGCGCCGCCTCATCGAAGCGACGCTCCGCAGCGACCTCGCGACGATGGAACAGGCCGGGGCGGAGAACGTGCTCGCGGCACTAACCGTCGCGCCGGACGACATTATCGCGACCGCCCCCCTGCTCGCGCGCGGTTTCCGTACGGGATGCTACATGATCGGAACGCTCGTCGTTCTCGCATCGCTCGCCTGGCAGCTCTTCGCCGTTATGGCAGGCGTCCTGACGATCATTTTCTCAACGCTCGCGCTTAATCATCGAGCGGTCATGGGCGCTCTGAGCGAGGCGGGAGAATTGGAAGCCGGCATGCGCCAGGATTTGCGCGCGCTGGTACTCGGATTCAAGGAATTGCGGTTGAATGCCGCACGTCGCCGACTGTTCCTAACTGGCCTGCACCAGCGCGCGAACGCCATGCTCGCGGCAATCGCATACGCCAACCGGCGGCAAACGATTGGTTTCGTGCTGCAGGCAAGCGCGACGCTTGCGGCAAGCGGCATGTGCATCTTCGTGGTTCCGAACCTGCTGCCGGATGTTGACCCTGTGACGATGATCACGGCGGCGGTGCTGATGTCCAACATCTCCTTCGGATTGGTCCGCGACATTCCGCTGCTCGCGCGCGGGGAAGCGGCGATCGGCGACATGGAACGGCTCCATACCGCACTTCGTCCGATGAACGCGGTCCCGCCGCCCACCATCGTCGAACAGCCCCCCCTTAAGACACCCACCCGAGAGGCCGCGCCGCTCTCGCTCGACGGCGTGTGCTATCAATATCCCGACCAGGATGACGAACGCGGCTTCGCGTTTGGTCCGGTCAGCATCGATTTCCCACCCGGGACCATCACCTTCGTGCTCGGTGGCAACAGCACCGGAAAAACGACGCTGATGAAGCTGCTGGCGGGGCTCTACACACCGAGCTTAGGCGATATCCGTCTCGGCGGCGTCGATTTCTCACCGGCGGAACTGCGGGAGAGCGTCTCGGCGATCTTCGCCGACCCCTACATTTTCGACCGTCTCTACGGCTGGTCCGATGCCGATCCGGACATGGTCAATGCGCTGCTCGACGATATGGGTATCGGCGGCCGGCTTCGTTTCGTCGAAGGGCGGTTCACCTCTATCGATTTGTCCACCGGGCAGCGCAAGCGGCTTGCCTGGGTCGTCGCGATGATCGAGGCGCGTCCGATTCTTCTGCTCGACCAATGGGCCGCCGATCAGGACCCGGAGTTCCGCGAGCATTTCTACCGCGTCATGCTTCCCGCATTGCGGGCGGCGGGCCGCACGGTGATCGCCGTGACGAATGATGACCGTTATTACGACGCTGCGGACCGGCTGATCCGTTTCGATGACGGGCTGGTGGTCGGATGAGACAGGGCACACGTTCAATGCCGGCCGGGGCGCGGCCTCCCGGCGGGCGGCCTTCGGGGACGGGGTCGGTTGTACGGCCTCGCGGCGTGTGGCTGCTGCTGCGCGAAGCGGGTATCGGCGCGTGGCTCGCGATTCTGCTGACGATCGGCTCCGGGTTCTGCCAGGCTCTTGCCGTGGTCGGGGTGGGCCTGGGCGCCCAAATGCTGGAAGACGGTCCCGTCCCATGGACGGCGGGCGCGCTGTTCGCCGTGACATTGGCAGTGCTCGTCGCGGTTTCGGCGCTGGCGCAGCTTGTTGGCCAACGCCTTGTGGAGCGGATCGCGACAAGCGCCGCGGAGCGGGTCGGTGCCGGCATCGCGGACAGCGAACTGGCGACAATTGAAGCGCTGGGCGGCTTGCGCGTGGTTGACGCGATCACCCGCAACACCGCTGCGGTGCGCCGTGGCGCCCATGGCGCGCTCGGCATCCTGCACGCCTCTACCCAGCTCATTGGCCTGCTCGGCGCGCTCGTTTTATTCAGTCCCGGAACGATGTTACTGCTGGCCGGTGTCACGCTGGCCGGGTTCTACCTTCAGGATCGCGTCCGCAAACGTTCCGCCGGCGCGGCCCTGCTGGCCGCCGCCGCCGACGCAAGAGTCGCCTTGCTGGTGCGGCATCTCGTCAGCGGTTTTCGCGAGCTGTTGGGAAGCCGCCGTCGCGAGGCGGATCTGGTCACGCATTATCTTATACCCGCTGCGACAAACCTCTCACCGCAACGCGGCCTTGCAAGCGCAACAGCCTCGCGTGCCGGTATCGCGACCGGCGTGGCGCTTACGCTCGTCTTCGTGGCCGCCTTCGTTGCCCCGGCGATGGGGTTCACGACTGGTGTCGCGCTCGCGGTTTTCGTTGGCTCGCACACCTATGAAGGGCTCCAGTCAATTGTCACCTACCTGCCCATGATCGCCGAGGCCGGACAGGCTGTTGCCAGACTGGACGATCTGACGGAGTCCCTGCGGCCGAACGTGGCGCCCGCCACCGCGAGCCGTCCGCCGCCCCGCGCTTTCGATCGCATCGCGTTTCGGGGCGTATCCTATGCCTACGCGGGCGCCGACGCCCCGACGCTGGGGCCGCTGGACCTGGAGTTGCGCAAGGGAGAGGTCGTCTTCATCACCGGCGGCAACGGCAGTGGCAAATCGACACTGATGAAGTTGCTGACCGGTCTGTATCGGCCGGCTGACGGACTGGTGCTGATCGACGGCGCGGCCTGGCATATCGAGGATCACCGCGGCCTGTTCTCAACAGTGTTCACCGACTTTCACCTGTTCGACATGATCCCCGACGCGCGAGGCTTCGACCGCGGTCGCGCCGAGGCCTTACTGAAGACCTTGCACCTGTCCGACCATGTTCGCATCACCGACACCGGTTTCGCCGCCGCGCGGCTTTCGGCCGGACGGCGTAAGCGTTTGGCCCTCGCGCAGGCGGTGCTGGAGGACCGGCCAATCCTGGTGCTGGACGAATGGACCGCGGATCAGGACCCCGACTTCCGTATCGAGTTCTTCGACAGTCTGATTCCCGCGCTTAAAGCGCAGGGACTGACGATCGTCGCGGTAACCCATGATGAGCGATTTTTCGATCGTTGCGATCGGTTGCTGCATCTCGCCGACGGCCGAATCGATGCCGATACGTCAGTGAATGATACACGAACGCCGGATCGAACTGAGACCACAAGGTTCCCGGCGCCCCGAATTGGAAGCGGTTCAATGCAGAATAAGAATGCCATCGCTTTGTAATACCAACCGGCTTAGTCGAGCATATAAAACTCACCCGTTTTGAAAGGTGGTATCTGTATCCATTTATCGGCTATCGCATCAATTTTTGACCCGCGCACCTTACCTTCAAGTCGATTGCTTCCGGTACTAGAAACCGTTAATCAACTGTCTCTACCTTGGACCAAAGACAACAATGTCCGCATCATTATTCGACCCGGCAACCGACGAACCTACAGACAACGCGCGGGCCGTTTCCAGCGCGCGCATGACGCGGCTAATCTCGGCCATGCAGGTCGGCGGACGCACGTCGGCCTGGGTCATCGCGTTCGCATTGGTGGTCGTGGTCGTGATGTGGCACCGCGTCGTTTACATCGTCCCGGCAGGTGGCGCAGGCGTTAGGTGGCTGTTGTTTTTTGGCGGCACCGTGATCGAGCGCCCGGTCGGGGAAGGCCTGCAATTGATGTTCCCATGGGACCGTTTCACGATTTACGACACGCGCAAGCAGGCGGTGGACAGCGACTTTACCGCGCTCACCAACAAGGGCCTTCCGATCGAGCTGAAGTTGACCATCCGGTATCATCCGGATTTCGACACGGTTGCCCTGCTGGATCAACAGGTTGGTAAGGATTATGTCATCAAGATCGTCAAGCCGACGGTCGAATCCGTGCTGCGCCGCTACATCGGCCGGGAGGAGCCGGAGGCAATTTACACCAACAAGGAAGGCGTTCTCTCGTCGATTATTTCCCGTGCGATCGAAGAAACAAGCGCGCAATTCGTGTCAATCGACGACGTGATCATACGCCAGGTTACTTTGCCTGAGGCGATGCGCGACGCAATCGCGACCAAGCTGGTCTATCAGCAGCAGGCTGAGGCGTACGACTTCCGCCTGGTGGGCGAAAAGCGCGAGGCCGAACGCAAACGGATCGAGGCCGAAGGGACCAGCGACGCGCAAAAAATCATCCGCCAAAACCTGACGCCGGAACTGTTGCGGTGGGAGGCGATCCGGGTTGAGGGCGATATCGCGAAGTCAACCAATTCCAAGCTGATCATCATGAACAGCGCGGACGCGCGTCAGTTTAATCTCAATGTTCCCTGAACGTCCCGGCCTGCGACGCCGGACTCTTTTGGGGGCTGTGACCGGTGGGATCGCGGGGGTCGCCGCACGCGGCGTCAGCCGGGTGCGTGCCGAAACGACGCTCGGTCCGCGCGAGGATATCGTGATCGCGACCGTCGGGAACGATCACGTCGGCGCTGCGATTCGCGATGGCGCGTTGCTGGCGATCGAGCAACTGAACGCTGCGGGTGGCGTGCTGGGGCATAAACTCCGCCTCCACGTAGAGACCGTGGAATTTCAACCAAAGATTGAGCCGGGACAGGCTCCTCTCCGGGAACAGGCCTTTATCCGGGCGCGGGCAATTAACGTCGCAGAGCGCGTGATGGACCAGCGTGGACTGGTCGCCGTCATCGGCCACGACACCGTTGACGACGCGCTGCCAGCCGCGATCTCGTATCTTAGCCGTGGCATCCCATTCATCGCGCCGACAATCACCACAACGGGACTCACGCTCCACGGTCTGGGAAACCTGTTCGCGACCCTGCCGGACAATGCTGAGATCAGCGCCCAGACGGCGCGCATCTCGTTCGACATTGGCCTTCGCCGCGCGGTGATCGTGCGCGACCGCAGTGCGGATGCGTTGGAGATATCTCTGGCGTACCGTAACGAAGCCGCTATTCTCGGCATTCCGGTCATCGAAGAGCGATCATTTCCAAAAGGCGCCAGCCCGCGGGATTTCCTGGCCGGCCTCCAGGGTTTGCGCTTCGATCATCTACTGATCATCGGGCCGGATGAGCTACAGGTCGTTTTAGTGAAGTTTGCGTCCAAGTTCGGCCTGAACGTTACCTGCATATTGCCAACCATGGCCAATGTCGATTCCATGCGTGAGCAAATCGGCCGGGTGATCCCTCGCGTGCTTCTCCCCGTGCTGCGCGCCCGTGACGCTCCCACGCCCGCCCAGGCGGTATGGGATCGCGCCTATACCGCGCGGTTTGGCGTGAAACCTGTGGATTTTGCCATGCAAGGGACAGATGCCGTGGGATTGCTTGCCGAAGGGATCACACGGGTCGGCTCGCTCGATCTCGCGGAACTCAGGCGGGTCTTGCACAGCGAGCTTGCCTATACGGGTGTAGGTGGCCGCGTGTCGTTCCGCCGAAATGGGCGTATCTACACACGGCTGCTTGGCTTCGCCTCAATCCGAGCGAACGAAGTTGCCTACTACATACCGGGCGCATGACATGAGGACGAAACGAATTTTCCCCGGTCGTTGCGTGGTGCTCGCGATACTGGCCGCTATGGCGTG
>JANXLQ010000425.1 GCA_025355085.1 Rhodopila sp.
AGCAGCACCAGCGCCGGCAGGTTGGCTACGTTCTCGGTTGCGTTCCGGTCCAGCAGTGTAAGGGCCTGTTGCGCCCCAACACACCGCACCAGCGGATTGGCCACACCTGTGGAGGCAAACGCCAGGTGCAGGATCTCAAAATCCTCATCGTTATCCTCCACAACCAACACAGGCCGAAAGTCGGTCACGGCACTTTGTCTTGCTGTCGCGATGTTCATATTGCCGGGCCAGCCTCTGGCGCCAAGGTAAAGTAAAAGGTCGAACCCTGACCGAGCGCTGAATCCAACCAAAGACGCCCGCCATGACGTTCGGCTGCCCGCCGCGCAATAGTGAGTCCCACGCCAGAACCGCCGCCGTAGGCGTCACGTCCGTGCAGGCGCCTGAAGATATCGAAAATACGTTCATGCTGAGCCGCGGCGATGCCAATCCCATTGTCGCGCACGTAAAACACCGGGGTGCCGGTAACGTCAGCTTCGGTCGATCCAATCTCTATCCTGCATCGGTCTGTACCCTTGGAATATTTCAGGGCGTTGGAGACAAGGTTAACAAATACCTCACGCACCCGTATTCGGTCGCAGTTAATTGTCGGCAGGCGGCGCGGACGAACGATTTCAGCATTTGCGTCGGTAATCCGCGCCGCCAAGGTCATCAGCGCCTCATCCAGCACGATGTCGAGGTCGGCGGCTACAACTGAAAGGTCGAGACGTCCGATACGCGAATAGTGCAACAGGCTTTCGATCAACTCGTCCATACGCTTGGTCAGCCGCACTATAGTATCCAGCTTTGCGCGGCCTTCCTCGCCCAACTGCTCGGCATGACCGCGCAACAAAAACGATGCATAATTGTTAATGCCTCGCAATGGCTCTCTCAAATCATGCGACGCAGCATACGCAAAACTATCGAGTTCGACATTGCTGCGTGATAATTCGCGGTTTGCCTGATCCAATGCCTCCGCTTGCTGAAGGATGACTTCGACAATCGCTCGGCGCAAATCTGCGGCACCCTGAATTTCAACGTTCGTCCAAGGGTCCGAACGGCCTTGAACCGATTGTTTCCACAGAGCGAAAGACCCTCGCGGCGACAGGCGAATTTCGCCATTTACCTCAGTCGATTCCATGGGCTTATCGGGATTCCCGGCCCAATGAACAATTTGCCCAATCTCCGGGCGGAACCACATCACATAGTCTGGCCGGTGCGGTATCAGCCTTACGGCGAGCACGCCGGCGGCGGTGTCCTGAAAAGCAGATGCGTCGGCATACAGCGAAGAAAGCCGGTCAGTGCCGAAAACCGCTTGACCGTCATCTCGCGCCCCTAGCCAGCCGATCAGATTTTTAACGTGCACTTCGCCGGGCGTGCGTCCCATCAAGAACAGTTCGCCCTTAATCGCCAGCGCCGCACCCGTCGTGTTTAAACAGCGCAGCAGATTTTGCTCGCTCTTTATCAGTCCATGATGAAATACCGGCTCGGCAGCCATGGACCGTACGAGGTGATCGATGGTTGCACCGATCCGCAGCCTGTAGTCATAGGTTTCCGCATCCTCTTTCGCCGCCATCAACAGCGACAGCATATGGGCGAGAAACTCTGCCGCCATCCGCCGCTCATGCGGTACATGCAGCGGTACGCTATGGTTGCAAGCAATCAGGCCCCAAAGCGCCCCCTCTTTCATCAACGGCATGACCATCGAGCCGCGTGTGCCCATGTTTTTAAGGTAATCTGAGTACATGGTTGAGACACTGCGCAGTAGGCCCCGGCTTTGATCCAGCGGACCATTGGTCGCCGGGTTTAACGCGGGCACGATCGGAACCGGCTCGTAATCCGCGTTCGGCAGATGACGCAACCAACTAAGCGCGAACATGCGCCGAGCGGGGACGGGAATGTCCGAGGCCGGAAAATGCAGGCCAAAATAGGATTGCACCCCATCTGCCACGGATTCCGCGACGATATTGCCGCTGCCGTCATCCATGAATTTATACGCCATGACACGGTCGTAGCCGGTGAACCAACGAAGCTGCTCGCACGCGAGATCGAAAAAAGCCTGCAATCCTCGTGTCGCCTGTAACCGTCCGATCGTGGCATGCAGTTGACTGAAGAGGTCGAGCAGAGGCGCGGTTTCAGACCCGACTATTTCCAGTTCAAGAATCAGCCCACCTTCCACGCGATGAATGAACGTATCGAACACGCTGCCCGCCAAGGTGGCGCGCATCAGATGGACAGGTCCGCTATCGAGATCCGTTCCCGCCCGCGCCAAATGGTCGCGGATATCCCGCGCCACGTCCTTGCCCAGGGCATGCTCAATGGGCTGACCAAGGAGTGAGTCCACCGCCGGGGTCCCGAGTAAGGTGGCACAATTGGCACTCGCCTGCAGCACGCGCAAATCCGTTTCAGCCAATACCAACATGGCGCCGTGGGGCTGCACCGCGCCGGAAAACTGCACCTGCTCCCGGTCGCAGTTGTTCAGGTCCACATTGTTAGCGGTGATCATCACCGCGTTCTTGGTCGTCAGAGTCCCACTGTTCACTATCGCCTCCGGGTATTTGGTTCGACCGCGTTCGCCTGCCCATC
>JANXLQ010000452.1 GCA_025355085.1 Rhodopila sp.
GGATCAGGTATCGACGGAATTTTGCTGGGACGGGCATGGCGCGGTTATACCGACGGCCCTATATATTGACCGTTCGGCCCATTGTCGTCATTGCGAGCGAAAGGCGACATCTACATCTCGTGATTCTGGTTCGTACAAAGGCATGGATGGCAGGCCTTCGCCTGCCATGACGAGAAGGGGCCGAACGGTCAGAACATAAGGCCGTTGGTATAAGACCCAGGGCAACGTCCACGGGTCGATCACGGTCCGTTGCGAATGGTCAGTGTCGTGGTTCGATGTTGGCCGGGAGGTCAGCGGTTCTTGTTTTGGTGTTCGTGGCTGTGAACGCCTTCCCTGTCATGGTGCGCCTTCGCGCACCATGACCTCGCCTCATCTCCCAGCCCGTTACGTTTCAGGTGTCCAAAAGCTCTTTGCTCGCCCCGATGCGGGCAGACTCCGTCGTTACAGGGGCAAGCAAACCCTCTTCGATCGCCTTGATCTGCAGTGCCAGGTACTTCGAGTAGATCCGCACATGCGGCAACCCACCGGCGGTGAACCAGAGGCCCGGCTGGGCGGTGCGGCGCCACATGTTGCGTTCCTCGCCACCTTCGTCGTAGCCCCAGACGGGCCCGATCCGGTCGGCGATCTCATCCCCGAGGTAGAGCCGCACGACCTCTTGCTGGTTTTTGTAGCCCGTTGCCGCCACCAGAAGTTCGGCTTCGAAAATGCGGCCGTCCTTCATTTGCACGCCTTCTGGAACGAACCGGTCGATATCGCTGTATTGGATCAGTCCGATCGAGCCATCGACGATCAAATCCGAGCAGCCGACGTTGAAGTAATAGCCGCCGCCGCGCCGCAGGTATTTCATTTGGAAGCCGGTATCGTCCGGCGGCCCTTTGTCCAACCGGAAGCCGCGGGCGGCCAGACCGTCCAGCAATTCCTTGTCGGCTGCCTGAGATGCGGCGGTCGAAATCTGGTAACTCTTGACCAGAACAGGGTATGGCACCGCCGTCGCCAACAGATCGCAATCCGCCAGCGCCGGCCCTTCCTTGTACATATCATAGACCTTCTGCGCCTGTGTCAGGCTGACGATCAGCGTCGTGCTGCGCTGGATCATCGTCACATCGGCCCCGCTGGCCTGCAAATCCTGCGCCACATCGTGACCGCTGTTGCCGGTCCCCATCACCAACGCCTTGCGGCCCTTCCAGGCGTGTCCCGTGGCATATTGCCCGGAGTGCATCACCGTCCCGGCGAATTCGTCCAATCCCGGCGCATCCGGACGGATTGGGATCGCACTGACTCCGGTGGCGAAAATCAGGTGCCGGGGGCGCAACGTCCGTTCGGAGCCGTCTTGCCGCCGCAACGATACCTCCCACCGGCCGGTTGTCTCATCGAACGTGCCGGTCTTCAGTTCCGTCCCGGTCCAGAAATTGAGTTCCATCGCGTCGGCGTAGGATTCAAACCAGTTCGCCAGCTTGTCTTTTGGGATGAACACCGGGGTGTTGGGCGGGAACGGCATGTAGGGAAGGTGGTTGATATGCACCTCATTGTGCAATGTCAGTGAGTGATACCGCTTCCGCCACGCATCGCCGACGCGTTCATGCCGATCGATGACAAGTGTATCGATGCCCAACTGGCCGAGGCACGCCGCGATCCCCAAACCGGCCTGACCGCCGCCGATCACGATGGCGACCGGGTCATGGTCCTGATACGCCGCCGCCTTTTGGCGGTAATCCAGCCAGTTCGGGCCGCCGAACTCGCGTGAGTATGCCTGACCGGTGGCAACGCGAGGTCCGATGCGTTCCTCGTGATCCTTGATTTCGTCCAATGCCGTCAGCAGCACCCAGGCAACAAGGTTGCCCGCCGCATCGGGAACCAGCCGCAGGACTCCGCTGGCCCGCCCGGTCGCGGTTTCGAAGGCGATCAACGCCTCGATCGTTTGGGTTCCGGCGCGGGTCACCAGCCGAGGTGCGATACGGTTCGGCGCGATGCGGAAATTCGACGGACGGACGTCGGGCAGCGTGCGGTCGAGCGCGGCGGCGATTTCGGACGTCCCGTTCATGGTCAGGATGTGCCATGTGAACGAGACAAGGTCGCGCCAGTGGCCGCCGGGCAGGAAAAGCGCCGCGGCCGCTGCGGAATCGTTGCGGGATACAGCGGATTGGAACGCCTGCAACCATGCGGCCGTGGCGGTGTTGGGGTCGATGTCAGCCAGATCGATTGGATGGGTCATGGTCTTCGCCTTCGGATACCTTGCGGTAGGTCTTACTACCGCCCGGTGTATCGCGAAAGGGTTCGGCATGGTCCGGCGTCAACGGGCCGGGCTGCATCTGCGGCCGGCGATCGGTTGGTGCCTCGGGCGCCGAACTCGATATCCGTCAGCCGGCTCTGTCGCAGCAACCGGGCGTACCCCGGGCAGAGGGACCGGTGACCACGCGCGGCGGGAGGAAAGCGCATTTTTGTACTCGGTGGCGGACCCGAACGTGCTGACGCTGCCTGCAACGCTCTACAACCTGTATTGCGTTCACGAACAGGAGAGTTTGCCGTGTCCATCGATTGGCTTCGCTTCACACCATGGCCGTCATTCGCCGGCGGTCTGTTGATCGGGTTGGGCGCCTGCGTCCTGATCCTGTTCGTCGGACGGATCGCCGGGATCAGCGGCGTACTCGGCGGCCTGTTGCGGCCGATATCCGCAGAGATCGGCTGGCGCATCGCGTTTTTGGGCGGGTTGCTGGTCGCGCCGATACTCTATCGGGTCGTCACGACGTTGCCGGACGTTGAGATCGAGGCCGGATGGCCGGTCCTGGTGGCGGCAGGCCTGTTGGTTGGCATCGGCACGCGCTACGGCGCTGGTTGCACCAGCGGACACGGCGTCTGCGGCCTGTCCCGATTGTCGCCACGCTCTCTTGCGGCGGTGTGTTGTTTCATGGCGGCGGGGTTTACGACCGTTTTTGTCACCCGCCATGTGTTGGGGTTGTAAGGTGCGATGACATTGATATTTTCATGCGCGGCCGGTCTGATCTTCGGCATTGGGTTGATCGTCTCCGGCATGGCCGATCCGGCCAAAGTCCTTGGTTTTCTCGATATCGCCGGACGTTGGGACCCATCGCTCGCGCTGGTCATGGGCGGTGCCATACTGGTGGGCCTCGGCGGCTTCACCCTGGCGCGGCGGCGCACCCGGTCGCTGCTCGGTTTACCAATGATGCTGCCATTAGGGCGCAGCCCGGACCGGCGGTTGGTGCTGGGCAGCGTGTTGTTCGGCATCGGTTGGGGGCTGGCTGGAATTTGCCCGGGGCCGGCGTTGGTTCTGATGGGCGCCGGGATCGCCAAGGGCTGGATATTCGGAGCCGCCATGATCGCCGGGATGGGAATTTTCGAAGTCCTCGAAAGCTGACAGTCCGGGAAAGCTGACAGTCTGGGAAAGCTGGCAGTCTGGGAAAGCTGGCAGTCTGGGCGGATTGCCAGACCGGATCGCGCATGGCTGGATAGCGGCCTGATCGAGGGAAACAACGGACCATGACCAACCAGCCGCAAAACCGTCAGCCGTTTCATCATCCGCGCGTTCGCCCGGACTGGCTGGGCAAGCTGACCGAGGAGATCCTCGATCCCGCACAGCCGATCATCGACCCGCACCACCATCTCTGGAAGGCTCGGCCGGACCCGTATCTGCTGGCGGATCTGGTCGCCGATCTGCGCACCGGACACAACGTGCTGGCCACCGTGTTCATCCAATGCGGGTCCGAATACCGCAAAGATGGTCCGAAAGAGATGCAGCCCGCCGGCGAAACCGAATTCGTCGCGGCGGCCGCTCTGGAATGCGAAAGCGGCGATTATGGCGCGTTGCGCGCCTGCGCCGGTATTGTCGGCCACGCCGACTGCCTGTTGGGAGACCGCATCGACGCGGTGCTGGAGGCCCATATTAAGGCCGGAGGCGGCCGGTTCAAAGGCATCCGCCACAACGGCACGTACGATCCTGGCATCGCCCCAACCGCACCCCCCGGCGCACCGCCCGGACTGTATCGCGACCCGGCCTTCCGTGCAGGATTCGCTCGCCTAAAGGATATGGGAATGACGTTCGAGGCGTGGTTGTACCACCCACAACTCGGCGACCTGCTCGATCTGTTGCGGGCCTTCCCCGAACATAAAGTTGTCCTGAACCATTTCGGCGGCCCGCTTGGCGTCGGTCCCTACCAAGGCCGGCGTGCGGAGGTGTTCGCCCAATGGCGGGCCTACATGACCGAGTTGTCCACCTGCGAAAATCTGCACATCAAGCTGGGCGGGCTCGCGATGAATGTGAACGGCTTCGGGTACCACGAGCAGCCGTTGCCGCCATCGTCGGGTGAGATGGCCGGCGCGTGGCGTCCGTATGTGGAAACGGTGGTGGAACTGTTTGGGGCTGACCGGTGCATGTTCGAGAGTAACTTCCCCGTCGATAAAGGCATGTGCAGCTATCCGGTTCTGTGGAACGCGTTCAAGCGTCTGGCGGCGGGGTGTTCCGCAGATGAAAAAGCGGCGTTGTTCCATCGAACCGCGCAACGATTTTACAGTTTGCAACCGGTGGAGTGATCCGGCTGGAGGGGCCGGGTGGGTGCAATATATTTCTGCCCGTCACCTGCCGCGACCCTCATGGCCCGGACAAGCCGAGCCATGAGGGGGTTGACGTTTTTACGGCGTCAGTTGCCTTGAAGAGTCCGGGTCCAACTGCAAACGGCGTTAACCACGGCATCGGGTTGTTCGGGTATCAGGGCATGGCTGGCGTCCGGGATGACGATAATGGTCACGCGTTCCGCGCTTAAATCGTCGAGAATGCCGTTCCGGGTATCCGCCGGGCGCCAGGGATCGAGCTGTGCCTGAAGGTCCAGCACCGGCGCGGAGCCGGCAGTCCACCACTCGGCCTGAGGCGTTGCCGCACTCGCGGCGCGCTGGCTTTTGGACGCCACCGGGTGCCAGTTGCCCAGCCACGGCGACGGATCGTGGCCGGGCGCGAAAAACGCCGCCTGCAACGCGGCAAGCCGATCCGGATCGGGCAGGGAGGTATCGACGCATTTTGCGAGGTGATCCCGCAACCCCGGAGGAGTCGCCTTTGCCGCCGCCGCCGCCAGGATGACGCCGCGCACAAGTGCGGGAAAATCCGCCGCCACGCAGCGCCCGATCCATTGCCCGAACGCATGCCCCAGCACGAACGCCGATCCTTCGGCCAGCCGTTCGATCACTACCGCCACGTCACGCGCATAGTCGTGCAGCGTCAGACCCTCCATTGGGCCGGTACTGGCGCACATGCCCCTGGGCTGCGGGCGGATGACCCGGAAACCTTCCGCGGCGAACATCTCGGCTATTTCGTCGAAATCTTCGGAATCGCGGGACGACGACGGTAGCAGCACCAGCGAATCGATGACCTCCGAATCCGGTGCATCCAGAATCGTGTCGATCGAGACGTCATCGTATGCGATGGAAACCCGCCAACGCTGGCTCATGCGCCATCCCCCCCTGTGCCGGCGCACCCTAGCCCGGCGTGCGGCGATGCGGAACCGGGGGGGAATTGGGGACGACATTTTCAGTAAGCCCTCGATAATGGCCTCCTGTCTCACCGGGTCCAGCTTGCGTGAGGTTCAGGGCAATCGGGTGAATGGCTTTTTGGTAATTTGGCCGGCTCGGCATGGGAATACGAGCAAGCGCCTGTTTAACCACGAAGGCACGAAGGATGCGAATAACCGGCACCGAATTTGTCGATTTTATTGGAAACTTCGTGCCTTCGTGGTTAGATTCCTTCTCAGTCACAATTACCAGTGCGCCGCTCCAGAGGACGATAAACGTGCGAGACGATCTTCACCCGATTGCCCTGGCGTGAGGCTGCTTTCGGCTTGCGGTGTTCGATGGATAGCGACTGTAGCAGCGTGATCGGACCGGTCAATAATTTCTGGCACCGCGAGAGATCCAATTGGGTTGCTAAACCGTAATTCGTTCATAGGTAATCGATGGTGCCGGTTTGGCACAGCGTTCGCCGTGGTTTGGTTTGACAAAGATGCTGTTTGGCAAACCGCAGGAATTTTTTAACTCCAAAGGAGGCACTGGGTCATGTCGTTGTTGTCGATCAGAAAATTCACCGTATATGCATGGAATTATGTATTTAACCATGAAATCAGCCCGCTCCGTAACATTCCTGACGTCGCCGTTCGCCATTATATTTTGCAGATTTTAGGGTTTATGTGGGCTGTTTGCTTTTCCATCGCGATTGGAAGCTACACGGTATTTGCCGCAAGCGTCATCGGACATACTGTTTTGTTGGCGGCTGCAGCGATTACTGTCGCAACCTATACAACGGCTGCAATGAAACCCAGGGTGTTCACGTCCGGTTTGGGCCGTCGCATTGATGGGGAGCACGAATAATATTTGCCAGATCGATTGCTTGATAAAATGCCGCAACTTGGTAAGCGGACTGATGGATCTAAGTGCAAATGACCGGTGAACTGGCAGCATCGATCGGGACGGCGTCCAGCATTGTCCCGGGTTCGTTTGTGAAAGTTCGCGTTGCGGTAATTTTCGGCGCCGAAGGCGGCATTGGGGGGGCATTGGTCGAGACGTTGCGTTCCGCCGGCACCTTCGAGCATGTGGTTGGTTTCAGTCGAAGATCCTCACCGCCAATCGATCTTCTGGACGAAGCAAGTCTGGAGCGAGCCGCTATGTTCGCCGCCGAGAAGGGCGAGCTTAGGCTTGTAATCGATGCAACGGGGTTTCTTCAAGACGAACGTCAAAGACCAGAAAAGAGTTTGCGCCAACTCGATGCGGGCAATCTTGCGCGTTCCTTCGCGTTAAACGCCATTGGACCGGCGCTCATCATGAAGCATGTGCTGCCTTTGTTGCCCAGGGCGGGCAAGGCGGTTTTTGCAACCTTGTCCGCCAGGGTTGGAAGCATCGGCGATAATCGGCTCGGTGGCTGGTACGCGTACCGTGCGTCCAAAGCAGCCCTGAACCAACTTGTGCGTACCGCAGCGGTGGAATTGGCGCGTCGATCGCCGGAAGCACTTTGTATCGCCTTGCATCCCGGCACGGTCGCTACCGCACTGTCCGCCCCTTTCGCGGCGGCAGGGTTGAAGGTTCACACGCCCGCGGAGGCGTCCAGCCACCTGTTGGCCGTCATCGACACACTTACGTTCGAGGCCAACGGCGGCTTTTTTGACTGGCGCGGCCAGCCCGTGCCCTGGTAGCGCGCCCCGGTAGCACCATGACAAAAATGCGTTCGAAAACAGACCTTCCGACCAAGCCCTGCGCACAGTGTGGCCGTCCCTTCGCCTGGCGCAAGAAATGGGCGCGGGACTGGGATAACGTGAAGTATTGTTCACGACGCTGTCGAGGCGCTGTCCTACCAACCCCTTCTACCCTGAGGCTGGAAACGCTGTGAGCATTCTTAGGGTCATTCTGGGCGATCAGCTTTCGTTCGACATCTCCGCGCTTGCCGGTCTGGATCCCCGGTGTGACATCGTGCTGATGATGGAGGTGATGGAAGAAACCACTTACGTCCGGCATCATAAGCAGAAGATCGTGCTGGTTTTGTCCGCGATGCGCCACTTCGCAGCAGAACTGCGCCAGCGCGGTGTGCCGGTTGACTATGTGCTGCTCGATGCCTCGGACAATACCGGCAACCTGACAACCGAGGTTCAACGTGCGGTTGTTAGGCACGCACCGGACGGCTTGGTGGTGTCTGAGCCAGGGGAATGGCGTGTGCAGGCGATGGTGGAAGGCTGGGCCGCCCTGACCGGTAAGCCGGTCGAGATTCGCACCGATAATCGGTTTTTTGCCAGTCGCGCCCGTTTCGCCACCTGGACGCACGGGCGCCGAACATGGCGGATGGAGCATTTTTATCGTGAGATGCGCCGTGAGCACGCAATCCTGATGGAGGGCAAACAGCCAGCGGGAGGTGAATGGAATTTTGATTCCGAAAACCGCAAACGATTGCCAGCATCGTCAGTCCCTCCCGTCCGGCTTCGTTTCGTGCCTGACGAGACGACGCGGGAGGTGATGGCGCTGGTCGAGCAGCGCTTTAGCGGTCATTTCGGCGGGCTTGAGGAATTCGGCTGGCCGGTGAGCCGCGCCGACGCGCTGCATGCGCTGGACGACTTCATCGCCCATGTCCTGCCGAACTTCGGCGACTACCAGGACGCCATGAAGGCAGGTGCGCCGTTCCTGTACCACTCACTTTTGGGCGCGGCCCTGAATCTTGGATTGCTCTGTCCTGACGAGGTCTGCCGGGTGGCTGAAGCAGCCTGGCGTTCGGGGGCCGCGCCGCTGAACGCAGTCGAGGGGTTCGTTCGTCAGATATTGGGTTGGCGCGAATATGTGCGCGGCGTTTATTGGGCGTTGATGCCCGATTACGAGAAGCGGAACGCACTTCAGGCGACGCGGAAGCTGCCGGCCTTCTACTGGACCGGCGACACCCCTATGCACTGTCTGCGCGAGGCGATCGGCAACACCGCGCGATACGCTTATTCGCACCACATTCAACGTCTGATGGTGACGGGCAACTTCGCTCTGCTGGCCGGAATCGTGCCGCAGGAAATCGAGCGCTGGTATCTCGCCGTCTATGCCGATGCGTACGAATGGGTTGAAATGCCCAACACGCTGGGCATGGCCGTTTTTGCAGACGGCGGTCAAATGGCATCCAAGCCTTACGCCGCTTCGGGGGCGTACATTGACCGAATGTCGGACTTTTGTTCGGGTTGCGCTTTCGACGTGAAGCAGAAGACTGGCCCGAACGCATGCCCGTTCAACTATCTCTACTGGGCTTTTTTGATCCGGCAAAAAGACCGCCTTGCGAATAATCCTCGGCTCGCCATGCCTTACCGTACACTTGCGGGTTGGCCGCCGCAGCGCCAGGCAGCGATCCTCGCTGAGGCAGATACGTTTCTTGACCAGCTTGAATAACCTGGTCGTGGTGCCGGTTCGACGGCGGGGGCCGAGCCAGCGGCCTGCTACCGGTTCAATCGTCGATGCGGTATGCCAGACTGATTGTTATCTCTGAACTCAATCACGGAGATGTATCCGATGGTCACGTCCCGGCGGTCGTTCGGGTTGCCTGAAACCCTGTACGGCTGTAACCGTGATCGGCAATGATCGAACTCTCCCCAGCACCCGCTTCCCTGCCGCAAGGCCGCCGCATCTATGCCATCGGCGATATCCACGGCTGCAACCGGCAACTCGGCCACCTTCATGCCATCATCGCGGCGGATCTGGCAGCCAGGCCGATCGCCTCCGCCCTGCTGCTGCATATCGGCGACTACGTGGACCGGGGGGCCGACACAGCCGGCGTTATCGATCGCCTGAAAGACGGTTGCCCCATCCCGGGCATGGACATGGTCAACCTGATGGGCAACCACGAGAGTACTATGCTGGAGGCTTTATCGGGTGAACGCGCTGCCGGCACCGACTGGCTGTTCGCCGGCGGCAAGGCGGCGGTGCGAAGCTACGGCATGGACCCCGAAGGCCCCAGGGACGTGTGGGCCAGCACAATTCCGCAATCCCACCAGGATTTCCTCCGCAACCTCGTGCTAATGCACCGGGAGGGCGGGTACGCCTTTATCCACGCGGGCGTCCGGCCCGGCATCGCACTGCAAGACCAGGCCCGCGACGACCTGCTGCGCTCCCGCCAGCCGTTCCTGTATTCGGAGGCCGATTTCGGCGCCGTCGTGGTGCATGGCCACACCCCGGTCAAAACCGCCGTGGTGCGCCACAACCGCATCGCGATCGACACCGGTGCGGTATTCGGCGGCAAACTGACCTGCGTCGTGCTGGAATCCGACACGATCGGCTTCCTGACGGCCGACCCGGTGGACGAACCCGTATCCATTGCGCATCGGTAACCCGGCCGCGATCATGCGACAGGTTTCCTCTGAACGTTCTTCCTGCTAGATAGCGGTGCCTGGAGACACACTTACACCCATGTTCGATTTTGCCTGGTCGGAAATAGTCCTGATAGGAGCCGTCGCCCTGATTGCGATCGGCCCTAAAGACATGCCTGCGGCTATCCGCACCGTGTCCGGCTTGGTCAAAAAAGCCCGCAAAATGGCCGCTGAGTTCCAGACTCACGTCGATGAGATGGTGCGCGAAGCCGATTTGGGGGATGTAAAAAAGGCATTCACCGACATCCGTAACCTGGATATCGCGGGAGCGATCGAGAAGCACGTCGATCCGGATCGCTCGATTCGCGACACCTTCGCGGACAATCCGTTCGAGCCGTCCTATCCATCGGCCAGCGGCGCCCTGGATGAGGTAACGGTCAGCGAGCAACCCGTGATCGGACCGATCCCGCCTTCTGCGGCCGAACCAAAAAAGCCGCTGGCGCCGGCGTTCATCCCGCCGAACATGGTGCCGCCGCCGGTTGTCGAAGCCGCGATGCCGCCCGTGGAACCGCCCGCTTTCATTCCCCCCGAGGTCGTGCTGCGACGCCAGTCCAAGGCGTAGCTCACGGTTCCTCAACTTTTGGCATCATCGCCGATCCGCAACATCGAGAAAGCCAAACGTGGCAACACCTGACAACGATCCGATTGACGACAAGCCGATGCCGCTGCTGGAGCACTTGATCGAGTTGCGCCGCCGGTTACTCTGGTCGGCAGGGACATTTCTGATCTGCTTCGGCATCGCCTACTATTTTGCCAGCGATATCTACTATTTCCTGGCCAAACCACTGGCCGATGTGCTGCGC
>JANXLQ010000459.1 GCA_025355085.1 Rhodopila sp.
GCCCCCACCCCATTGGCTTCTGCCAGCACCCTGTTGCATTGGTACGACCGCCACAGGCGACGGTTGCCATGGCGGTCGGAGCCCGGCGAGACTTCCGATCCGTATCGCGTCTGGCTGAGCGAGATCATGCTTCAGCAGACGACCGTCACCGCAGTCATACCCTACTATCAGCGTTTCGTAAGCCGATTCCCCGATGTCCAGACGTTGGCCGCCGCGCCGTTGGATTCGGTGCTGTCGGCGTGGGCCGGGCTTGGTTACTACGCCCGTGCCCGGAACTTGCATGCCTGCGCTGCAATGGTGGCCGAATTGGGCGGATTTCCCGCCGATTTGGTGGCATTGCAGGCGTTGCCGGGGATCGGCACATACACGGCCGCCGCTATCGGAGCCATTGCGTTCGGCATCCCCGCCGTGCCGGTGGACGGCAATGTGGAACGTGTGGTGTCCCGGTTGTTTGCCATCGAGCAAACGATGCCGACGGCAAAACCGGCGATCCGGGAGGCTGCCGCGCAGTTGGGCACCGACCCGGCCGCGATGGCCAGACCGAGCGACTTCGCGCAGGCGTTGTTCGATTTGGGGGCGTCGATCTGTACGCCGGCCGCGCCCGGATGTGCGCTGTGTCCCTGGATCGCGAACTGTGCCGCCCGGCGGCTGGGGATAGAGGCATCGCTGCCGCGCAAGTCGCCGAAGAAGCCTAGGCCAATACGTTATGGGGTGCATTTCTGGCTGACCGACGATCGCGGGACAGTCTTGCTGCGAACCCGGCCATACAAAGGTCTGCTCGGTGGCATGACCGAGCTGCCGGGCACGCTATGGCGCGACACGCCCTGGACGGTGGAGGAGGCTTTGGCGGATGCGCCGGTGCAACGAGGCTCCAACCGGCTGGAGTGGCGGGGTGCGGGCCAGGTGCGTCATGTGTTCACCCATTTCGAGCTTATCATCGACGTTCTTGCTTCCCATGTGCCGTTGATCGAAGGGGATGGGTTTGCTCAACCGCTGGACGCACTCGGGGACGCGGCTTTGCCGTCGGTCATGATGAAATGCGTGCGCATTGCCGTCACCCGGAAGGCTTGATAAGTCCCGGATACACTCAGGAGAACGGATATGAAAACGCGCGCCGCGGTTGCCCGCAAAGCCGGCGAGAAGCTCAGCCTGGAAACGATCGATGTCGCCGGCCCGCGCGAAGGTGAGGTTCTGGTCGAGATCAAGGCGACAGGCATCTGCCACACCGACGAATACACCCTGTCCGGGGCGGATGCGGAGGGTCTGTTCCCCTCGGTCCTGGGCCATGAGGGCGCGGGGATTGTCGTGGATGTGGGCAAGAATGTGACCAGCCTGAAGAAGGGCGACCACGTCATACCGTTGTACACACCGGAATGCCGGCAGTGCGAATACTGCCTGTCACGGAAAACCAATCTGTGTGTGGCGATCCGTGCCACTCAGGGCAGGGGGCTGATGCCGGACGGAACCAGCCGGTTCTCGTGCGATGGGGAGCCTTTGTTTCACTACATGGGCACCTCCACGTTCTCTAACTTCACGGTGCTGCCGGAGATCGCACTGGCAAAAATCCGGCCGGACGCGCCATTTGAGAAAGTTTGCTACATCGGCTGCGGCGTCACCACCGGGATCGGTGCGGTGATGAACACGGCTAAGGCGGAGGCGGGTTGCCGAGCCATCGTGTTTGGTTTGGGCGGGATTGGGCTGAACGTGATTCAGGGCTTGCGGATGATCGGGGCGGATCAGATCGTCGGCGTGGACCTCAATCCCGGCCGTATCCCGATGGCGACGAAATTCGGGATGACCCACTTCGTCAACCCCGCCGAGGTCGAGGGCGATTTGGTGCCGTATCTGGTGGATCTGACCAAAGGCGGCGCGGATTATACCTTTGAGTGCATCGGCAGCACCAAGGTCATGCGGCAGGCTTTGGAGTCAGCACATCGCGGCTGGGGCAAGTCGATCATCATCGGCGTCGCCGGGGCGGGGCAGGAGATCTCCACGCGCCCGTTCCAGCTTGTGACCGGCCGCACCTGGATGGGAACCGCGTTCGGCGGCGCTCGGGGGCGGACGGATGTGCCTCGGATTGTGGACTGGTACATGGAGGGCAAGATCAATATCGACGATTTGATTACACATGTACTGCCGTTCGAACAGATCAACGAGGGATTCGACCTGATGCGGCGTGGTGAGTCGATCCGGTCGGTGGTTGTTTACTAGAGGGGCGTTAACCGGATGGTAACCAATCGCCGATAGATTGGCGGCGGTCACAGGATCGGGCTGCCTTCATGAACGCGGTTCCATTCGATACTCTCAACATGGCTTGGACGCTGCAATCCTCGGGGCTGGAAAGCACCGGGGCTTCCGGGCTGGTTAAGGCGTTGCAGAGTGCCGGTCTTGGGTAAGGGCGTGCCATGCTGCCCCGACGGTTTTGACCGCCGGGGATTGGCCGCTTGACCGCTACCGGGCGGCGAATTGCGTTTTGCCGAACATGACCTCCCGTTCCGCGTCCGTCATCTGGCCTTTGCGCTGGTTTGCGGACAGGACCTCGACGCCACGCTGCACCGCCGGCCGGGCGGCGATGGTGTCGTGCCAGCGTTTGACGTTGGGGTAGTCGGACAGGTCGATGTTCCGGCGCTCCGGATTGCGTATCCAGGGGAAGTTGATGATGTCGGCCATCGAGTAGTCCGGGCCGGCGAGGTATTCGGACTCACTCAGGCGCTTGTCCAATACGCGGTGCAGGCGCTTCACTTCGTTGGTGTATCGCTCGATGGCATACGGGATTTTCTCGACCGCGTAGTTGGCGAAGTGGTTGTACTGGCCGAACATCGGGCCGGTGCCGCCCATCTGAAACATCATCCATTGCAGGCAGGTGTAGCGCCCGGCGGGGTCGGCCGGGATCAGCTTGCCGCCGGTTTTTTCCGACAGGTAGATCATGATCGCGGCGGACTCGAACAGGCGAAGCGGCTTGCCGCCGGGGCCGTCGGGATCGACGATGGCGGGAATGCGATGGTTCGGCGTGATCGCCAGGAATTCCGCCCGGAACTGGTCGCCGTTGCCGATATTGATCGGGATCACCTTGTAGGGCAGCCCGAGTTCCTCCATCGCGATGTGGATTTTATGGCCGTTCGGCGTGGGCCAGGTCCAAAGCTCGATCATGGCAGTCTCTCCCCGTTTTTGCTGTTCGGCGCACCATCACGCTTTGCCGCCGGAAGGTCAAAGGGGGCGATTGTGCGTTCTATCGTTGCGCCGTTCCCGGCGACCCCATATGCAGGAATGGAATTATCGAAGAGAAGCCCCGCTATGGATGAGTCGATCCAGCTAACCCGCCTGCCATCCGGCCTGACCGTTGTGACGGAACGGATGGAACGTGTCGAAACGGTTTCGATTGGCGCCTATGTCGCGACCGGTTCGCGCAACGAATCCGAAGCCGAGAACGGCGTTTCCCACTTCCTGGAACACATGGCGTTCAAGGGCACGACCACCCGCAGTGCCGCCGCCATCGCGGAGGAGGTCGAGGCTGTCGGCGGCCACATCAACGCGTATACCGCGCGGGAGCAGACAGCCTACTACGTTAAGATGCTGAAGGAAGACACTGCGCTGGGGTTTGACATCATCGGCGACATCCTGACCCACTCGGTCTTCGAACCAGAGGAGCTGGAGCGCGAGCGAGGTGTTATCCTCCAGGAAATCGGACAGGCGAACGATACGCCCGATGACATCATCTTCGACCATTTTCAAACCACCGCCTATCCCGGCCAGTCGCTGGGCCGCCCGGTGCTGGGGTCGGAGGACGGCATCCGCAACATGAAGCGGTCGGTGCTGACCGGATACATGGGCCGCAACTACACGAACAACAATGTCGTGATCGCCGCTGCCGGCAAACTGCGGCATGAGGAAGTGCTGGACCTTGTCCAGAAGCATTTCGGCGATCTGCCCGGCAGCCCGCCGGCGCAGCATGAAGCTGGTCTTTACAAGGGCGGCGAATTCCGCGAGGAGCGCGACCTGGATCAGGTGCACGTCGTGCTGGGCTTCCCCTCGGTCGGCTATGGCGATGTGGATTATTACCCGACGATTATGCTGTCCACGCTGTTGGGCGGCGGCATGTCGTCGCGACTGTTCCAGGAAATCCGTGAGAAGCG
>JANXLQ010000464.1 GCA_025355085.1 Rhodopila sp.
CCGATCTCCGGGCGCGATCTTCGGGCAAGGTGCGTTGATAAAGGCGCCACATGGCGCCGATCTGGCAGTTTCCGACAAACACAATCCGACCGAAATCGGTCATCCGCCCCTCACTTTCGCCCGCCAGCGGTTGCCGCACACGCCCTGCGGGTGTCGTGCCAAATCTTCGGCGGAAGACCAAGCTTCTTCATCGGGGAGCGGCGAATCCGCTGTCGTGGCACCAGCTTGAAAAGCCTATCTTCGAACGACGTGAATTCTCGCGCGACAATCAGAACCATTGCGGCCACTGTCAATGTGACCGCGCCCTGACGGCCGGAATGGGCTGCAAAATGCCCAGTGCTTGCAGCACACGCTGACGAATAGCGCCCGTCACAACCCGGTAATTGACCCGATGCGGATCGCCCAACCCGATCAATACGGGGGCCGAGGGATCGTCTTCGACGTCCTCGGGCGCGAAAAACACGACACGGGTTGGCGCCTCCATGAACTCGCGCGCATCGTATAGATGCGTTGTCAAATGCTCGCCGTATTTCAGGAACCGATGGCCGGCGACGACAAGGCCTGGCCGGTTGCACAGCCAGCGGTATTTCGCCAGCCCTGCGCCCCAGGGCGTAATGAACAGGCACGACCGGTTGCACCAGAATACCGTGACCGCCATCGTCGCGCCGACTGTGGAAATAATCCTAACATCGTTGCGGTCGGCATAGCGGGCTTGTATTGCGCTCAAAATTTCGTTTTCGGTGCCCAGGACGGATCGGGCTGCGATCGTTTCGCCGTGGCTTTCGTACATCCTGACCCCTTCGGCGGTTATAACCGCATCGTGTCCATCGACGACAACTGCCACTTTGCCAAGACGTTCCGTTAGCACATCGATCGCTTCGCAGAAGAAACCGACCGGATCGACCAGCGTACGGTTTTCTACCCGCAATCCGAACATGACTGTAGCGAATCCGTTCTTCTCCAGGTCGGCGTGATGATCGCGATGGGCACTGACATCCGGACTTGCTTCCAAATGCCGGATGATACGTCGGGTCAGGCCGGCGGGGACATAATCGTCGGTGGGCCGCACCATGCAAAATCGGTTTGCGTAGGCATACCGAGCGAGCGAGTGGGGGTTGTGCGGGGTTCGGTCGATCTTGCCGGCGAGTTCCGGGTAAAGGCTATCGATCTGCCCGTACATCTCCGATTTGAATGCGTTGATCAGTAGGATCGGGGGCAATCTTTCGGGCGCGACAGATCGGACTATTCGGTCCAGGCCACCGAGTTCATTATATAGATGGTGACCGAGATGTTCCTGAATATATACGATCGCGACAGAACGGCTTGGGGCGGATAGATAGGCGTCCAGTGCAAGTGCGTGTTCCGTAGCGTGGCGAAACAAAGCAAGATCGGGTGAGCCGCCGACAAAGCCCAGAAAGTCGTTCCGAGTGCGGGGATTCTCGCAAATCAGCAGGCCCGACGCAGGAAAATACAGTGCCGTCAGGGCAACTCGCCAGTGCGCGGAAAACACGAAAAACACTACGTCGTTGCGTTCATCGTAGAATTTGTAAGCCAGCGTGCTCGGGTTGAGACTGAATGCGATGTCGGTGGATACCGGCGCCCCGTCGATGGGGGAGGGGACCGTCAACCGGCCATCGCTGATCGTTGCGATGATGTCCTGCAGGAAGTCCCGGGCGAACATGCCCCGTACGATCGGGGGCGAAACCGGCTTGCCGGCCACGCCCGATCCAACGGTATCGATGATCGGTAGGTCGCCGGGTGTCTCCAGCAAGACGATTTGCAGGGCGGGAATGACCTCTTTGCCGACGCCCTCGGCCAACTCGCGGATCAATGGACCGGTGCAGCCGAAGAGTTGCCGAGCGGATTCGCCTAGGCCGGCGCGACCGGCGCAAATTAGGTGTTGCCAGACATCGGCGATGCCGCTGCGCAGTTCCTGCCGAAGTTCGCTCTGTGCCGCGGTCGAAAGGTCCGCCAGGGTGTTGGTGAGAAACCGGAACGCCTGATCGAGAAACCAGACCGCCGTGTCGCCGTTGTCGTGCAGAAGACCCAGCGCGCAGACCTCGGCCGGCCCTTGAAGCGCCACTGCCGGCTTCCAGCCGGGCAACAGCGGCAAGACTCCGTCGTCACGGGTCCGCAGGCGGACTATTCCAGATTCAGGCCGAACGATGAACCAGTCTCCATCTGCCTCTACTCGAAGGATTTTCATCGGATGGCCTCGCTATTGCCTGCGCCATGCAGATAGCAGGGCGTCATGCGGCATCGCAAGCCGCTGGATCGAATGGGTTTCGATCATGGGGGAGGCGGTGGGTCGCCATCAGCCAAAATACTGGCACAGCGCCGGAATTCGTGCGAAGACGCGGCTTCCGACGTTGGCCGGAGGGTTTGACCGGTTGTCCGAGGCATATGAGGAGTTGGCGTGTCTCTTTCTTTCGCGATTATCGGCGGCGGCTGGTACGGCTGTCACATCGCCACGTCCTTCCGTTCGCTCGGTTTTGGCGTCACGATTTTCGAGCAACATCAACGCCTTTTGCATGCGTCGTCGGGCAACAATCAGTTTCGCCTTCACATGGGTTTCCACTACCCGCGCCATTACGGCACGCGCATGCAATCGCGGGATGGGTTTTCGCGCTTTGTAGAGCGGTATCCCGCGCTCAGTAGCCCGATCGCGCAGAATTTGTATGCGGTGCCCAAAGGTGATTCGCTGATCGATTTCCTGACATACAAGCTGATCATGACCTCCTCGGGGATCGAATTCACCGAAATGGCCTCGGTGCCCGATGTTCTGGCGAACATAGAGGGGTGCTTGCAGGCGCCGGAACGGGTGCTGCTGCTCGATAAGGCGCGCCGATATTTCACCGAAAGGCTTGGCCCCTTCCTGATTACCGGCCACCGTGTCGAGTCCATCGAAGAACGCGGCGACGGTGTTTATGTCGATGGCCGACGGTTCGACTTTGTCATCGACGCGTCATGGGGCCACTTCACCAAGCCGCCGATCGACCTGTTCTACGAGCCGACGATGCTGCTGTATTATGAGGCCAACACCCCGTTTCCGGCTGTGACGCTGGTCGATGGTCCGCTGTGCTCAATCTATCCCACCGAGGATCCACTACTCTACACGCTGTCCAGCGTCCCGCACACGCCGCTTGGGCGGTTTAACACGGCAACCGAAGCGCGTGCCGTTCTGGACAATGTCGATAGCGCCCTGGTCGCTACGAAGGTGGAGCGTATGGAGGAACATATTTCCCGGTATGTACCAGGTTTTAAGGATGTGTTTCGGTTCGTCGGTCCTCAACTTGCGATGAAAACCAAGCCGTTGGGGAGCTTCGACGACCGCAGTTGCTATGTTTATAAGAACGGGCGTGTGTTCTCGGTTATGTCGGGCAAGATCGACACGATTTTCTTTTCGGTCGAGCGAATTCTTTCGATGATCGAAGCGATGGGAGGCGAGGAGCCAATGCGAAACGTACCAAGCGGCTTGCGGGCGGAAATCCTGGGCGTCAATTCGACCTTGACGTCCGCCTGAACGATGGCAAAATCAGTCGAAGGCGCCGCGCTGATCGGATATACCGGGTTTGTGGGCAGCACGCTGGCGCGTGACCGGTCGTTCGCCGCGATGTTTAATTCGCGGAATATCGAAACCATCCGTGGACGGCACTTTAGCACGGTCGTATGCGCTGGCGTGTCGGCGGTGAAGTGGTTGGCGAACAAGGAGCCGGAAAAGGATTGGGAGGGCATTAGCCGCCTGATCGACTGCCTGCGCGACGTAAAAGCCGGCCGTTTCGTGCTGATATCCACCATCGATGTGTATCGAGATCCCTCGGAACAGACCGAAATTGATGTGCCGCCAGTAGAAGGGTTGCATCCGTACGGCCTGCACCGCCTGAAGCTGGAGGCGTTCGTCCGCGAGCAGTTCCCCGTCAGCACGATCGTCCGGCTACCCGCACTGTTCGGCACCGGCCTGCGCAAGAACGCGATCTACGATATGATCCATCTGAATGCGCCGGAGAAGGTCGTGCCGAACGGATCGTTCCAGTGGTATCCGACCCGTCGCCTCGCGGACGATGTGGACCGTATCGTTGGGGCTGGTTTAAATCTGGTGAACGTCACGGCCGAACCAGTGGAAATGGCCGCTATCCATAATCGCTTCTTCGCCGATGTCACCATCGCGCCGCCAGTTGCTAACCCGCCACGCTACGATTTGCGCAGCATCCATGACGCGGTTTTGGGCGGACATGGCGGTTATCATCTATCAGCCGCTCAGGTTTTCCAGGAACTGGAAATATTCATCGCGGAGGCTAAAGCAGCATGAGGCGCCTCGCTGTTTCCAATCTGGCCTGGCCGACTGAATCCGACAGCGAAGCCTTCGCAACCCTCGCCGGGCTGGGTGTCAAAGGCATCGAAGTCGCACCCACCCGAATCGCCGCTTGGGACGACATCACCCCCGCTCGGCTAACCGCCTATCGCCGCCAGTTGGAGGATGCCGGCCTCGTCGTCAGTTCCCTGCAGGCGATTCTGTTCGGCACCAAAGACCTGACGCTGTTGGGAAGCCGGGACAGCTTTGACAGCATGTTGGCCCATATGCGGCGCGTCACCGGCATCGCGGCGGCGTTGGGTGCGGGCGTGCTGGTTTTTGGATCGCCCCGCAACCGCCTGTGCGGCGATATGCCGACCAACGATGCTTGGTCCCTGGCCCGAGATCGCTGGACTGAAATGGGCGAAATCGTTGCCGCGTCGGGCGTGGTGATCGGGATCGAACCGGTGCCGCCCTTCTACGGTGGCGATTTCCTCACCCGCTGGGCGGACGTGCTGCGCATGGTGCAAGATGTCGATCACCTCGGCATCAGGGTCCACCTGGACACCGGCTGCGTCTCCCTGGGTGGCGACAAGATTGAGGACGCAGTGATGGCCGCCAAACCTTGGCTTGCGCATTTCCACGCGGCCCAGCCGGAACTCGCCAGTTTCGCCGATCCCGCCGCCAACCACGCCGATGCCGCCGCCGCCTTGACTGCGTCCGGCTACGACGGCTGGATCTCCATCGAAATGCGTGAGCAGCCCGACGATCCGCTTGGTGCCACCTCCACTGCGGTGCGTGCGGTGCAGCGTATCTACGGCCTATCCGCCTGACCGATGGGCTTGTTCGATGCAATCCAGGATTGGCGGGAACGCCGGCAGGCGTTGAAGGAACTGCGGTCGATCAAGCATGAAGCGGCACCTTACGAAGTTTTCGAAAAGAAGCGGCTGCTCGAACTGATGGAGGAAGCCGCGATCCGGGAACAATCTGAACTCGCGGTGCAGACCTGGCAGCAGTTAGCAACCCTGGATCGAGACCTCGCGATTACCTCCGATAGGGCAATCAGCACACTGATTGGCTTTGGCCTGTATGACATGGCGGAGGAAGCGATTACCGCCGCAATGCAACGGTTTCCACATTCGTGCCAATCGGCTGAGCACCATGCGATCGTGGCCAAGTATCGTGGCGATCTTGAACTGGCGGCCGAGCGGTGGGCGTATGTCCGAGTGCATTTTCCCGATACGTTGCGGGGTTATATCGACGGGGGCGACTGCCTGAAATGGCTGGGCCGGACGGATGAAGCCGACGCGCTCTTGGCTAAGGCGGTGGCCAGGGCGCCGGAGGACTATCTGGCCGCAGCCCATTACGCAGGTGTGGCCGAACATAAAAAGGACTGGCCGGCGGCTTTGGAACGTTGGGCCTACGTCCGCGATCATTTTGGCAATGCGGCGGGTTGGATTCAATCCGCCGCATGTCTGCGGGAAATGGGTCGCGATCCCGACGCTGAACAGCTTTTGTTTAAGGCGGATACGTTGTTCGCTGGAAATCCCGCCATCCTGACCGAACTGGCTTGGATTGCGCGGCGCCGCAAGGACTGGCCGGAGGCGCTTCTGCGATGGCACCGCGTTCGGGAGGCTTTTCCGCGGGCGATTATGGGGTATCTGGGCGCTGCCGGTACATACCAGGATATGGGTAAGCCCGACCAAGCCGATGCAATTCTGGAAAGCGGCGTCAAGCGCAACACCGACGAGCCGGACCCCGACTTGCTCGTCGAATACGCCCGCCTCGCGCATGGCCAGGGCCAATGGGAAGAGGCCATTCGTCGCTGGGCAACACTGCGCGAGCTTTTTCCTGAACGGCCCGAGGGATACGACGGGGCCGCCGCCGCGTTGCGCGCCATGGGCCGCGAAGAAGATGCGTCCCACGTTCTGGCCAACCGAGCTTAACGGCGCGATGCGGGATTCTCGCAATTCCGGGTTTGGTCTGCTATCAGTCTGCATCGTCGCGAACACGCCACCCGTGTCGCGAAATTAACACGAGACGCTGCCATGGCCCAAACCACACCCGATGTTCCACCGCCGCACGATGGGCTGCACCAAGCTGAAGTCCTGCACGGACAGGATCGGCTGCGGGAGTCGTTGGCCCTTCTGCTGCGGCTATGGGATGCTTATCCGGATTCCCCGCATGCGCCCGCCCGGGCATCGCGGTTGTTGCTGCATTTCGGCGAACTCGATGCCGCCGAGGCATTGATCGAAGAAGGGCAGGTCGCTTTCCCCGATGTGGAGGTCTTTTTCACCGAACATGCCCGTGTCGCCGAACATCGGCAGGCAATACGCACCGCCGCGCAGCGTTGGGCTGTAGTGAGGGCGCGTTTTCCGGACGTGGCGCAGGCTTATATGTCCGGCGCGGCGATGCTGCGGGATCAGGGGCTGGACGGGGAATGGGTGCTGAGGGACGGCCGCACGCGGCTTCCGCAGTCGGTGGAACTCAGTGTGGCCTATGCCAGGGCCGCGTCGGATCGCCGCGATTGGCCGGAAGCGATTGAGCGTTGGGCAGTGGTGAAATCGGCTTTTCCCGATGAGCCGATAGGTCACGTTGCCCTGTGTGCTGTACTGCGGGAAGCGGGACGGCTGGACGAAGCGGCATCGGTGTTGCAGGCGGCGTTGGGTCGTTGGCCGGATGACCGGGAACTGCTGAGCGAGGGCGCGCGGATCGCCTCGGCGCGTGGTCAGTGGGCGGAGGAAGCCGCTTGGTGGGAAAAAGTCCGCGCACATGGTCCGACGTTCTGGCCCGCATGGACGGAGGGTGCGCTGGCCTTGCGACGGTCGGATCGGGGTGACGAGGCGATACCGTTGTTACGTGAGGCGATCGAGCAGTTTCCGGTCGAACCGGTTCCCCTGGTATATCTCGGCCGGGTTCTCGAATCGCTCGGTGATTGGGCTGATGCAGCGGACGTCTGCGGCGTGGTGCGGCAATTGTTTCCACACCTGAAGGACGGGCATATCGGACAGGCGACCGCCCTGCGGATGGTGGGGCGGTTGGACGAAGCCGGCGAGGCGTTGGCCGAAGCTGCCCAGCGGTTTCCGGAGGATCGGGACGTGGTGCTGGAACAGGTTCACCACGCCTACGAGCGGGAAGACTGGCTGGCTGCGGCTGCCTTCTGCGCGGCCGGAGCATCAGCGTTCCCGGAAGACAATGAATTCCGCAGGCGCGGGTTTGAAATCCACCTGCGTTCGGTGGATGCCGCCGCCGAGGTTGGCAGCGTTCCGGTGGTGACAAGCGGGCCGGCCGGCGAACGCGATCT
>JANXLQ010000002.1 GCA_025355085.1 Rhodopila sp.
AAAGGCGCAGATGGTAGGCATTCTCCTGCCGTGACGGAATTGGGTCGTCGCGACGACAGGGGCATGCCAGAGAAAAATATTCTCCAACGCAAATTTGGGCGGGAGTTTTCGCACAGCCTGCTTCGCCTGCCATGACGAGAAGGGGCCGAACGGTCCCGGGCCTTCAGTATGGCCCGCCGAGCGGCCGAGGACGTGTTGAGTCGGGGTTGGTTTATGTAGGGGATGGCGGCACATTTTCCTGGCCGTGCCGTGGGAATGGACCGTGTTTTAACACAGAGACAAATAGAGGGCCATTATGGGGAACCGGGCGGAATGAACGCTGCCTGCGTGCCGCCATCGACCGGGATCGTCGTTCCGGTCACGTAGCGCGCGGCATCGGACAGCAGGAACATCATCACGTCCACTACGTCGTCAGGTTGCGCTATGCGTCCGACAGGAGACACACCCGACGGCCGGTATCCCTTCGACTCCGCGGGGTTGGAAACCGCCCGCACCATCGGCGTATCGACCGTTCCCGGTGCCAAGGCATTCACCAGCACGCCTGATGGGGCCCACTCCGCCGCCATCACGCGGCAAAGCTGACTGACGCCCGCCTTGGATGCGGCATACGCCCCGCTAACAATCTTCGGCCGCAGCGCCGCGATGGAGGACAGCAGCACCACCCGAGACGGATTTTCTGCCGTTGCCGCGTGCCGCAACAAAGGCAGCGCCTTCTGCGCACACAGGAACGTGCCGCGCAGGTTGGTGTTCAGGACAAGATCGAAATCCTCGACCGTCATGTTTTCCAGAAGCGCGGTACGCAATACGCCAGCGCAACAAACCAGTGCATTCAGGCGATCTCCGGCCCCGGCAAACGCGGCGCCCACGCTGACCGCATCCGAGACATCGCACACCACCGGCCGAAACCGGGTTTGAAACTGGGAGAAATCGTCTCGCACCGCATCCAGCCGGACCTGTGCGACATCCAGGCCGAACACCGTCCAGCCAGCCTCCAGAAGCCGCCGGCACGCAGCCTGACCTATTCCTGACGCAGCACCCGTGACCGCCGCGATTTTGCCTGTCCCTGTTGGGATCATGCTGGCTCCCTCTGTTTGCTTACTGCGATGCTACAATGTCTGAAGCCGGCCCGAAAGCGGGGGTTATAACGGCCGCCCCGTGCCACGATATAACCTCTATCCGGTCGCCGTGCGGCCCATTTCCGTCTCCAGGTTCCGGTGGCCTCAGAAGGAGACTTTCGATGCAAAAATTACTTCTCGCCGCCGTTGCTTTTGCTGGCCTGACCGCCGTTACGACGTTTGGCGCCACCGCTGCCCCGTCCGCTGCCCCGTCTGCTGCCGGAGTTCACGCAGCCCCGTCGCAGGCGCTGGTTACGCAGGTTGATTACTACCGTAACCACCACCGTTGGCATCACCGCCGTTGGGAACACCGCCGCTGGCGTTATTATGACTGATCGAACCGCACGATGATCGTCCGCGCCGAGACGCCCTCGGCGCGGAAACCGATGCCGCGATGTCTTGCGCGATATCACCCCGGGTGCAGACGCAGGGATACCACCAGTCCCTGAGTGGCCAGCCCGTCCAGCACTAACTGAAATTCCGGCAGATGCTTGATTGCACGCACCGGACCGCCCCAGTGAAGTCCGAGCCATTCGGGATCGCCCTGACTCCCCGGCGGCGAATTGTGGACGGCACTGGCTGGGGCACACCGGCCGGGGTCGATATTCTCCATGCGCAGAAGAAATCGCCCGCCGGACGCCCGCGCCTGCGTCCACGCATTGAACGCCGCGAACGCATGACCCAAATGCAAATGGCCCGCCTGGCTCGGTGCGAAGCGTGCGACAGTCATGGTATTAAAAATACCGCATCAGCGCGGAAACGGGAGATCGCCATGCCAACCCTCGACGCCATTCACTGGGGTCCCGCCTCCAAGGCAACACCCAAACACCTGATTATCCTGTGCCACGGCCTGGGTGCCGATGCCTACGATCTGATCGACCTCGCATCATCCTGGCAACATGCCTGCCCGGACGCGATGTTCGCCTCGGTCCACGCCCCCTTCCCCCACGATTCCGGCTTTGGCCGCCAGTGGTGGAGCGTCGGTGATCGCTCCCCCTCGCATGCGGAAGCCGGAGTCCGTGCGGCCGCGCCTTATCTGCACGGGTTCATCGACGCCGAACTGGTACGTTTGAATCTTCCCGCCGATGCCTACGCGATTATGGGTTTCAGCCAGGGCGCGATGATGTCGTTGTTCGCCGGCCTGCGCCACCCTACAGCCCCGCGCGCCATCCTGGCTTTTTCCGGTGCCCTGGTCGCCCCGGATTCGCTAGCAGCCGAACTGACGAATCTGGCACCGGTCCTGCTGGTGCATGGCGAAAACGATGAAGCCGTCCCGGTGTCTCGGTCCCGCGATGCCGAGGCGGTTTTGAAGGCCGCCAGGGTTCCGGTGGAAGGTCATTACATTCCGCGACTCGGTCACGGCCTGGATGACACCGGAATCGCGCTTGGGGCGCTTGCTTTGCAAAGAGGATTTTCGTGACGAAACAATGAAGTCCGGGTTGGCACCCGCGATGCGGGTTGCGGCGCAAGGTGCGCTCTGTCATAAATCCCATAGGTTTTCGGCGGCGCGCATTATCTGGCGGCTCGACGATTTGTAAGGGTCCGGGTGTTGCGCTCCGCATGTGAAGGAGCTGCCTTTGCCTGTCGGCGGATTGCATTTTCCCACCATTGGCCTGGACACGGCGCTACGCTCGGAGCGCTACCTGTGAGCCATATACCGAACCTTCAGACGCTGGTGCTGAACGCGGATATGCAACCATTGAGCTGGGGTCCGCTGTCCGTCTGGTCCTGGCAGGATGCGCTGGTGGCCGTGCTGCAGGAACGGGTCAATGCGGTGATCAACTACGACGTGGAGGTACATTCGTCGCGCCAGTCGTTCGCGATCCCATCCGTGGTGTCGCTGAAGCGGTATCACAAGCGGCGCAAAGTGGCGTTCACCCGCTACCATGTGTTCCTCCGAGACCGGTTTTGTTGCCAGTATTGCGGCGAGGGGTTGCCGGCCAAGGAACTGACGTTCGACCACGTTGTGCCGCGATCCAAGGGCGGTATCACCAGTTGGAACAATGTCGTCACCTGCTGTCAGGCCGACAATCTGTTCAAGGGTAGCCGGTCGCTGAAGCAAACTGGTTTGCGTTTGCGATCGGTCCCGGTCGAGCCGTCGCCGCACCAGATCGACGAGGCTGCGAAGTCGCATGTGATGCGGGAGAACCTGCACCGGACGTGGTTGGATTTTCTGTATTGGGATGCTGATCTGGAGGCTTAGGCGGCGTCCGGCTATCATCGCATCAGGTAAGCGCCGTTTCCCCATTGTCATGGCCCGGCTTGTCCGGGGCACCTGTAGCGGCATTGTGCGGGAATAGCCGCCCCGGGCAAGCCGGACCAGCCAGATCATCGGACTCCGAGCCTTCGATGACCCGGGTGCGCGATGGTTCTATTTTACTGGCTCCAGCATCGCGGCGATGCGACTGGCCAGTAGCGCGGCGACGATCGGTTTGCGGACCAGGGAATAGGACCCGGTAATCGCGCCGTCAACCGCCAGACCGGCAGCGTCCTCGGCATAGCCGGTCAGCAGGATCGCCGGAAGCCGCGACCGTAAGCGCTGGGCATCCTCGATTAACATAAGGCCGCTCGTGCCCGGCATCGATAGATCGGTCACCAGGATATCAACCGGCGTGGCTGTCCGCAGCAGCGATAGGGCATCCTCGCCACTCGCCGCAGACAGCACGCAATAGCCCTCATCTTCAAGGACAGCGGCGAGTGTTTCGCGCACCATATGGTCGTCGTCCACCAGCAATATCCGACTGCCGGTGTCCCGAATGAGTTCCTGTGATCCCACCTCGTTGCTGCCTGAATTGCCTGCGTTACCGGTTTGGGGCAGCCAGAGGGTCACTTTGGTGCCAGCCCCCGGCTGACTAATCACGACGAATCCGCCGTCCGACTGTTCGGCGAAACCCTTGACCATCGACAGACCAAGGCCGGTGCCCTTGCCGACGCCTTTGGTCGTGAAGAACGGTTCGGCGACACGCGCCAATATGGCGGGATCGATACCGACACCTGTATCGGACACCTCTAGCCGGACATAGGCGCCAGGTGCCAGCGCGGCCGGATGGTTGTCGGCATCAGTCACCATTTCCGGTTCAGCGGACAAGGTCAGGATACCGCCATTCGCCATTGCGTCCCGCGCATTGGTGGCAAGGTTGATCAGCACGGTTTCCAACTGCCCCTTGTCGGCGAACAACCGCGGTGCATCCAATGGAACTTCCAGACGAATTTCAATCTCCGCCCCAAGGGTATAACTGCAAATGTCTTTCATGCCCTCCAGCAAGGCCACCGGATCGATTGCTTCGGCTTCAAGCGTGCCACGGCGAGCAAATACCAACATTCGCCGTGTGATCGACGCACCCCGGCTGGCGGCATCGATGATCAGGCGAACAAAACGATTGACCGCCGCCGGGTCGCCGGACCGTCGCTCGATCAGCGCCGCAGAGCCCGCGACGATTTGCAACACGTTGTTGAAGTCGTGGGCGAGGCCTCCCGCCAACTGGCCCAGCGCCTGCATCCGTTCCGCTTGTGCCGCCCGCATCTGCGCCGCTTCCCGATTGGCGACTTCTTCATCGACCCGCTGTTCGAGGTCACGGTTGAGCTGCCGTAAGTCGTCCTGGGCCTGCCGAAGTGCAGTCACGTCAAGTATGCTCACCATAACCGCGCGTGGCCGGCCGTCGGCGCCACGGTGCAACACCTTGCGCACGGAAACAGTAATGCGGCTGCCGTCGCTGCAGGTTTGGATCAGATCGCCCGACCATTCCCCATCACGTATCAGCACGGCGCCGATTTCGTCTAACGGTAGGGGGAAGACGGTATGAAGCAGCGCCGGCAGGGATTGTCCAACGGCGTCGGCGACGGACCATCCGTACAGCCGTTCACAGCCATGCGACCAGAACCGGATCGTACCATCCGGATCACGCACCACGATCTTCGCCAGATCGAGCGTGCTCACCAAATCGCACAGGCGAGCTTCATTCTCTCGTAACGCCGCGTCAAAGCGCTTGCGCGCGGTGATGTCGCGCACGGTCAGCACCGTGCCGGCCGATTTGTTATCAACCACGACCGGAGCATACGAGCATTCGACCATCACCATTCCACCGTCGCGGCGGAAATAGACGTCCTCTTCTTTAATGCAGGGCCGGCCGTCGGTGACGATGCGGGTCAGCGTGCTGTCCCATGCCGCTTTGCGGCACCCATTCGGATGTTGGCCATGCACGACATTTTGCAGGGTATGCCCGATCAGTTCGTCCTGCTGCCAGCCGAACATCCGCTCGGCCCCGGGGTTGACGTAAGAAACGTTACCCTGCGGATCGATCATAAAGATCGCGTCGGGCGTGCTGTCAGTAACAGCGCGGAGCAGCGTGAGCTGATAGGCCATACCAGCACGGGCCTGGTCCCGTGCCTCGGCTGAAAGATAAAGCTGCAAAGCAAGGTCGTCTATTTCTTTAATGCCGCTGCGAACCGGTTGGCCCGCATTCGATTTGGCCAACCTATGCAGCGGCCTTACGAGGCGTTGGGCCAGCAATCCGGCGGCCAGCGCCCCCGCCCCGAGCAAGAACCCTCCGGCCGCAAGGGTTCTGATCAGATTGGCTCGGAGCGGGGTATCGAACACTTCCCATGGCATACCAAGTGCGACCGCGTATCCGCTGGACGTCGATTTGACGAAGGCGAAAATCGCCTCCTTCCCATAGATTGTAGCACCGTCGCGAATGAACCCTTCTGGTCTGTCACGAATATGTTCCAGCAGCGTGCCGGGAATATGCTTTCCGACGGCGTCACCAACATTAAACGGTTGAGTGAAGATCGAACCATCCTGGTCCAACAGGATCAGCACCAGATGATCGCTGAGCGGCCCCGGCTGGTTTTCTACCACCTTGGCAACCCGCGCGGCAGGAATGACCGCAGTAACGATATAGTCAGGAGTGCGACCGTCATGAAGCCGGATCGGCACCGCCAGGGCAGTTACCAATTCACCTGTCACGGGACTTTTGTGCAGGTTGGTGATCGTGACGCGGCCCCCGGCCAGGGCTGCCAACGCGCCCGGGCCGGTCGTCACGCCGGCCCTGCGTTCCCCGACCGGCCATTGCGTGAACAGGATTTGGTATCCATCCGCGCCAGCGAGGCCGATCGACATGCCGCCGAGATGGATCGAAACGGTACGCATTTCTTGTTCGAAGCGAGAAAATTCCCCATGGTCCAGTGCCGAGGATGCCGCAAGCGCCAAAATCGCCGTCTCAATGCGCGAAAACTCCCCGTCAATGAGCTCGGTTTTCTCCCGTGCCTGTTCGAGCAATGCGTGCTCCCGCACCGTCCGGCTGCTGTCATGCATCCGCCAGACCTCCACCCCGGTCACAATCAACAGCGGCATCATAACCACAACAACCAGCCAAAGCAGGTGGGTAGCGACGTGCGTGTCGCGACGCGCCAGTGGGTTCGGACGAAGTATTCTGCCAAAAATACGACGGGTCATCTGATCCCAGAGTGCGATGGGTTTGAACCGGTACGCAAACTTGTCGGATGAAAACGGATATCAAACCTACCGATATCGCCCAACATATTCTTTTTGTTTATCAAAAAAATATCGATATTGCATATATTATAAAATAACAATAAAAATTTTTGTTACATCGCAAAATGACCTGGCGGCCCAAACTGGCTGGCTGATCGCTGCCCAATTCGCTAGGCATGATATCGTGCGTCCCATTTCTACCCACTTGTCTCACGGACCGAGCGATTCCGGACTTTGGTACGGCGGTGATGGCGAGGCGTGCCGATGGAAGTCGGCGCCCGTGTCTTTTGATTGCCTATACAAAGACATGGATGGTGCGCCTTCGCGCACCGTGACGATGCCAGTGCGCCTTCGCGCACCGTGACGATGCCAGAGCGCCTTCGGGCATGGGAACAGGTCCGGCCGTAAACGCTCGGCCAGGGACCGGCCCTTATCGTATCAACCGCCCAGCACCTCGATTGAGGTTGACTTGATCAGCGCCAGCACCGGCGACCCCGGCGTCAGTCCCAGCCGCACGACTGCGTCCGGGGTGACCCGCGACAGCAACCCGCCCTCCGGCAAACCAATCTCCACCACCACCGACCGGCGGACCGTGTCGTCGGTGATCCGGCGCACTGTTCCCGGCACGATGTTGTGCAGACTGATCGCGTCGGGGGGGCGGCTGGCCAGGATGACCTCCCGCGCAGGCACCCGGATGCGACACTCCGCCCCCACGGGCAAATCGAGTAACGGCACCCAGAACATCGCCCCCCCGCCCTGCAACCGCGTCAGCGTGCGGCCAGCGTCGTTCTCTCGCACCCGGCATATCAGCAACGCACCGGCATCGTCCCGGCGCGCCAACGGCAAATCGGCACGGGCGGCGAGATCGGAAACGGACCCGAACGCCACCACCTGACCAGCATCGAGCAGCACCAGCGAATCCGCCAGTTGGGCTGCCTCATCCAATGCATGGGTGACGTACAGGATCGGCAATTTCAATGCGGTTTTCAGCCGCGTCAGATATGGCAGAATCTCGGCTTTGCGGCCGTCGTCAAGGTTGGCCAACGGCTCATCCATCAGTAACAGATGCGGTTGCGCCAGCAAGGCCCGTCCGATGGCGACACGCTGGCGTTCTCCACCCGACAGCGTATGGGGACGGCGATCCAGCAGGGGGCCGATCCCCAGCAGATCGACAATGTCGTCGAAATGGATGGCACCGGGGGCGACACGGCGCATCCCGAACCTCAGGTTCGTGGCGACCGACATGTGCGGGAACAGTCGCGAATCCTGAAACACCAGTCCGCACCGGCGCTGTTCCGGCGGCAGCCAGACCCCTGCCCGCGTGTCGGCCAGCAGTTTACCGTCGATCTCGATCCTACAGGCGTCCGGCCGCAATAAGCCGGCGGCGGCGTTGACGATGGTTGACTTGCCGGAGCCAGACGGGCCGAACAGTACCGTTACGCCAGGAGAACACACATCGAACGCGATATCCATGTGCATCGCGGGAAAACGATGCCGCACCGCGACGGAGAAGCTCATCGCCCGAGCATCGTATTAAGTCGCTTGCCGAACCACTCGGAAAGGAGCAGGCCCAAAAGCGCCAGGGTCAGGGACACCATCGACAATTGCGCGGCCTTGGCCTCTCCGCCCGGAACCTGCAAGGCCGCGTAGATCGCCAACGGCAACGTCTGCGTTTGTCCCGGAATACTGGCGGCAAAAGTAATGACGGCGCCGAATTCGCCCAGGCAGGTCGCGTAGGCAACGATGGCGCCGACCAGGATTCCGGGGGAGGCCAGTGGCAGGGTGATGTTGATCAAGCGATCGAACCATCCGGCGCCGAGTGTGCGGGCCGCTTGCTCCAACCCGCCATCGACGGCGTCCAGGGACAGGCGCACCGAGCGAACCATGATCGGAAACACCATGACGGCACAGGCGAGGCTGGCGCCGGCGGTGGTGAACACCAGCCTGATACCGAACCAGTCGTACAGCAGCGCGCCGGCCGGCCCGCGCACGCCGAAGACAATCAGCAACAGCCAGCCGGTCACCACGGGCGGCAGCACCATCGGTAAATGCACCAGCGCGTTCAGCACCGATCGGCCGGGAAAGCGACAGCGCGTCAGCACCCATGCCATGAGCACGGCCAAGGGCAACCCAAAGCCGACCGCCCGCGCGGCGACGGCCAGCGTCAGCCAAACAGCCTCCCATTCCTCCGGCGGCAACATCGACATGGAAACGGTATAGCGGCGAAGGAACAGCGGTCAAAATCGTGCCACATCTGGACTCAGGGTGGCCGAGGGTGGCACCGTTGGACCATGACAAATGATTCCTTACGTTCGGGAGAAATCGCGGTGCCGCTTCCGGCGGCGACCGATGCCGGCGTGTATTTCATCGGCACCATCCGGACGCCCTGGAAACTGCGGTCGGAATGCCCGAAGCGCGGCAGTCCGGATGGTCCGATGTGTTCGATCGTCGTGGATGAGCGTTGGCGGGACGCGCTAACAAACATCGGCGATCATCCGCGCCTTCAGGTCTTATACTGGATGCACCAGGCTCGGCGCGATCTGGTCGCACAGACCCCGTTTCGCACCGGCAAGACCACTGGGACGTTTGCCTTGCGGTCACCTGTCCGGCCGAACCCGATCGCTTCCTCGGTTGTCGAGTTGGTCGGGATCGACGGGACGACGTTGCATGTGCGGGGCCTGGATTGCCTGGATGGCACGAAGCTGATCGATCTAAAGCCGGATCGTGGCTCCCTTGCGACATAGGGCCGAACCGGTATTGCGCGGTGGTCCCGCAATCACCAAACATAGTCTGAATAGAAGGAACCTGAGATGTCCGTGAAAGAATACCCCGTCACCCGCGGCGATGCCGAATGGCGCAAGATGCTAACTCCGGAACAGTATTACGTGATGCGCGGCCACGGGACCGAGGCACCGGGCAGTTGCGCCCTGCTGGCGGAAAAGCGCCCCGGGCAGTTCACCTGCGCAGGCTGCGACACGCCCCTGTTCGAGACGAAACTGAAATTCGAAAGCGGCACCGGCTGGCCCAGCTTCAACGACCCGATTGAGGGTTCCGTCGAGAACACGGTCGATCGCAGCCACGGCATGATCCGCACCGAAGTTCATTGCATCACCTGCGGCAGCCACCTCGGGCACGTCTTCCCGGACGGGCCGCCCCCGACGCACCAGCGTTATTGCATCAACGGCATCGCCATGAATTTCGTTCCTGAGTAACGGAGGCATCATGCATCCCGCCCTGACTGCCGGCCGTGTCGCGGTCATAACCGGTGCCGCCAGCGGCATAGGACTCGCTGCTGCTGTGCGTTTTGCCGCGATGGGACTGCGGGTTTGCCTCGCCGACCTGTCGCCCGAGGCGTTGGAACGCGCCGAGGATACCGTCGCCGCCGCATCGCCGTCCGGACGCGAGGCCGTGCTGACGGTTTCGACGGATGTCAGTCGTTTGGATGCGGTCCAGGCGTTGCGCGACGAAGTCTATGCTCGGTTTGGCGAAGTCTCGGTCTTGATGAACAACGCCGGCATTCCGAACGGCGGGGGACCGTACGATCACATCGACCGCTGGCGGCGGGTGCTGGAGGTCAACCTGTGGGGCGTCATCAATGGTGTGCAGACGTTTACTCCATCGATGTTGGCGCAACAGACCAGTTGCGCCATTGTCAACACGGGATCGAAACAAGGAATTACCTGCCCACCCGGCGACACGGCCTACAACATGAGCAAAGCCGGCGTGAAGGTCATGACCGAGGCGTTGGCGCACAGCTTGCGCAATGAAGAGGGTGCCCGCATTTCGGCGCATCTGCTGGTGCCGGGCTCGACGTTTACCGCCATGACACGGGGTGGACGCACAGAGAAGCCGCCCGGCGCATGGACCCCGGATCAGGTGGTGGATATGTTGATCGCCGGGATGAGCCGTGGCGATTTCTATATCATTTGCCCGGATAACGATGTGACGCGCGCAATCGATAACCGCCGCATTTTGTGGGCCGCCGGGGACATTACGGAAAATCGTCCGGCACTGTCGCGCTGGCATCCCGATCACAAAACGGAGTTCGAACAGTTCCTGAACGGGTAAAATCGCGCGTTGGGGTGATACGTTCGTCGGAGGCAGCGCTATTCGTTGGAGAACTGGCTTCGCGTAAACCTTGGAACCCGCGCTAAACCGCCGTTTGAGCGCGGCCGTGCGAAGTCGCATCGGATTATCGATATGACACCGGATTTTGAAGCAACGTGAACTATCTTGCCGAGTTTTATCTCTGTATCCAAGAGACCGAGATCGGGAGAGTTCTTATGAACAATATCATCTATATAGTAGGTTTAGTGGTTGTCGTGATCGCCGTATTGAGTTTCTTTGGCCTGCGCTAGGTCTTTAATGCCCTTCGATACCGACGCGTGGGGCGCGCTTTTGACAGAAAGCTAAGGCATGAATTCCTCAGGTTGGAAACACTGGGGCTAACCGGCGGCCAACGTCGCCCCCAGAAGAAATTCTATGTTACCTGCGGGTCCGGTGATCGGGCTTTCGACCACGCCGGCCACTGTCCAGCCGGGTAATCCGGACCACCACCGGGTTACACGCTCACAAACCGCCTGATGAACGGCGGGATCGCGTACGACACCTTTGGGGCCGACCAATGAGGCATCGGCCTCGAACTGTGGCTTGATCAGAACGATCGCCCAGGCGCCAGGGGCGCACAGGGCAATCGGTGCGGGCAGCACTGTCCCAAGGCCGATGAAGCTGGCATCGCAGACCAACGCTTCGATGGGATCGGGAACAATTTCGCGGGTTAAATACCGGGCGTTGGTTTTTTCATAGACTACAACACGGTCATCGGAGCGTAGCCTCCACGCGAGTTGGCCGTGCCCGACATCGACGGCGTGAACCTTCAGCGCGCCGTTCGCCAGCAGCACGTCGGTGAACCCGCCGGTCGAGGCGCCCACATCCAAACAGACCCGCCCGGCCGGCGAAAAGCCGAAATGTGCCAGCCCGTGCGCCAGTTTCAGGCCGCCTCGCGATACCCATGGGTGGTCCTGGCCCTTGACTTCCAGCGGCACGTCCTCGGCCAGGAAGTCGCCGGCCTTGGCCACGCGCCGGTCCCCGGAGAATACCTTTCCCGCGAGGATCAGCGCCTGGGCGCGGTTTTGACTTTCGGCCAGCCCCCGCAGCACCAGCAATTGGTCGGCACGCTGTTTCACTCCAGCGGCCGCGTCCCGAGCGATCCGTCGGAGCGTTGGACGAGTGCTTCGACGCGGGCTTCGACTTCGGCGAGTTTAGCTTCGCAATGCCGGCGCAGTTTCACGCCGCGTTCAAATGCCTGCACGGCGGCGTCAAGCTTTAGGGTGCCGCCTTCCAGGCCACGCACGATTTGGTCGAGTTCCGCCAATGCGTCCTCGAACGACAATTTGGCGACATCGTCTTCAGGCATGGTCGGTGGCCTTTTTGTTGCGTTAGTGGAAGGTCATGGCTCTGCCCCAATGCTTTACATTGAGACCGCGCCACGGGCGACGCCCAACAATAAGCGAATCGGCCGCTATGCTCCACCTATTCCCGTAGGTACCGCGACAGGTGGCCCGGACAAGCCGCGTATGCATCAACTTAAGGCGTTTGGCGGGGAGGATTTGCCCAATCGTCATGGCCGGGCTTGGCCGGGCCACTCACGACTTTGCTTGGCGCGGCACAGGAAGTCGTGGGTGGCCCGGCCATGACGGGGAGAGAACGGCACCTACCGGAAGCGGTATTTTTTGGGCGTCGCCTAAATCCGCATTAGCCCCCGCACATGAACGGCAGCGGCCGTGGCCAACGCATGCAGGTCGTAGCCGCCCTCCAGCACCGACACGATCCGGCCGCCGCAATGCTTGTCCGCTACAGCGGTCAATTGCGCTGTCAACCAGGCGTAATCGGCGGTTTCCACCCGTAGTTGTGCCAACGGGTCGTCGATATGGGCGTCGAATCCGGCTGACACGATCAGCAAACCGGGTGCGAATCGATCGAGCGCCGGGATAATCGTTTCTGCCCACACTGCGCGGAATTCCGGTCCACCGTCGCCGGGACGTAACGGAGCGTTGACGATATTGTTGGCGACCCCGTGCTCCCAAGGTTCCCCGGTACCCGGGTAGCAAGGGCTTTGGTGCGACGATCCATAAAACAGGTCCGCATCGTCTGCGAACATCGCCTGCGTGCCGTTGCCATGGTGAACGTCGAAATCAACCACCGCGACTCGCTGAACACCCCAGCGGGCGCGGGCATGCAGGGCAGCGACGGCAGCGTTGTTGAACAGGCAGAAGCCCATCGGCCGGTTGGGTTCGGCATGGTGGCCGGGCGGCCGGACGGCGGCGAAAGCGGCGCGTGCCCAGCCTTCCATCACGGCATCGACTGCCATGCAGGCTCCACCGGCGGCTCTGGCGGCGGCCTCGGCGCTACCGTTGCTCATGATGGTGTCGCCATCGAGTTGGATCGGCTCGCCCAGGTCGGGGTGGATGGCGAGTATCCTTTCCACATACGAACGCGGATGCACCCGGCTGAGCTGCTCGACCGTCGCCAACGGCGCCGATTCGCGTAGCAAATGGGCAAATTCCGGCGCTTCCAACGCGGCCAGCACAGCCCGCAGGCGTTCGGCGGTCTCAGGGTGGTACGGTCCGGTGTCGTGTTCCAGGCATGCCGGGTGGGTGATCAAGGCGGTCGGCACGTCAGTTACCCTTCTGCTGTGGTTCATTTTGGTGTGGCTCATCGGGGCGGCGGCGGATGACGAAGCTGAATACGCCGGATTCCTCGCCGCACGCCAGCAGCGCGTGGCCGGTCTCCTGGCAATATGCCTGAAAATCCGCGACCGAGGCGCGATCGGTTGCCAAGACCCGCAAACGCTGGCCGGGCGTCATGCCCCGCAAGGTCCGGTTGGCCTTCAGAACCGGCAGGGGGCAGTTCATCCCTTTGACGTCAAGCAGGGTCTCGCTCATGCGGCAAATCCGGTTTGAAAAAATCGCCGTTGCGCCATCGTCCTGGCCGGGCTTCTGCCGGCCATCCGGGCATCGGCGGTTCGTGCATAAATCGCCAATGCTCGGATGGCCGGCAAAAGCTCGGTCATGACGATTATGGGCTGCCCGAACCGGCCAAGATGGGAAATGCTGTCGATCATGGAAGCAAGATGCGTATGACGGGGCCTGAGGGCAAGTAAGACGATGCAAGGAAGCCTTGAGTTAAGGCGACAGGCGGCGTCATCCTGGGGAATGAACAAACACCGAATCGGCATCGACCTGGGCGGCACCAAAATCGAAATCGCGGCCCATGGACCGGATGGGACGGAATCGCTGCGTCATCGCGTTCCTACCCCACACGGCTACCATGAAACGTTGGACGCGATCACCCGCCTGGTGCGTCAGGCGGAATTGCAACTGGGCGCCAGCGCCACGGTTGGCATCGGAATCCCCGGCGTCATCAGCCCCGCCACGGGTCTGGTGAAGAACGCGAACTCCATCGCGTTGAATGGCCACCGGTTCGAGCATGACATCTCGCAGGCACTGTCTCGGGAGGTGCGGGTGGAAAACGACGCCAACTGTTTTGCACTTAGTGAGGCAACCGACGGCGCCGGCGCCGGATTCGGCGTGGTATTCGGCGTCATCCTGGGCACCGGCTGCGGCGGCGGTATCGTGGTGCATGGCCGCGTGCATCAGGGCCGGCACCGCGTGGCGGGGGAGTGGGGCCACATCCCCCTGCCCTGGCCGCGCGGGCTGGAGGTGCCCGGCCATCCGTGCTGGTGCGGCAAGCACGGCTGCCTGGAAACCTATGTTGCCGGTCCGTCTTTGGCGCGCGACTGCGACGGTCCGGGCGCCCATGACGCAAGCGGCCTGCCGGAGCGCGCTGCCGGGGGCGATAAAGCCGCAGCCGATGCCTTGATGCGCCATGCCGATCGGCTGGCGCGGGGATTGGCCGTCGTGATCGACCTGCTCGATCCCGACGCCATCGTGTTGGGCGGCGGCCTGTCGAACATGGACCATCTCTATACGGAATTGCCGAGGCTGATCCCGGCGCACGCCTTCAGCGACACGATCGACACGCCAATCCTGCGTAACAAACACGGCGATTCCTCCGGCGTACGGGGTGCCGCCTGGCTATGGCCGGCCGCGTGACATGACAGCGTTGTGCCGCGACTGTTACCGGATCGCGGACCCGATGCCGCCTAGGTGTCCGGGATGCGGCGGCGGCAGGATCGTGCGTCACCGCAACCTGCTGCGCCTGACGATCGCCCATATCGACTGCGATGCCTTCTACGCGAGCGTGGAAAAACGCGACCGTCCGGAGCTTCAAGGCCGCCCGGTCATCGTCGGCGGTGGCACCCGCGGCGTCGTCACGGCGGCATGCTATGTCGCCCGTATCTACGGCGTAAAAAGTGCGATGCCGATGTTCAAGGCACTTAAAGCCTGTCCGGATGCAGTCGTCATCAAGCCGGATTTTCCGAAGTATATCGCCGCTTCCCGCCAGATGCGCGCTCTTATGGGCGAATTGACGCCTCTGGTGCAGCCGTTGTCGATCGATGAGGCCGTGCTGGATCTGGCAGGAACCGAGGCGCTGCACGGTGCCGCGCCCGCCGTGGTTCTGGCGCGTTTCGCCAATGCGGTGGAAACCCAAATCGGTGTGACCGTTTCCATCGGCCTCGCCGCGAATCGCCTGATGGCGAAAATCGTCGCGGGACGCGGCAAACCGCGCGGATTTACAGTGATCGATGCCGAGGAATCCGCCGCGTTTCTCGCCCCGGAATCGGTCCGCCTGCTGCCCGGAGTCGGCGCCGCACTCGCGCGAAAACTGGAAACGCTTGGTATCACGCACCTGGGACAATTACAGATGCTGCCGGAACGGGACGCTGCCCGTAAACTGGGTAACGACGGACCCTCCCTGGTCCGAAAATCCAGGGGAGAGGATGCGCGCGTGGTCGATCCATCGCGGGAGGCCAGGTCGGTCAGCGCCGAAACGACGTTCGATCGCGACCTTACGAGCATCCCGGACCTGGAACATCATCTCTGGCGCCTTTGCGAAAAGCTCGCTCGGCGTCTGAAAGAACACGAACTCGCGGCCGGCGGTGTGGTGCTGAAGCTAAAGACCGCACGTTTCGCCTTACGCACCCGGTCCGCGAGACTGTCCAGCCCAACGGTGCTGCCTGACCGGTTGTTCGATCTGGCGCGCTGCCTGCTGGCGAAAGAGGCGACGGGCACTGAATTTCGCTTGATCGGCATTGGCGCAAATCCGTTGGTTCCGGGCTCCACAGCGGATCATGGCGATCTGGCGGACCCGGCCACACCCAGGCGCGCCGCAGCCCAGGCAGCGATCGATGCGCTGCGCGGGCGGTTTGGTGATGGGGCGATCGGGCGTGGGCGATCGGGCGTGGGCGTTCGCATCGCTGACTGACCGTTCCGCCAGCCGGATGGGAGGTACTGAAACGACACCAAAACGCCCGCTTCATAACCGATTCGCCGTTTCTCGTTCGGGCCGATCGAATTCCCGGATCCCAAAATCATCTTACCCAGTGTTTTAAAACATAAATTTCCCTTCATTTCCGCGATACGGAATAACAATAATATCGCCCGGTCCAATGCCACGGTTTCGCCGGCTTTCCGCATGCCGATCGCACCGCCATGGACGTTCGGACATGCCTGTCGCGCGCTCTTTGCCACGTCAAATCGACAAAATATGCTGCTTTACCACTAAAATATTCCCTTGCGGCGTTAATAGTTCTATCGTCGCCGGAGCGGTCGTAGCGATGCGCCTGGTTCGAGTGACGGCTTCGGCCGGCGGCAATAGCGCTGGTCAATCGGAAATTACATCATATATTAAACCAGTATTATATCGTATATGTAATGTAACTATCGGAACAAATACAGTTGGTACACCATTTCGTTACGAGACACGAATTCAATGACGTGACAACCATTCAATAGTGGTCACCGCTTCGGTCAGGGGTGGTTGCCTCTTTATACAGGAAAGGTAGAAGATTATGATCACCAACGAGGTTAGCGACGGTCTGGCCGGCATCCTGCGCACCGCGATCGTGGAACTCGTCCGCCGCGATGGCCCCGATCTGTCTGCTCGTCAGCTTGGCGTGTTCCTGACGTGTTACCTGGAAACCGAGGCGCAGACGGTTCGCGGGCTGGCTGCGAAGCTGGGCGTGTCCAAACCGGCGATCACGCGGGCGTTGGATCGCCTGTCCGAGTTCGATCTGGTGCGTCGCAAAACCGATCCCCTGGATCGTCGCAGCGTCTTGGTGCAGCGCACCGCGACGGGCATGGCGTTCTTGCGGGAGATGCGGACGATTCTGCGCGATGCGGCTTCCACTCTGCGGATCACGGCCGAACCCGCCCAGGCCCGCCCCCGTGCAGGCACTGAACCGGTTCGCGCGACACACTGAAATCCGGGCCGCGCCGGTTCTCTGCCCGGCCGCCCCTGAGTGCCTAACCTAAGACATGCCGTCGGGCTTCCTGGTTCATTTGAGCCTTTGCCCCCGGAGTTTATAGGCTTTATGCCAACATCCGAAACACGGGGTGCGGCATGGCCGATTTGTTTAAAGACGATGACAAGGTCGCGCTGTATGCCGACCTGGCTGGCCAGATAGATGCACTGCTCACCGATGAGTGCGATGTCACGGCTAATCTGGCCAACGCCGCGGCAGCGATTTATCACACCCTTCCCGAACTGAATTGGGCAGGGTTTTATATATTGCGGGGACGGGAGTTAGTGCTCGGACCGTTCCAGGGTAAACCTGCCTGCGTGCGTATCGCGATCGGGAGAGGTGTCTGCGGGGCGGCGGCCGAACAGCGTCGCGCCTTCCTGGTTCCCGACGTGCATGCGTTCCCGGGGCACATCGCCTGCGATTCGGTATCTCAGTCCGAACTCGTTATCCCGCTGATCCACGATGACGCATTGATTGGCGTACTGGACCTGGACAGCCCGCGGCTGGCGCGCTTCGATGCGCTCGATCAGGCGGGCTGCGAGGCACTGGTGGCTGTGATCGTGCGCCATCTGACCTCCGTCCCGCCTGGTTGATCGCGCCGCGATTCCGCGGAGCGTCCCAGGGGAGATAACACATGCTCGTTGACCAACGCACCTACACCGTACGGCCCGGCACCATGGCCAAGCAAATGGCCCTGTATCAAGAGTTCGGCCTCACGCCGCAGAAGCGGCATTTGGGCGAGCCGCTGGCCTACCTGATCACGGAGTCGGGCGAGGTAAACACATTCGTCCATATGTGGGTTTACAAGGACGCTGCCGACCGTGCCGCCAGGCGGGCCGCCATGAGTGCCGACCCGGAATGGCAGATCTATTTGCAAAAGAACGGCGAGGCCGGCTATCTGATCGGGCAAAAAAACAACCTGATGACCCCGGCACCGTTCGCGCCGATCAACCGATAGGCCGTTCGACGTTTCTTTTGGCCTGGCTGGATCACTTTTTTTTCGTCATCGCCGGACATGATCCGGCGATGACCGCACACTCCGCCGGCCTGGGGGTGCCGGGGCGTTCGGCGTGTGCCGATGTCAACGCCCGTTAGTATAGATCGGTGGTCGGGCCAGTAGAAGTGTATGGCGCAACACAGTCCACCGCTGCCAAATAGTTGATTTTTCGTCCGGACATAATCGAAAGGCGGGCGGACATAATCGAAAGGCGGGTTCAAGTTCCGCAGCGAACACCGCCGGGTGGGCGGATGGTCTAGGGTGGTGTTCGCTGCGGAACTTGAATCCGCCAAACCTATCGTGCAGCGATCAGCGCGATCCAAAAATCGCACTGCCAACTCTTACCCAGGTCGCACCGCAGGCAATGGCTATCTCAAAGTCCGCTGACATACCCATCGATACCGTCGCCAGACCATGACGTGCGGCGCGATCGGCCAGCCAGGTAAAATGCGGCCGAGGGTCTTCATCGTGCGGCGGCACGCACATCAATCCTATCAATGCTTC
>JANXLQ010000018.1 GCA_025355085.1 Rhodopila sp.
CCGCTTCTCCATGAACGCCGTCCGGCCTTCCTTGAAGTCGGCGCTGTCGAAACAGATTTCCGTCGCCTTCTGAATCGCCGCCATGTCGCGGATGCTTTCGTCCTTCAGCATCTCGTTGATCGTCAACTTCGATGCCGCAACAGACAGCGGTGCGTTGTCTGCGATGCTGCGTGCGATATCCAGCACTACATCGTTCAAACCCTCTTCCGTCGTCATCCGGTTGATCAGCCCGATCCGCTCCGCTTCCGCCGCATCGATACGCTTGGCGGTAAACAGGATCATGCGGGCATGCGCCGGCCCGACGAGGTCGATTAGTCGTTTGACCGCATCCGGTGCGTACGCGATGGACAACCGAGCGGCGGGAATGCCGAACTGGCTGTCGGATGACGCGATCCGGATATCGGTCGCCATCGCGATCGCCAGACCGCCGCCCATGCAGAAGCCGCGAATGCGCGCGATCACCGGCTTGTTGAAGTTGATCAGCTTGTTGCGGCCGATTGCGTTCGCTGCGTCGTATGCCGCCTGCGCATCGGCGCTGTTGCGGTTCTTCTCGAACTGGCTGATATCCGCTCCCGAAACGAACGCCTTGTTGCCGGCGCCCGTCAGGATGACAACGCTGACGCTGCTGTCCTCGGCGAATTGGTCGAGGATATCTCCTAGCCCGGTCCACATCTCCATCGAGATGGCGTTGCGTTTTTCCGGCTGGTTGAAAGTGATCAGGCCGACCCCATCGTCCTGCGCCGCCAACATTTTCCCGTTCGCAAAGGCGCGAGTCTCAACGTGATCCGGTAGCATTCAGATAACTCCTTTTTGGCGCATGTCGTCGAGTTCGGCGTCGGTGTAGCCGACACTCTTTAGAATTTCGTCGCTGTGTTCGCCGGGGTCCGGCGTGTGCAAACGAATCGCTTTAGAAAATCCGGAGATGTTCATCGCCGAAGCAACGACCTCGGCCTCGCCCACATACGGGCTGTTCATCTTCGTCGCCATCCCGAGATGCTTCACCTGCGGATCGGCGAACACCTGGTCGATGGAGTAGATCGGGCCGCAGGGAATGCCGTTTGCCTCGAACAAATCGATCCAGTGATCGGCAGGCTGGGTCTTGGTGATCTCGCCGATTGCGGCATTGATCGCCTTGCGGTCCTTGCTGCGTCCGGCCTGGGTCTTCCAGTCGTCACGCTCCAGCCAATCCTTGCGGTCGATCGCCTCGCAGAAACGAGTAAAGACGCGCGACGAACTGGCAGCGATGTTGATGTGGCCATCGCTGGTCGGAAATACACCGGTCGGGATGCCGGTCGGGTGATCGTTGCCGGCCTGACCGGCGACCTCGCCTTCCATCAGCCAGCGGCTGGCCTGGAAATCGAGCATGAAGATCTGCGATTCCAAAAGCGACGTGGTGACCCAGCGGCCGACCCCCGTGCGCTCCCGGTCGAACAGCGCCATCATGCAACCGAGTGCGAGCAGATTGCCCGCCGTCAGGTCGTCGATGGGGATGCCGACTCGCATTGGGCCACGGCCTGGCTCGCCGGTGATGGACATCAGGCCGCCCATGCCCTGTGCGATCTGATCGACGCCGGCACGCGGACCATACGGACCGTCCTGGCCGAAGCCGGAGATGCTGCCATAGACGATGCGCGGATTGATCGCCTTCACGTCCTCATACGAAACCTTCAGGCGGTGCTTCACGTTCGCCCGCATGTTTTCCAGGATCACGTCGGCCTTTAGCGCCAGCCGCATGAACGCTTCATGCCCTTCCTTGGTCTTCAGGTTGAGGATGACGGCGCGCTTGTTGCGATGCAGGTTCTGGAAATCGAATCCGTGGCGGCGGCCGGTGACACCCTCCGCCTCCTCGGCCGGCGGCTCGATTCGAATCACGTTGGCACCCCAATCTGCCAGGTGGCGCACCGCTGTTGGCCCTGCGCGGGCGAGCGTCAGGTCCAGCACCGTGATGCCGTTCAACGGCAAACGGGTCTCGCTGGCGGCAAATATCGCCTTATCGGCGGGGCTTTCGGGCATGCGTTGATTCCTTCAGGGACGTGCTGGCGTGATCATCGGCTGGTCTGACGGATTGCTCAATAGCAGATAGAACCAGAGGGGCGGTGGAGGCACCGCACGACGCTGTTCCAAACCAACCGTTCTCAGGCCGTTCGGCTACTGAAAGATGTCGCTTTTCCAGCAAACGTGCGGGAGGTGACGATCCTGCGCGACGGCGTTCGCCGGATCGTCGTTCCGGCCAATGCAATGTGGGACGACTTCTTCGACGCGCCCGGGATCGACCTCGGCGAACGCGAGCAGCCGCCGGTTCAATCTCGCGAATCATTCTGATGTTGCGCTATATGTTGGATACGAATTTGTGCATTCGTGTCCTGCGCGACCGCCCGGCGGAATTGCGAGATCGTTTCAGCCGCGAGGCGGACTCCCTTTGCATTTCCACGATCGTGCTGACCGAGCTTTTGGTGGGTGCTGAGAAGTCGAACCGTCCGGCGGAAAATAGACGAGAAGTGGGTCGATTCACGGCTCGACTCGTCGTGTTGTCTTTCGATGATGCCGCCGCAGCGCATGCCGCCGAGATACGGGCGAACCTGGAACGTTCGGGCCAGGGGATTGGCGGCTATGACACGCTGATCGCCGGCCACGCCCGCAGTTCAGGGCTTGATCGTCGTGACCGGGAATTTGCGGGAATTTAGCCGGGTCGAAGGACTGCGAGCCGAAGATTGGTTATCCAGTCCGGAATCGTAGCGATAGAGCCTTGAACGGCAACTCGCTGTGTTTGAGCTGCCGGCCGATATGCACACTAACACCAACGATATTGATACGATATCAGATTAAAATACGCGGGGCCGTTACCGGTTAGCATTCCGCTTATACCAACGGCCCTATATTCTGACCCGTCACCGTCATGGCGGCGAAGTCCCGCCATCCACGAAACGCGATGCTGGTTCAGACAAAGGCGTGGATGGCAGGCCTTCGCCTGCCATGACGAGAAGGGGCCGAACGGTCAAAACATAGGGCCGTTGGTATTAGACCATGATCGTTTGAGGTTGAACTCTCACCCGTGCCCGATCATGG
>JANXLQ010000036.1 GCA_025355085.1 Rhodopila sp.
CATAACCTGAAGGTCACAGGTTCAAATCCTGTCCCCGCAACCATCTCTAGCCAAAACGCCCCGGAACCAAATGGTCCGGGGCGTTTTGACGTTCTAAACACAACAGGCAAATTTAAGTTCCGCAGCGAACACCACCGGGTGACGTCCTCTGCGGAACCGGAACCCGCCCTGCGTTAGCGCAACACCCCAACAACCACAAAAAAAACCCCGCCGTATGATACGGCGGGGTTTCCTTTTGGCCTCCGGTCGATCAGACCGAGTAATACATCTCAAACTCAACCGGGTGTGGCGTGTGTTCGAAACGATACACCTCGGCCCACTTCAGTTCGATGTAGCTTTCGATCTGATCGGTGCTGAACACGCCGCCTTCAAGCAGGAAGTCATGATCGGCCGCCAACGCGCCAAGCGCTTCACGTAGGCTGCCGCACACCGTCGGGATGCCCTTCAGTTCCTCGGGCGGCAGGTCGTACAGATCCTTGTCCATCGGATCGCCGGGGTGGATCTTGTTCTTGATCCCATCCAGTGCCGCCATCGTAATCGCCGAATACGACAGATACGGATTGCAGCTCGGATCGGGAAACCGAACCTCTACCCGCTTCGCCTTCGGATTGGTCGTGTAAGGAATACGGCAGGACGCTGAACGGTTGCGCGCCGAGTAAGCCAGTAGCACCGGTGCCTCAAAGCCCGGGATCAACCGCTTGTAGCTGTTGGTCGAGGGGTTGGAGAACGCGTTGATCGCCTTGGCATGCTTGATGATGCCGCCAATGGCATACAGGCACATCTCGGACAGATCGGCATACCCGTTGCCGGCGAACAACGGCTTGCCGGCCTTCCAGATGGAGATATGCGTGTGCATGCCCGAGCCGTTGTCGCCATAGATCGGCTTCGGCATGAACGTCGCGGTTTTGCCGTAGCTGTGCGCGACGTTATGGACGCAGTACTTATAGATCTGCATCTGGTCGGCCATCTTCGTCAGTGTGGCGAACTTGGTGCCCAGCTCGTGCTGCGACTGCGCCACTTCGTGGTGGTGCTTTTCGATCGGCAGGCCCATTTCGCCCATCGTAGAGAGCATTTCGGCGCGCAGATCGCTGTCGCCATCGACCGGCGGAACCGGGAAATAGCCGCCCTTGATGGACGGACGATGGCCCATGTTGCCTTCCGGGTAGTCCTTCATGTTGGACCCGGGGCCTTCGATGCTATCGACCTGGAAATGGCCGAAATTGCCGCCGGTGCCGAACTTCACGCTGTCGAAGATGAAGAACTCGGCTTCCGCGCCGATCGACACGGTGTCGCCGATGCCGGTCGATTTCACATAGGCTTCGCACAACTTGGCGGTCGCACGCGGGTCGCGGGCATAGAACTGCCCGGTGGAGGGTTCGACGATGTCGCAGAAAATGATCATGCTGGGCTTGGCCGAGAACGGATCCATCACCGCCGTCGCCGCATCCGGCATCAGGATCATGTCGCTCTCGTTAATCGCCTTCCAGCCGGCGATCGATGAGCCGTCGAACATCAGGCCATCACGGAAGGCTTCTTCGCCCATGGTGGAAATGTGCTGCGCTGTGTGCTGCCACTTGCCGCGGGGATCGGTGAACCGCAGGTCCACGTATTCCACGGAATTGTCGCTGAGCATCTGAAGCACCTTGCTCACGTCGTCGCTAATCGCTGATTCTGCGGGTGCTGCTGTCGGCTTCTTCGCCATACCTGTTTTCCTCGTTGTCTATCTGGTTGCCGCGATACCCCACTGTCATGGGACGCGGCAGGTCAGAGCCCCGCACCGCGCGGGACTCCATAAGTCGGCTCTCTTTAGGCGATTTTGCCGAGAGCCGGAAGCCGAATGAACGCGATCTCCGACGGACTGAAATGCGCGCACCGGCACCGCTGGACGCGGCGGGTGCGAGCAGAACGACCCTAGATCGCGTCCTCCCCACGTTCACCGGTACGAATCCGGATCACTTCCTCGATCGAGGAAATGAAGATCTTGCCGTCGCCGATCCGGCCGGTGCGGGCGGCGTTGACGATGGCTTCCACCGCGCGTTCCACGACGGCATCGTCGCAGATCACCTCGATTTTTACCTTCGGCAAGAAGTCAACGACATATTCGGCGCCGCGGTACAGCTCGGTATGGCCCTTCTGGCGGCCAAATCCCTTGGCTTCCACCACGGTGATGCCTTGCAGTCCAACCTCGTGCAGCGCTTCTTTCACTTCATCGAGTTTGAACGGCTTGATGACTGCTTCGATCTTTTTCATGTTCATCAAGCCCGGTTTAGCCGGGCCTCCCACTAAGTTCAGTCTGCCCGTTTCGCTTCGACGATGTCAGCGGCATGAGCGGCGTCCTAGATTTGCATGTGGCGTGCCAACCGGCAACGAGGAAGGTTAGTACCAGCCATCTCCGATGCTACCGGGCGGGTGGACCAGCCGGGTGGGGGCGAACCGCAGCTCGCAGGAAGCGGCATCAAAGGGCGGTGGCAGGGGACACTGGCTCCGTGCGGGCCTGCTATTCCGGCATGGCGCGGCGGTCTATGGCCCGGACAATCAGTGAAATGTTCCGGAAGGAGAGAGCGATCCTTGGGGCAGGGGCCTGGTCCGGCCCCCCCACCGAACCACTGGCGCCTGTTTGCGCAGTTGAAATGGGTGCAGAGCGCCTGCTTTTTAAGCAGCTTTTGGGGTAAATCTATACGAACGCTCCTGGCCCTTCCCAACCACCGCACCGGAGGGGGCGGATTGGCAGCGCCGGCAGGACGTTTTCGTTGATCGGCTGGAGGGTCGATTACGTGACGGCGGTGACCCCGCCGATCCAGAAGGCGCACCAGAATTTGATGTTTACCACAGCGCCCAACCTGCAACGCGCTGTCGCGGCCGGTCTGGCAAGGGATGACGTGAACTTCGCCTCCTTGGCAAACACCCCGCTGGGTCGGCGGGATCAGTTGGCGAGACCGGGTTGGTGCCGGCCGCCTATCGGTCCTGCCAATCGGAGGCACCGACTTCATCGCCACCGATTTTTCCCCGTTGGGCTTCGGCGGGGCGATGTCGCGTTCCACCGCCACATCACGGCAAAGGCCGGGGCGACCGCGATCCTGGTTTCGGCCTTTTACGATGCGCCAGACGCACCCGGGCGTTACGCGCGGTTCGCGTTCTGGAAACGGGAACAGGCGCTGACGGAGGCGATTTATCGGCTGAAGCGGCATTTCGGGGCCTGACAGGGCGGCGGCGCTGCGCTACAGACCGCGTCAGATGACGGTGGCCCGGTGACGGGCTGAAACGGGAACTGCCGAAAGGCGGCTGCCCTCGCAACTGTAAGCGGTGAGCCGGGTCCGATTGCCATTGCCCGAACGGGTGAGAAGGCGGGCCCAAGGTGAAGACCCGCGAGCCAGGAGACCGGCCGCCATCAAGACTGCGCGCGTGCGCCGGGCGAGGTGAACCGGAGCGTCGGGGAGAAACCCGTATGCGAGCAATCGACACTTGGTCGATGGAGTACCCGCATGCGCTTTTCCCGCGCTTTGACGGCTTTAAGCCTGTTATCCGTTACCCCGGCAGTCGCCGGCGATCTAACTATGACTATACCCGAAACGGTCATCACCGCGACGCGGGTTCCAACGCAGCCGGCCGATATCGCCGCTGGTGTCACCGTCATCGATCGCGCAACGATCGAGGCGCATGGGTACAACAGTCTGACACAGGCTCTGTCCAATGTGCCCGGCCTGCATGTCAGCCCGTCCGGGGGGCAGGGTGGCCTGGCGAGTGTGTTCATTCGCGGCACCAACTCCAACCACGTCCTGGTGCTGCGCGACGGCATGCCGGTGACGGATGCCGCTGACACCGGGGGCGCGTTCAACTTCGGGATCGACACGCTGGCCGATATCGAGCGGATCGAGGTTGTTCGCGGCCCGATGGCGGCATTGTACGGATCGGGCGCGATCGGCGGAGTGATCAACCTGATCTCCCGTCGCGGCACCGAACCGGGGGTGCATTGGAGCGGCGATCTCGCGGGTGGCTATCCGGCGCTGGTGCGTGGCAGCGTTACGGCAAGCGGCGTAGAGGGGCCGTTGGATTTCGCGTTGACCGCGGCATCCCAGTCGCAGCGCGGTTATGACGCGATCCCGCAACGGCAAAGCGTCTATACGGGCGTCCCGCAAGGATTTCGCGACCGGATACTGACGATGAATCTGGGCTATACGCCGGTGGAAGGCACACGGCTGTCGTTGCTGCTGCGCGCCAACACGGCTTATTTCGGATTCAATACGCTGGGCTTTCCCACTTACGACAACGCAAACTCCAACGGCCATACCACGTCGTTGCTGGGACGGGCCGGAGCGACCACGCATTTATTCGACGGCCAGTTGGAGAGCAGCCTGTTCGCCGGACAGTTGCAGGGTGACCGCCGGTATCAGGAACCTCTGGCGGCCGCCGATCCGAATCAAACTTCTATGGATTCACGTTATCACTCTTATCGCACCGATGTGCAGTGGAACAATACGCTGCATTTGGGCGATCTGCCGGGTCTGTCCGCCAGCGCGATGACCTTCGGGTACGAGTATATCGGGGATACGGCGAAGGTGCGGGTCAACGATAACTTCGGGGGGTTCCTTTTCGGTCAGTCCGCGACGGCCTCGATGACCACACATGCTGTCTATGCCGGCCTGCAAACGACGGTGCAGGAGCGGTTGGCCCTGACGGGTCAGGTCCGCCATGACTGGGTGGATAGCGACTCCCCGACGACGTGGCGGGTTGGTGGAGTTTATGACCTGAAAGAGATTTCCACGCATCTCAAACTTGCTTACGGGACGGCATTCCGAGCGGCGTCGTTGTTTGACCGGCATGGGATCGATACGTTTGGTTTTGTCGGTAATCCAACGCTGAAGCCGGAACAATCGCGCGGATGGGAGGCAGGGTTCACCACTGACATCGCGGCAGCCGGACGAACGGATTTTGCCTCCTTCGGGGCCACCTATTTCGATCAGCGGGTGCAAAATCTGATCGTCGGTGTGTTTGCGCCGGTTAATACCGCGATCAATCTCGGGTCCGCGCATGTGCATGGGGTTGAAACCGAGGTGACGTTGCGCCCGGTGGGTTGGCTCGACGTGCATGCGGCTTACACGCTGTTGAATACCGCGTCGGTGGGACAGTCTGCGTCCGTGGGTTCGCAACTGCTGCGCCGGCCGCAGAATGAGGCTTCGTTCGACGTGACGGTCCGGCCGTCGTCCGGCCTGCGATTTGTCACATCCGTTATCTATACAGGATCGACGCATGATTTTCTGTATGACAACGGCGGCAACGGGATCGGTTTTGGTGTCGGTCAGCACGGACTGATCGCGAATGCCGCGGCCAGCTATACGGTGACGCCTCAGGTCGAACTGTACCTGAACGGGTGGAATCTACTGAACTCGAAATTCGAACCGGTGAACGGATATCAGACGCCGGGGCCGACCGTTCTGGCTGGAGTGCGGATGAAGTTATAGGAAGAGCCCGGGCGCGAAGGGGCTGTTATGAGGCAGCGGCGATCATGTCTGGGTTAGCCCGGGCGTCGCCGTTGGCCGCCCTCTGGCCTGCGATCCCGACGAAACGGTGACCGCCAGGCCAGCTTCCGGCGCACATTGCAGGTCGCGTTCACTGACGAAAAGAATACGAAAAACCGCTATCGCTGCCTGCGGTCAGGTGCGCCCCCTAACGAACCGGCCCCAAAGCCGCCTCAATTTCCGCCAAATGCTCAACTACGACCTGATGACCGGCGGCGATCGCCCTTTCATGCGCGTCCCAGTCGAACAGCCCCACGCCCCGGACGTCGGGCCGCAGCACCACGTCACCATCCTGCCGCACCCGGTTCGCCACGGTGTCGCTTCCAATCGTGCCCACACGCCAGAGCAGATCCAGCATGTTCGGCAGCCCCTCACCGCCGTCGGACCGAGCCTGCTCCGCCAGCGACGACCCCACATCGACCGAAATCGCCGACGCCACGCCAAACCCCCGTATCCCGTCCGTCGGCATGTTGTTCAGCACGCCGCCGTCAACGTAAACATTGTTCTGTTCAAGTATCGGCGGGCAAATCCCCGGAACCGCCGATGACGCACGCAGCCACGTTACCAACCGCCCGGTCCGATGCACCACCGAAACCCCCTCGGTCAAATTTGTCGAGACGCAAAACATCGGTATCGGCAAATCCTCAATCGCAATCTCCCCAAACCGATGACCCAACGTTCTCGCAAACGCCCGCTCGGAATAAAGCGCCGTGCGCGGGATCGCGAAATCGGAGAACCGCCGCTTGGCGAATCCCACTGCAAGAGATCGCACGGTTGCCGCCAGATCGGACTCCGTCGCGAACACCGCCGCGACAACGGCGCCGATACTGGTCCCACCGATGGCGTCGATCTGAACGCCATGCGCCGTCAACGCCTCTATCACGCCGACATGCGCCAGCGCCCTGGCCCCTCCGCCGGACAAAATCAAACCCAGGCCACGCCCAGCGATCAGGCGGCTTGCGCGTTCCATGTCGGACAATGAACGAATATGATGATGCCCGTCCGGGTTCGCGGCCTTCAGCCAGGCACCGGTCTTGTTCGGCACGATCTCCGCTTCCCAAAACAACATCAAAGACAACGGAGTGTCAGGCGGGACGTCGTGACGATCCGGACCGAACGCCTCGCAGCCAATCGGATCGGTGTCGCCATGCACCAAAAGCACGATGCGATCGCATTGCCGCAAGCAAAACCGTGTCCACGCCGTTGGGCCGCACTCTGCCTGGAACAGCACAAAATCGAACCGCCGTTCGACATCGGCAAACCAGGACGATGTTTGTCCCGCCGCTTGTTCCGCCGATACGATCTCAACCGAACCGAACGCCGCCAAACTTCCGGCGATTTGCTGAAGTATCGATCCCACATCGATCGAGGCATCTACCGGCACCACGCAGAATGTCCCGGGCCTGACCGGCGCCACGGATGCCAGACACCCGGCCTGAAGCCGATGTACCACGCCGGCACTGACCGCCAGCAATACACCCGGACAGCGCACGGCCGCTGCCCGCAGATCCTCGGTCGAAATCCGCAAAAGCTCGCTGGTCCGCAGCGCCTTGATGGTGGTCGCCCGCACCTGGCCGGTGATGAACTCCGCATCGCCGGCGACAGCGCCGGGGCCGAAGCGTTCCGGCGCGCCCCCACAAGCGCACAGCCCTCCGGTGACGACGACATACAGCGCCTCCGGTTGCTCGCCTTGAAGAACCAACGGGGCGCCGCCGGGCACCGAGACAATCGAGCATATCCCGGTCAACGCCACGATGGACGCGGGATCGGCGAATGGAAACGCCTGACGCAAAACGCCGGCCCGTTCCGCAAGCGCCCGATCGACAGGCGCTATCCGCTGGCCTGCGAACAATAGGCTGCGGAATGACCAAGTGTCCGGCACGCCCACCAACTGCCTCAGACTGTTCAACAGGCGAATGGTCCCGTCCGGCATCCTGAGTCCTGCTGGTCGCGTGTCGGGGCAAGAGCGAGTTCGTATCGTTTGCATGAGATATAGGCCGCTCAGTGTGCCGCCGTCCCAAAATCCTGTTACCAGCGAACCAACACCGGCCAATGCAAGATCAAAACGCTGTGCGGCCCTTCCCGTCAATCCCCCGGCCATCGGAGCGTACGACGCCCCCCCTAAGCCGCCACCCGATCTGACCCTACCTGCCGCGACGGCATTGCTCGCGCTGCCCGCATGGCCTTCACGCGGTCCCGTTCCGCGATTTTCCGCTGCGCCTTTACCACCGCACGCTCCACCGCACGGCGTTGCGGCCGCGACAGCCCGAAGTCCGCGACCGGGGCGGCCGGTTCCAAGGCCGCGACCTCGGGCTGCTCCGCTTGTGCTTCCTCGACAAAATCCAATCGTTCCCGCCGCAGCCGGTCCAGTCTGCGGTGGCACTGGTTCTGCGACCGTTGCGAGGAATTCGCCGACCCGCGCAGCCGCAGCACCTGATTCAGCGACAGGTCGGGGTTCACGGACCTAGCCAGCGCATCCAGCGCCGCGAAGCTGTGACAGGCGATTTCCCCCGCCAGAGCGAGTTCCTGTTCGGTTTCCGTGGCATAGGACGCGAGGAGTTCCAACGATGCCTGTCGCGCCGCCACTGGATCACCGCCAGCGGCGATCAGCAGCCACGGCACCAGGCCGCCAAGGATGGCGTCCAAAAAGATCGGGGCAATGTTTGACAAAACGGCCATGGCGACACCTGCAATGCGTTGGCCTGAACATTATGTGAACATTTCCTGAAATGCAAGAAAAAATTCTTACCGAGTGATCAGCTATCGCTTTAAGCCCGAGCTTTGATCGATGTGCGCCAGTGAATCCGGTCTTGCTCTGGCGGGTAATCCCCGGCTGCCTTGTGATAGGAACACCGGTTGTCCCAGATCACCACATCCCCGACGTGCCATTTGTGGCGGTACTCCCCCTCCGGCTGGATCATCAACGCCGTGAGTTCCTCTATCAGGGCATCGCTTTCGGCTTCTTCAGCGCCTTGTATTGACAGAATTTTGCCGGGATCGAAGTAAAGCGATTGCCGCCCCGTTTCGCTGTGCGTGCGAATAACCGGATGCATTGCCGGCGTGCGGTCCCGATCCTCCGGGTTCAACAACGCCTGAGATTGACTGCGTCCCCCATACGTGAACGCCCCCAACACGCCATCCAGCCGCTGCTTCAACCGTTGCGGCATCGCGTCATACGCGGCATATCCACTGGCGAACAGCGTGTCGCCACCGGTATCCGGGATCGCTAAAGCATAGAGTTGAGTTGCCTTGAACGGCACATCGTCATAGGCGCCGTCGGTGTGCCAACCCTCTGCCCCGCGCCGGTAAATTGCTTGGTTCAGTGTTCCGTCGGCATTGAACTTTCCCGTTCCCAACACGGTGATCTCGGGTAAATCGGGGTGCCGCGTGCTTTTTGACGGATGTGGCAAAACGGTCCCGAACCGGCGGCTGTACTCCAGGAACTCCTGGATCGTTAGGTCCTGCCCGGTCACGACCAGCACGTTGTAATCCAGCCATGCCTGATAGATCGACGCGAATCCCGCCGCATCCAGCGTCCGTAAATCAACACCCGAAACCTCTACCCCAATGCGCGGGCCGGCCTGACGTATCTGGACCATGAACTGTCCTCCCTTTGGATCAAATTCCAGGCCCTACCCGACCCGCCGTCAAGGTGCTTATATCCCGGGACGGATTTCAGGGAGGCTACGATGCATCTCTTCAAGCAACACGCGGTCAAAGATTCCGAGGCAGTCTCGCACCTGATTCCGGTGATAGACTTTGGTCCATACTTCGCCGGCGAACCAGGCGCTCTGGACGTATTGGCGCAACACTTACGCCACGCCTGCGAGGATATCGGCTTTTTCTATGCGGCCAACCACGGCGTCCCGCAACGCATCATCGATGAAGGCTTTGCTGCGTCCCGCCGCTTCCATACTTTGCCGCTGGCGGAAAAGCTTGCGATCCAACTGAACGAGAACAACATCGGCTACATGCCGATGAACGCTTCGGTGCAAGCCGCATCGACGGTCCACAAGGCGACGAAGCCGAACCAAAACGAAAGCTTCTTCATTAGCCACGACCGCGCCGCCGATCATCCGGATGTCGTTGCCGGCACACCGCTGAGGGGCCAAAATCAATGGCCTGAGACCTTACCCGCCATTCGCCCGGCGATGACGGCTTACTTCGAGGCACTCCGAGCGATGTGCGGGCGTATGATGCCGGGTTTTGCAGTGGCGCTGGACCTTCCGCCCGATCATTTCGCGCCATTCTTCGCTAATGAGGAACACATCAACCTGCGTTTCCTCCACTATCCGCCACAGGCGGACACCAGCGAGAACACGTTCGGCGCCGCGCCCCACACTGACAACAGTTTCATGACTGCGCTTGCCAGAACCGACGTTCCCGGCCTTGCTGTCCGGCTGCCGTCCGGCGAGTGGTTTGCGCCGCCCGTGATCCCCGGAACGTTTTTGATCAACCTGGGCAACATGATGCGCCGCTGGTCGAACGACCGTTTCTTGTCCACACCGCACGGTGTGATTAACGAATCGGGAACGGATCGATACTCGATTGCCTTTTTCCACAGTCCGAATCCTGCATCGACCATAGAATGCCTGCCGACCTGCGTTTCGGCCGACAACCCTGCGCGGTATTCTCCGGCTGTATATGGCGAGTTGGTCCAGGAGTTCTACCGCAAGAATTACTTTCACCAGAAAGGACATCAACCGGTGTCAGACTAGATACGGCAACCGCACCCCGGGATCGTCAGCCGGAAACCCCTTGGTGTCCCGGGTCACCAACAGCATCGACTGCACCTGAGCCGACGCCCAAACGATCGCGTCCGGCAACTTCAGCCGATGCTTGCGCCGTAATGCCACCGCCCGTTCCGCCACTGCCTCATTCAATTCCACCAACGCAAACCCGTCCAAAAATTCCCGTGTCGCTCGGTCGTTCAACACCGGCGCCCCGGCCATCACCTCCACCCAGGTAACGATGCTGATCGCCTTGTCCTCATACCGGTTCAATTCATCGCGGGCAGCCGCCACGCCGCGCAGGAAATCGATCAGGATGTTGGTGTCGAACAGCGCCTTCACCACTCGGCGCGGGCCTTTTCCTGATAAGTCAAACCGTCGGGCGCTTCGGAACCCCACAATCCGAACGCGGCGTCGCGGGGCTTGGTGGAGCGGCGTTCAAGGTATTCTGCCACCGCTTCCCGGATGATCGCGGCGCGCGGCTGCCGGACCCGCTCGCACAACGCGGCGAGGGCCTGGATCTGGGCGTCCGGAAGATCGATCAGCGTGCGCATTGGCCAATATCTATATCTGATATCGGCATCATATATCATCGGCGCGGGGTAGATTCAAGTTTAATGTGTCAGACCTCCAGCCACTCCTGCCGGATGCCCGTGTTGGCCGCCAGATCGGCGGGCGTACCTTCAAACACGATCTGCCCATGCCCCATAACGTACAGGCGTTTGGAAATCTTCAGTGCGATCGTGAGTTTTTGCTCGACCAACAGGATCGAAACACCGCGGGCGGCGATTTCGGCGAGTAGCCCGCCCACCTGCTCTACCAGCAAGGGGGCGAGTCCCTCGGTCGGCTCATCAATCAGGATCAGGTCTGGATCGCCCATCAGGGTGCGGCACATCGTCAGCATTTGCTGCTCGCCGCCCGACAGCACCCCGGCTTGGTTATTCTGCCGCGCCGCGAGGTTGGGGAACAGCCGGAACACATCCTCGAACGTCCAGCGCCCGAACTTTCCAGCACGCTTTAAGCCGAGTTCCAGGTTCTGCCGCACGGTCAGCGTCGGGAAAACCTGCCGGTCCTCCGGCACATAGCCAATTCCGGATCGGGCGATCAGATCGCTGCGCAGGCCGGCGAGTTCCCGGCCACGAAAGGTCACCCGGCCCTGCGGCTCCACCAACCCCATGATGGCTTTGCAGGTGGTGGAGCGGCCGACACCATTGCGGCCAAGCAATGACACGATTTCACCCTCGCCGACATCCAGATGGATGCCGTGCAGGATATGGCTCTGCCCATAATAGGCATGCAGGTCGCGAACTTGCAGCATCACTCTTCCAGCGCCCCCAGATACGCTTCCTGCACGGCACGGTTTGCCCGCACATCCACCGGCGAGCCGGAGGCAATAACCTGCCCATATACCAATACCGTAATGGTGTCGGCCAGGTCGAACACGACCTTCATGTCGTGCTCCACCATCAGCAGCGTCTTTCCATGCGTCACGCGGCGGATCAGTGCCATCGCGTAATCCGTTTCGGTGTTGCTCATACCGGCTGTCGGTTCGTCCAACAGCACGACGGAGGCGCCGCCCGCGATCGTCATCCCGATCTCCAGCGCACGCTGTTCGGCGTACGACAGCAGTCCCGCCAGGATGTCACGCCGCGCTGTCAGGTTAAGGTCTTCGAGAAGGACCTCGGCGGCTTCGTTGAGCGCTTTTTGGCGCCATAACGGGGACCAGAACGAGTAGCGGTAACTGCGGCTCCAGAGCAGGGCGCAGCGAAGATTTTCGAACACCGACATGCGCTGAAAGATCGAGGTGATCTGAAAGCTGCGCGACAGCCCCATCCGGTTGATCTTGTGTGGCGGCATGGTGTCGATCCGTTCGCCATTCAGCAGAATTTCGCCTGAGGTGATCGGAAACCGCCCGCTGATGAGGTTGAAGCAGGTGGTCTTGCCCGCGCCATTCGGGCCGATGATGCAATGGCGCTCGCCCGGAGCAATATCCAGCGTGACGCCCCGGATGATCTCGGTGGCACCAAAATTCTTGCGCACATCGCGCAACGACAATGCCGTCATCGCCGTACCTCCGCCGACAGATTTTCCCAGACACGATGGAATCCCGCTGCTTCAAACCGAAGCCAAAGACCGCCCAACAGGAACGATCCCAGTGAGATGGCCCAGGGGAGGGTGGCATTCACATCGATGGAGCCGCCGAACAGCACCAGTTTTTTGCCTTGGGCCGCACCGATGGTGAGGAAGGACATCAATTCCACCAGCCCGATGAAGCCCAGCAGCAGGCCCAGCGATGGGATCACCAGCCGTAGATACGGCACCAGCAGGCTACCCATCCGTCCGGCGTGCTTGATCGGACCATGCGCCTTGACGATGCCGGCCAGTCCGGTGGGTGCGAATATCACCATCGCGATGAACATGACCCCGACATAGACCAACCAGGAGTTGGACAGCAGGCTAACGCCGCTTTGCAGCAACGTGATCAGGATCGCCCCAAGTATCGGGCCGCCGAACACCGTTGTGCCGCCGATATAGGCCATCAGCAGGGCGTTTGCCGACAGCGGTGCGGCCAGGGCGTCGAACGTAACGATCTCATAGGTGATCGCGTACAGGCCACCGCCGATGCCGGCAAAGAAGCCGGACAGGGCGAACTGGAGAAAGCGCACTATCCTGGGATCGTAGCCGATGAACTGCGCTCTTTCGAAATTGTCGCGTGTGGCGTTTGCCATGCGACCCAGCGGTGTAAGTGTCAGGTAGTACATCAGGACGGCTGCGAGTGTTGTCCATGCCAGGATCAGGTAATAGACCTGCAGGCCAGAGGAGTACGTTAGGCCGAACAGGCTGTTCTCTATCATCCGGTTGGTGGTGACACCGCCCTCTCCGCCGAAGAAATGGTGAAACATCAGGGCGGCGGTCGCCATGAGTTCGCCAATGCCGAGGGTGATCATTGCGAACGCGGTGGCACGTTGTTTCGTGGCCATAGCGCCGAACAGGATTGCCAGGGCGAGGCCTGCCAGACCGGCGAGCAGGGGCATGACCTCCATCGGGAAAGGCAGATCCCCGGTGCCGGCGGCATTCAGCAGATGGATGGCCGCGTAGCCGCCGATGCCGAAAAACGTTGCGTGGCACAGGGAGAACAGGCCGGCCTGCCCGAGCAGCATGTTGTAGGAGAGTGCCAGGATGACCATCATGCCCATTTGGCTGAGCATCGACAGCAGGAAGCCGGCGTGACGATGGTGTCCCCAGTCGTAGAAGAACCAGGGCAGTGCGATCGCCAGGACGATCAATACAAGGATGAGCCAGCGGGACTTCATGTGTCGCGGGTCCCCATTAGGCCACGTGGGCGGAAGAACAGGATTGTTACCATCATCACGAATGGCAGCAGCGCACCGATGCGTGCGACGGGAACTGTCAGAACCTCGGTCAGCAGGGTATCGCCGGTCAGCATGACACCCATCGGGCGCAACAAATCGGCGACGGAGTAATCGATTACCACTGCGAACGTTTGGATCATGCCCATCACGACGGACGCAATGAAACATCCGGCCAGGGAGCCTAAACCGCCAAACACCACGACGACGAATACGATCGGACCCATTGATTCGGCCATCCCCGGTTCCGTGGTCTGGTAGTTGCCGCCGATCACGCCGGCCAGCCCTGCCAGAAGGCATCCACCGGCGAATACGGTGGTGAAGACCCTTGGCACGTTATGTCCCAGCGAGCTGACCATGTGTGGGTGGGTCAGTGCTGCCTGGATGATCAACCCGATGCGGGTCTTTTTCAGCAGCAGCCATGTTCCGAGAAGCATTGCGGCTGACACCAGCAGCATGAAGCCGCGATAGGCCGGGAAGTTGGCGCCGTAGAGGACGAATAGCGGGAAATCGAGAGAGGGGGGCACGCGGTATGCCATTGGCAGCATGCCCCAGGTCATCTGCACCAGCCGCTGAATGATGAACACCAGCCCGAAGGTGAACAACAGCTCCGCTATATGGCCGTTATGATGGACCCGCCGCAGCCCCCAGATTTCGATCGCCGCACCGATCAGCCCGCACAGGATCGGTGCGATGATCAGCGCGGGAAAGAATCCTACAAACCGGCTGACGGTGAACGCCAGATAGGCGCCCAGCATGTAGATACTGGCGTGGGCGAAATTCAGCACGCCCATCATGCTGAAAATCAACGTCAGGCCGCTGGCCAGCATGAACAGCAGCATGCCATAGACAAGCCCGTTCAATACCGAGATCAGTATGGTTTCCATAATAAAAGCGTCCCTTGGCTAAGAGGCTGGACGCTTCATCTTGCAGGTGGTCGGCAACGTCAGGTCCTCGGTCGATGCGATGAAGTCGGTCTTCCAGCCAAAGCCGGTCTTTTCCGCATCGTATTTGACATCGCGAGAGAAGCTGACGGCGTAGAACGGCATCAGAAGCTGATGATCTTCTTTACGCATTTGCACAGGGAAGCCGACCATATCGGTTGCTTTCGCGTCCTCCAGCGCCAGGGCGACCTTCAGTGCGTCGGTGGAGCCGGCTTTGTCGATCGCCTTGCTCAACATCTGGAGCATCGTCAGAAAGTTGATTTCGGAAAAATCGGTGTCGTGGTTGGCGCGCCAGCCGCTGGCGAATGCTTCGGCCTCGGGCTTCTTCAGTTCGACCGCCACGTTGGGTCCGAACTCAGAGATGGTGGTCAGGCGGTTTTCGCCGGCCGCGCCGATCGCGGTCGGGCCGCCGATAAGATGCGCCAGATAGGTGTCGAAGCGGATGTTGATCCCGTCATCGACGGCTGCCTTGATCAACAGATTGAGGTCTCGGTTATAGTTGCCGGTCAACACCGATTGCGCGCCGGATGCCTTGATCTTGGCGACGTATGACGAAAAGTCCTGCACTTTCCCGAAGGGCATCAGTTCGTCGCCGACCACCTGGATATCGGGGCGCAGCTTTTCAAGCCATTTCCGGGTGTCGTGTTGCACGGACTGGCCGAACAGGTAGTCCTGGTTCAGCAGATAGACTTTTTTCAGGTCCTTCGGCAGCGCCTTGATGCGGGCGGCGGCGCGCATTTCCACATTGCCGGCGAAGCGGAACTGCCAGAAGTCGCATTTTTCATTGGTCAGTTCGGTCGCCAGGGCGCCGCAATTCAGGTACAGAACCCGATTGTCCGGGTTGCGGGCATTGTGTTTCGAAACGCCATCCAGCAGTGCGGCGCCGACGTTCGATCCGGTGCATTGCATGACGAACGGTATGTTCTGATCGGTGATGCTCTTCAACGCGATCAGGGCTTCGGCGGGCTGTAATTTGTCGTCGAAGGGTACCAGCTCGAACTTCTTGCCGAGCGCGCCTCCGTCTGCGTTCACTTTTTGGAGGATGTAGCCGAAGACTTTTAGAAATTCATCGCCACCGGATGCAAACGGGCCCGAGAACGGATCGACATAGCCAATTTTGATGGTGTCCTCGGCGAGGGCCGGCTGGAACGCCATGGCTGACGATAGAGCAACGAACGCGAAACACAGGCGCCGGATCGACGATGTCATTTTTCCCCCTGCGGCCCAGACTGAGCCGTTTATTTTGTTGGTTAAACAGTAGGCATTCGCTGCGTCTGGAGTCAAATGCGGCCGGCGCTCGTCAGCGGCTCCGGACTGCACCGCGGAGTGGCAATGGCGATGGGACACGGTTAGGCCGGGACCGGATGCGAGGGCGCGTCATCCCTGCCGGCAGTGCCGAATTCGCATTGAATGGGCGATCAGGGGCGTTGAAAATCATGCCCGCCGGATCGCTGGGCCGCGACACCGCCAAGGGTAGCGGCCAAACGATCCGAGGGGCTTTGGGACTTTACTTTGCGCGATAGCCGCGATGGCAGGCGCCGCACTGGTCACCAATCGCTTTAGCTTCAAGCGCGACCGCATCCGCGTCGCCGGCTTTCGCCGCCACTGCGAGCCTGGTGGCTGCCTCGCCCATCGTCATGGCGATTTTTTCGAACCCGGCCCGATCGGACCAGATTTCCGGCAACGCCTTGGTGTCGCCGCCCTTGTCGCTGCCGGCGGGGAAAACCGCCGGGATCATCGCGGCCCAGCGTGCGATCGCTTTTGCCGGTGCTTCCAGCGGCTTCACGTCGCCCTTCGCGGCAACGACCGACCGGATAAATCCGAACGACCCTGTCTGAAGGGCCATGCCGACCTGCCGAATGGCAATCGGGTCCAGGTCGGCGGCTCGCGCCTGTCCAACCGGGGCGACAAGAATCGCCGCCAATAAGGCGACCGTGCCTAAAGAAAATATTTTTGTCATTTGGTAAACCCCTCCCATCCGCGTTTTGTTCGCAATTCCGCAACGGTTCGAAATCGCTACAATGAATCGCTAGCAGGTTTGCCCGGGAATGGACAGAGTGCCGGAAGCAACGAAAAGGGCATCCATGACGTCGATTAACTCCCTGGCAGTTTTTTGCGGATCGCGCGTGGGCATCAATCCAGCCTATGCTGAAGCGGGACGCATACTTGGCACAGGTCTAGCTCACGCGGGCATCCGTTTGGTTTTTGGCGGTGGCCGCATCGGCATCATGGGCATCGTGGCAGATGCCGTTTTGGCGGCCGGCGGCGATGTTCTCGGTGTGATTCCCGAGTTTTTGACGCGCTGGGAAGTTGCTCACGATCGCGTTACCGAACTAGTTGTGACGGACAGCATGCATACGCGCAAACGTCGCCTGTATGAGGAGTCGGACGCGTTTCTGGTCATGCCGGGGGGCCTTGGCACATTCGACGAAGCGTTTGAGATCATTACATGGCGGCAGCTTCGGCTGCACGACAAACCGATTTTCCTGTGTGACGTGGCGGGTTCGGTGGCGCCGCTGGTCGCCACCATCGACCATGCGATCGCGCAGGGATTCGCGGCGCCGTCCAGTCGTGACCTGTTTGAGGTGATCGATGGCGTACCTGCTGTGCTGGAGCGGTTGAAGCTGGTGCCCGCCGGGACCGGCGGACCGGCGAGCCGACTGTAGAGTTAGGCACAGGCGTGGCGGCTGTCCCACTTCGCATGAACCAGCCGGGACGCGATGATTGCCAAACGCCGTCTCGACATAAAGATATCTTTATGTCATTAGATGACCACCATGGAGCATCTTCTATCCAGTTTGCGCGCCGCCGCCGAACCGACCCGCCTGCGTCTGCTCGCGCTCGCCGCCCGGGGGGCCTTCTGCGTCATGGAATTCACCGAAATCCTGGGTCAATCGCAGCCGCGCCTGTCGCGCCATCTTAAGTTGTTGTGCGACTGCGGCCTGCTCGATCGGGTGCGGGAAGGGGCCAATGTCTGGTTCGCCCTGCCGACCGGGGAGGACGGTGCGCTACCGCGCGAACTGGTCGCCCGGTTGCCCGGCGACGATCCGGTGCTGGAAGCCGACCGCCGCCAGGCCGCTCGGGTTCTGGCTGAACGCGCCCGGATCGCATCGGAAAGCTTCCGCCAGAAGGGTGCGGACTGGGACGAAATGCGCGCCCTCGATCTTCCCGCACAGGCGGTCGAGGACGCCCTGCTATCGCTGGTTCCCCCCGGTCCCGAGGGACGTTTGCTCGATATCGGCACCGGCACGGGACGGGTGCTCGAACTGCTGGCCCCCCGTGTTCGCGAAGGGCTGGGCGTCGATGCGTCCAAGGCGATGCTGGCGCTGGCAAGGGCGCGGTTGTCCGCCCCGGGTTTGGCGCACTGCGCGGTTCGGTTGGCCGACATGTATCGCCTGCCGTTGGCCGACCGGTCGTTCGATACCGTCGTGCTGCAAATGGTGCTGCATCACGCGGAAGACCCGGCAGGGGCCGTGCAGGAAGCAACCCGTGTGCTTTCCCCGAACGGCCGGTTGTTGGTGATAGACCTTGCCGAACACAACCGGACCGATCTGACCGCCAAGCTGGCGCATCGTTGGTCTGGATTTTCCGACGACACGATTAACCGGATGTTCACCTCCGCTGGCGTCGAATGGCGCGACCCGGTGGCCATTCCGGGCACTTTGCCCATCCGGATTTGGCCCGCCGTCCGCGTGGCGGCGGCCGCGATACCCGAACTCGCCGTTTGAAAGCAGCCTGACATGACCCGTCCCCATTTGCTCGATGCCCTGCGCGATCGCGTGCTGCTGTGTGACGGCGGCATGGGCAGCCGCGTGCAGGCGCTGACCCTGGATATAGAAAAAGACTACTGGGGCCGGGAGAACTGCACCGACGTGCTGGTGTTGTCGCGCCCGGACATGGTGCGGGATATCCATAAAGGGTATTTCGCGGCCGGTGCCGACATGGTCGAAACCAATACGTTCGGCGCCTCGTCGGTCACGTTGGCTGAGTTCGACCTCGCCGATCGCGCATTCGACATCAATAAGATTGCGGGAGAGCTGGCGCGGGAAGCCGCTGATTCGTTCTGCGATGGCCGTGATCGCTGGGTGGTGGGCAGCATCGGGCCGGGCACCAAACTGCCCAGCCTGGGCAATATCGCGTACGATCCGCTGGAAGCCGCACTGGCCGAGCAATGCCGGGGACTGATCGCGGGCGGGGTCGATGCGATCCTGATCGAAACCTGCCAGGATACGTTGCAGATCAAAGCGGCCGTCAACGGCGCCAAGATTGCTCGGAAGGCGGCTGGCACGGATACGCCGATCTTTGTACAAGTAACGGTCGAAACGACAGGCACTTTGCTGGTTGGCCCCGATATCGCTTCCGCCGCTGCTGTGATCGGTGCGCTGGATGTGCCGCTGATGGGCCTGAACTGCGCCACCGGCCCGCAGGAGATGTCCGAACATGTGGGTTGGCTGGCGAAAAACTGGCCGGGGTTGATCTCTGTCCAGCCTAACGCCGGCCTGCCGGAGCTGGTGAATGGCCACACCCATTACCCGCTGAACGCCGCCGATCTGGCATCCTGGCTGGAACGGTTCATCGATGAGGATGGCGTTAATTTGATCGGCGGTTGCTGCGGCACCTCGATCGAGCATATCACCGCTTTGGACGCGATGTTGCGCAAGCGGGGCGGCTTCCGTCCCGCGCCGGCCGAGCGCAAGGCCATCTGGGTTCCCAGCGTCGCGAGCATGTATCAGGCGGTACCGTTGCGGCAGGAGAACGCGATTTTCGCCATCGGCGAACGTTGCAACGCCAATGGCTCGAAGAAATGGCGCGAAATGCAGGAAAAGCACGACTGGGACGGCTGCGTATCGATGGGCCGCCAGCAGATCGGCGAAGGGTCGCACGCGCTGGACATCTGCATGGCATTTGTCGGACGCGACGAAGACTTCGAGATGACCGAGATCATCCGCCGGTTTACCGCTTCGGTGAATTCCCCGCTGGTGATCGACAGCACGGAAACGCCGGTGATCGAGGCGGCGCTGAAGCTGCATGGGGGTAAGCCGATCATTAACTCCATCAACTTCGAGGATGGCGAGAAAGCGGCGACCGACCGGCTGATTTTGGCAAAACGTTTCGGCGCCGCCGTCATCGCGTTGACCATCGATGAGGTCGGCATGGCGAAGACGGTGGAGGACAAGCTGCGCATCACGCGGCGGCTGGTCGATTTCGCCTGCGTGAAACATGGGCTGGCGCAGCACGATCTGCTGATCGATCCGCTGACCTTCACCATCGCGACCGGTAACGAAGACGACCGCAAACTGGCGCAATGGACGCTGGAGGGGATTGCCGCGATCCGAGCGGAGTTTCCGGACATTCAGATTATTCTGGGGCTGTCGAATGTCAGTTTTGGTTTAAATCCGGCCGCGCGTGCTGTGCTGAACTCGGTTTTTCTGGATCATGCGGTGCGTGCGGGCATGAGCGGCGCGATCGTGCATGTGTCGAAGATTCGGCCGATGCATTTGATCGCGGACGAAGAAAAGCAGGTTGCCGAAGACCTGATCTTCGACCGGCGGCGGGACGGGTACGATCCTCTGAAGCGTTTGTTAGAACTGTTCGACGGGCGGAAATTGGCCGATGCAGTCAAGAAGGAACGGGCGGAGACTCCCGAGGGCCGCTTGAAGGACCGCATTGTCGATGGCGACCGCAAGGGCCTGTCGGACGATCTGGATGAGGCGCTGCTGACCCTGAAGCCGCTGGACATCATCAACAACGTGCTGCTGGACGGCATGAAAGTCGTTGGCGAGTTATTCGGCGCGGGCAAGCTGCAGCTTCCGTTCGTTCTGCAATCGGCGGAAACGATGAAAAGTGCCGTTGCTTACCTGGAACCGTTGATGGAGCGGGTGGAGGGGCAGGAGAAAGGCACTATCGTCCTGGCGACCGTGAAGGGCGACGTTCATGATATCGGCAAGAACCTCGTGGATATCATTCTGACCAACAACGGTTACCGGGTGGTCAATCTGGGCATCAAGGTGCCGCTGGTGGACATGCTGCAAGCCGTGAAGGACAACCGGGCACACGCCATCGGTATGTCCGGTTTGTTGGTGAAATCTACTGTCGTGATGCGGGAAAACCTAGAAGAGATGTCTCGGCAGGGGCTGGATATTCCCGTTCTGCTGGGCGGTGCGGCGCTGACCCGTAACTATGTGGAGGACGCCTGCGTCGCCGCCTACAGCAGTAGCCGGGTTGCCTATGCCCGGGATGCGTTCGACGGGCTGCATCTGATGGATCGCGTTATGAGCACCGGTTTTGACGATTATTTGGCGGTGATACAGTCCAAGCGCGCCGGCAAGTCGCGTAACACTGCCCGCACGCTTGGGCAGGCCGATACCAAGGCGTTTCTGCCGATCGATATCGCTGCGGTCCGGGCGCGGCGTCATCGCCTGACGCACGATGTTCCGGTCGTGGAGCCTCCGTTCTGGGGCGCGCGCGTCTTGGAGTCCGTGCCGAAAGCGATTGTGCCGTTCATCAACGAACGTAGCCTGTATCAATTTCAGTGGGGCTTTCGCAAGCAGGGCCGGACGCTGGAGGAATTCCTCGGCTGGGCAAAGCAGGAATTGCGCCCGGTGATGCGGCGGATGCTGGCGTTGTGCGAGGAACAGGACATCCTGCGGCCGCAGGCTGCGTACGGGTATTGGAAAGCCGCCGGGCAGGGCAACGATCTTATCATCTTCGAACAGGACGGTGTTACAGAGGTGACACGGTTTTCGTTGCCTCGGCAACCGAAGGACGATGGTGAGTGTATCGCTGACTTCTTTCGCGATATCGACGACGCGGAACGCGATGTGATCGCCTTGCAGGTGGTGACCGTTGGACAAAAGGCGTCCGATACGGCTCGGGTTTGGTTCGAGGCAAACCGGTATCAGGACTATCTGTATCTGCACGGGTTGTCGGTGGAGATGGCCGAGGGAATGGCTGAATACGTCCACAAGCGAATCCGGGCGGAACTCGGGTTCGCAGTGGAGGACGACCGGGATATGGAGAAGATGCTGGGGCAGGGGTATCGCGGCAGCCGTTATTCTTTCGGCTATCCCGCTTGCCCCCGCCTTGAAGACCAGGTGCCGATCCTTGGCATGCTGGGTGCCGAACGGGTTGGGATTACGCTGTCGGATGAATATCAGTTGCATCCGGAACAATCGACCAGCGCGATCGTGGTGCTGAACCCGAAGGCGAAGTATTTCTCGGTCTGATACGGATCGGCGGTGATATTGACGTGCCGCCGACCGCCCTCGCACCGTCATGGCGCGCGAAGGATGCACCATCCATGTCTTTGTTGGGACGAACAAAAGACGTGGATGACGGGCTTTCGCGCACCATGACGATGCGGGCAACTGCCGCCGTTTTGCCGAAACGAGGACTACCGGCCATTGGTGCTATGAGGCATTGCCACCCCGGTCTGCGATAGACGCTTCGATCCCGGTGGGGAGCCAATGCGGACCAACGGTGCTAGAATAGTCCATCCAATGTCAGAGGCCGCCCAATGACCGCTACCAATGCCTTCACACTGCTGATGCTTCCGCCGCAAACCGCCCTGACCCGCCAATGGGCGCAGCGGCTGGGCGACACCGTTTCCGGCATGAAGATCATCGTCGCGGAGGACGCAGCCGCCGCTGCCGCCGCGATCGCCACCGCGGACGCAGCGTTCGGTACGTTGCCCCCCGAACTGCTGGCAAAGGCGCAACGGCTACGGTGGTTGCAGGCCCCGCAGGCCGCGCCGCCGGCTGGTTATTACTACCCCGAACTGGTCGCACATACGGTGACGGTCACCAATTTCCGGGAAATCTACAACGACCACATCAGCGCCCACATCCTGGCATTTGTCCTCGCCTTCGCGCGCGGCCTGCACGTCTTTATCCCGCAGCAGCTCCGTCGCGAGTGGAAGAAGCCGCCGGAGGACCAGGGTGTGGTTGCTCTTCCAGGGGCCACGGCGCTGGTCGTGGGCCTGGGCGGAATCGGCGCCGAGACCGCACGCCTGTTGCACGCCTTCAACATGCACGTTCTGGCAGTAGATGCCCGCCGGACCGGCAAGCCGGATCATGTTGCGGAACTGCATGGGCCGGAGGCACTGGAGTCGCTGCTGCCGCGCGCCGACTTTGTGATCCTGACAGTGCCGCACACGCCCGCAACTGAAGGTTTTTTTAACGCCACGAAGTTTCGTCTGATGAAACCGAGCGCTTTTTTCATCAACATAGGCCGAGGCATGACGACCAGCTTGGACGACCTGATGGACGCGTTGAACGCCGGGCAGATCGCCGGTGCGGCCCTGGACGTTTACGAGCAGGAACCGTTGCCGGCGGAACATCCGCTCTGGGGCATGCCCAACGTGTTGCTGACGCCGCACATGGCCGGATACGGCCCGCATCTGAATGACCGCCGTTTGCAGATCATCCAGGACAACTGCAAGGCGTTTGCCGAAGGGCGGCCGTTACGCAACGTCGTGGACAAGGCGGCCTGGTTCTAGGCGAACAAATCGGCAGGGGAGTCAGCGCGCAAACTGGCCCCCAATGCCTCCCCAATGCGTGCGGCGTCGGAGACGGCACCGGCCAGCGTGCGTCTTAACAGAAACGATCCGTCGGCGCGGGCCACCAGACCGGTCAGGGTTAGGGTGCCATCCGCGAGCAGGCAGGCCCGGGCGCCGATCGGGGTGCGGCAAGAGCCATCCAAAACCGCCAGCATTGCTCTTTCGGCGGTGGCGGCGATGCGGGATGCCGTGTCCTCGATTTGCACCAGCAACCCGCGCAATGCGGTGTCGCCGGCGCGCACCGTGATGGCGACGATGCCCTGAGCCGCCGCCGGCAACATCGCAGATGGGTCCAGCACGACGGCGCCTGGAACCTGTATCCCTAACCGGTGCAATCCGGCCAGTGCGAGAAGGCTGGCCTGACATTCCCCTTCCTGGAGTTTGCGTAGCCGGGTCTGCACATTTCCCCGGATCGAGGCTATGCGCAGATCGGACCTTGCATGCAACAACTGGGCCTGACGGCGGACGGATGAGGTCCCGATCAGTGCTGCCTGCGGCAATGCAGCGAATGGATCGGCGGGGGTGGGGAGGCCGCAGGAGTCGCCGAGGAGCAGCACGTCGCGCGCGTCCTCTCGTGCCAGCACGCAACCGATGACGATGTCCGGCGGCAACTCGGTTTCCAGATCCTTGAGGCTGTGGACCGCGCATTCTATGCGGCGGTCGAGCAGTGCCTCGTGGATTTCCTTCGCGAACAGGCCTTTGCCGCCGATATCGGCCAGCGGACGGTCCTGCACGGCGTCGCCGGTGGTGTTGATGACGACCTCCTGCCCTTGGCCCGCACCGGGGACGGCGGCGAGCAGGCGCAGGAAGGTGCGGGTCTGCACCAGTGCGAGCGGGGAGCCGCGCGTGCCGGCGCGGATGGGGAGGGCGGTGTTCATGACGTTTGTTTAGCACCTTGGCGGGGTGTTTGTTTAGCACTGGGGCGGGTGGGTGGAACAGAGCGCCGGGATGGGTGCCGCCGGATGCTGTTCCCGGCCGGGTCTGCCATCACGCCGGACCCGCTGCGCCGAATACTCGTGAAATCGCGTCCTGCGCCTCTTGCTGGATGCGCCGCAGATGATCTTCGCCGCGAAAACTTTCCGCGTAGATTTTATACACGTCCTCGGTTCCGGACGGCCGCGCGGCGAACCAGCCGTTTTCGGTCACCACTTTGATGCCGCCGATCGCCGCACCATTGCCGGGGGCCGCGGACAGTGTCGCGCGCACCGGTTCGCCGGCCAGTTCCGCCATTCCGATTTGTTCAGGTGAGATATTTTTTAACACATCCTTTTGGCGCGATGTGGCTGGCGCATCGATCCGTGCGTAGAACGGCACGCCGAGTTCGTCTGTCAGACCGGTGAATGTTTCGCTGGGGTCGCGTCCGGTTCGGGCCGTGATCTCGGCTGCCAGCAGGCCGGGGATTATTCCGTCCTTGTCGGTGCTCCAGACTGAGCCATCTCGCCTTAAGAACGATGCGCCGGCGCTTTCCTCGCCGGCAAAGCCCAGCGTTCCGCCGATCAGGCCATCGACGAACCATTTGAAGCCGACTGGTACTTCGACAAGCCGGCACCCCATCTTGGTTGCGACACGGTCGATAATGCCACTGCTGACCACGGTCTTTCCGACTGCCTTGCCATCGCCCCAACCCGGACGGTTGCCGAACAAATACGAAATCGCGGTGGCGAGGTAATGATTGGGGTTCATCAAACCGCCGGACCGGGTCACGATCCCGTGCCGATCGGCGTCGGTGTCGTTGGCGAATGCCACGTCGAAGGTGTCGCGCATCGCGATCAACCGGGCCATTGCGTAGGGCGAGGAACAGTCCATGCGGATTTTGCCGTCCCAGTCGGCGGTCATGAACCGGAATGCCGGGTCGATCGTTTCGCTGACGATGGTCGCGTTCAGGGCGTAACGTTCGATGATTGGCTGCCAGTAATGCACTGCGGCGCCGCCCAGCGGGTCGATCCCGATCTTGACGCCGGATGAACGGATCGCCTCCATATCGATGACATTGCCTAGATCCGCTACGTACGGGCCGATATAGTCGTGGCGATGGACGTGCCCGGATTGCAGTGCCCGGTTCAATGGGATGCGCCGCACGCCGTGGAGAGCCCCCGCGAGATAGGCGTTGGCGGCCCGCTCTATCGCCGTCGTGATGCCGGTATCGGCTGGTCCGCCGTTTGGGGGGTTGTACTTGAAGCCGCCATCCTCGGGGGGATTGTGGGAAGGCGTGATGACGACCCCATCCGCCGGATTGGCGGTGCGGTTCCGATTGTAGGTCAAGATCGCGTGCGAAATGACCGGGGTCGGGGTGTAGCCGCCCGGGGCACCAATTCCGCCTTGGGCATCGATCATCGTATCGACATCGTTCGCGGCAAAGACCTCCAACGCGCTGGCCAAAGCGGGTTCGGACAGGGCGTGGGTATCGATGCCGATGAACAGCGGGCCGGTGATGCCGGCGCGGCGGCGGTGGTCGCAGATGGCCTGACTGATCGCCAGAATATGATTTTCGTTGAAAGCGTTATCGAAGGCGGACCCGCGATGGCCAGAGGTGCCGAATGCCACGCGCTGCGCTGGCACTGCCGGGTCCGGCTTGCCGGTGAAGTAGGCTGTCACCAGACGCGGCAGGTTGACCAGCTTCGATGCATCGAGGGTCTTGCCCGCGTTGGGGTTTACTGCGTTGGCCAAAGTCGTTCTCCCTTTGATGGCGGATGCTGATCGGGGCGTTCCCACAGTGTGCCCCACTCGCCACGCAGCGGGGGCGGGTCCGCCAGGCGATTAGTTGAGAACACCAATTACCTCCGCTGATCAGGCAGAAGCTTTGGTCGCGGCCGCTAAATCCTGCCGTATGGTGCCGACAAGATCGGCCGGGGCGCCGCCTTCTTCCGCCAGCGCCAGGGCGCGGCGGAATGTCTCCTCCGCCTCGGCCGCGCGGCCCTGGAGCAGGATCGCGTGGCCGAGCATGTCCATTGCGATCCCACGCGAGGTCGCCGGGGCGCCGCCTTCCTCCGCCAGCGCCAGGGCACGGCGGAATGTCTCCTCCGCCTCGGCCGCGCGGCCCTGGAGCAGGATCGCGCGGCCGAGGTTGTCCATTGCGATCCCACGCGAGGTCGCCGTATCGCCGCCTTCCTCCCTCACCGCCAGGGCGCGGCGGAATGTCGCCTCGGCCTCGGCCGCGCGGCCCTGGAGCAGGATCGTGCTGCCGAGGTTGTCCATTGCGATC